>CAZHZP010000092.1:0-8778 GCA_964537165.1 uncultured Roseivirgaceae bacterium | reverse complement strand
ATACTTTTGCAGCTATTTTCCTTTTTCGTAATCCAAAAGAACTTGAAAATAATCCTTACCAAAGAAGGTATCAGACAGGTAGTGGAAGAGCATCGCGGCTTGAAGCAAACCGTGGGGTTGGTACCCACCATGGGCGCCCTTCACCACGGGCACTTGTCCCTCGTAAAGCAGTCCAAATCATCTTCAGACATCACTATTGTGTCTATTTTTGTCAATCCGACGCAGTTCAATAATGCTGAGGACCTGGAGCGTTATCCCCGTACGGTGGAAAAGGACCTGGCCTTGCTGGAGGCTGCCGGGGTAGATTATGTGTTTGTACCGGACGTAAAGGAGATGTATCCCGTGCCGACAGTGCTGAAGTTCGACTTTGGAAAGCTGGAGACGACTTTAGAAGGGGAGTTCCGGCCCGGCCACTTCAACGGTGTGGGGATTATCGTCTCCAAACTGTTCCATGTTGTCCACCCCACCCATGTTTATTTCGGCCAAAAAGACCTGCAGCAGGTCGCCGTCATCAAGAGGCTGGTCGGTGATCTTTCTTTTGATCTGGAGATCATCGTGGTGCCTACGCTGAGGGAAGAAGATGGACTGGCGATGTCTTCGAGAAATACGCTGCTTTCGGAAGAGGCCCGGAGCCTTGCCCCTTTTATTTATAGGAGCCTTTCTCTGGCAAAAGATGAACTATTAAAGGGGGTTAGTTGGTTTGATGTAAAAAAACAAGTCGAAGAGCTATATCACGCGGAGCCGAGGTTGCGTTTGGAGTACTTCGAACTGGTGCAATCTGATACGATGGAGATTGCCGATGCCCTCAATAACCGAGATACCCATGCGATCTGTACCGCCTGTTATATAGGCGAGATCCGGTTAATCGACAATTTGATCGTTGCTTAAAGAAACCATGCAAATTCAGCTATTAAAATCAAAAATCCACCGCGTCAAAATCACCCAGGCAGAACTACATTATGTAGGAAGTATTACCATTGACGAAGACCTGATGGATGAAGCCAATATTATTGCCAACGAAAAAGTCCAGATCGTCAACGTGAATAACGGGGAACGCTTGGAGACCTACGTGATCAAAGGCGAGCGAGGAAGCGGCCAGGTCTGCCTGAACGGGCCGGCAGCCCGCAAAGCACAGGTCGGCGATGTTGTTATCATTATATCTTATGCGACCATGGACTTTGAGGAAGCCAAATCCTTCCAGCCTACCGTCATATTTCCTGATGAACATAACCAATTGACCTAAACCTTGAGACTTACTGTCAAACAATGGGCACAGGTGATCCTATCTCTTTTGGTGGCCATTGCTATTTTTTCGTATTTATATAAAGACATTAAGCTGGAAAGCCTGACAGAAGCGCTCCGTCAGGCTTCTGTTTTTTGGATTGTCTTGTCTGTATTGATCTCTATATGGGGA
The DNA here is from genome assembly GCA_964537165.1 of uncultured Roseivirgaceae bacterium. GTDB lineage: Bacteria > Bacteroidota > Bacteroidia > Cytophagales > Cyclobacteriaceae > DATGMS01. Next base: position 7,364 of record CAZHZP010000092.1, on the reverse strand, counting down.
TACTGGCTAAGGGCCTGGAGGTGGAAATTACTGATTGAAGCGGAAGATAACGGGCCTGTCAGTACGCTCCGTGTTTTTTGGGCGCTGATGACCGGGTATCTGGTCAACCTGCTGATTCCACGGGCGGGCGAGGTAGCCAGGTGCGGGGTTTTAAAAAGGTCAGATGACTTACAGATGGGCAAACTGTTAGGAACAGTAATCCTGGAACGGACCGTGGACCTGTTGTTCCTGGTAGCGATCATCTTTTTGGTCTTTTTGACCGAAAATAAGATCTTCCTGGCGCTGATAGGTGATTTGGTGTCACTCGAAACTTTACAACATGCTATAACAGATTATCTGCCCTTGTTGCTCGGATTTGCCCTGGTGGTTGGCATACTGGTGTATTGGGGCATCAACAGATACAGAGATAAGGGTTTGTTTAAAAAATTAAGGCACTTTGTGCAGGATTTTCTGAAAGGTCTCAGGAGTGTGGGGTATCTGAAAAACCAATGGGGATTTTGGTCCTCCTCCGCGATGATCTGGATGATCTATTTTATAATGATGTACTGGGTGGCGCAAGCCATGCCCAGTACTGACAGCTTGAGCGTTACCTCGGTACTGATGGTGATGGTAATGGGCAGCATCGGGATGATCGCGCCAGTTCAGGGAGGTATAGGCACCTTTCATGCTTTGGTGGCTTACATCCTCTTATTTTATGGACTGAAAGAAGAGGAAGGGAAGATTTTTGCCGTAATTATCCACAGTACGCAAATGTTGACCGTTATTTTCTTGGGCATTTTGAGCATAATCGTATTTTTGAAAATTCAAACGAAAGAAGAACCTTACAGAAAATCTCTCCGTTAAATTCACTGGTTAAATAAAAGTTAAAATAAAAACATGATCTTAATCTTAATTGTAGTTGGTTTTGGTATCCTAGGATACATTGTTAGTAGTAAGTTGAAGAGCAAATTTAAGGCTTACTCCCAAATTTCTCTTCAAGCCAATCTGTCGGGAAAGGAAGTGGCCGAATTGATGCTTGCAGACCACAACATCGGCAATGTCAGGGTAAATTGTGTAGAAGGGCAGTTGAGTGACCACTATAACCCCATGGACAGGACGGTGAATTTGAGTCCTGAGGTATATTATGGTAGAAATGCCGCCGCCACAGCGGTAGCTGCCCACGAATGTGGACACGCTGTCCAGCATGCTACTTCGTATGCCTGGCTCACGCTTCGTTCCACGCTGGTTCCGATTCAGAATGCAAGTGGCAAAATCCTGAATATTGTGTTGATCGCCGCCCTATTCGGGGGGATTGCGTTGTTTGGCCTTCCCTACGAGGCGGTCGGAGCGATTATAGTTGGCTCCTATGCCATCTTAACCTTATTTTCCTTTGTCACCCTCCCTGTGGAATTTGATGCCAGCAGAAGGGCGTTGGCTTGGGTACAACAAAGAAATATCGTAACGAGCAGCGAATATGGAATGTCCAAAGATGCCTTAAAGTGGGCTGCGATGACCTATGTGGTCGCTGCTTTGGCTTCATTGGCGACCCTGGCATACTATGCCTTTATATTCTTCGGTAACCGGGACTGATATTTCGAATACAGAAAAAAAGTGTTTGAATACAAAAAAAATCCTTTGAAGGGGCATTAATTGCCCCTTTTTTTATTTATATTTCCCCGGTGAAAGCATCTAACCCACCGGGACGTGCTCACTTCCTTCACGTCGGGCTGAGGAAAACAGCCCAAGAAGCAGGTGCAGTGACGTTTTAGACTGACCGTTCCTATTATGAATTTTGATCTTACAGAAGAACAAAAAGCGGTGAAAGACGCAGCAAGAGAATTTGCGCGTGCCCACCTGCTCCCAGGAGTAATAGAGCGGGACATTCATGCACAGTTTCCCCAAGCGGAGATAGAGCAGATGGGACAACTGGGATTTATGGGAATGATGGTGGATCCAAAGTACAACGGCGGGGGTATGGATAGTATTTCTTATGTGTTGGCTATGGAAGAAATTGCCAAAGTAGATGCCTCAGCCGCAGTATGTATGTCGGTCAACAATTCTTTGGTTTGCTGGGGGCTGGAGGAATTCGGCACCGAAGAACAAAAAGAAAAGTACCTGAAGGTGCTGGCTTCGGGAGAGAAGATCGGTGCGTTTTGCTTGTCGGAACCGGAAGCCGGGTCGGATGCCACTTCCCAAAAAACCTTAGCCGTAAACAGAGGCGGCTATTATTTGATCAACGGAACCAAGAACTGGATTACCAACGGTAACTCCGCCAGCTTCTACTTGGTGTTTGCACAGACAGACGTGGCCAAGGGACACAGGGGGATTTCTGCTTTTATTGTAGAGAAGGAATGGGAAGGTTTTGCCATCGGGAAAAAGGAAGATAAACTGGGGATCAGGGGCTCCGACACCCATTCTATCATGTTTACGGATGTCAGGGTGCCCGTAGAGAACCGCATCGGGGAAGAGGGGTTTGGCTTCACGCTGGCGATGAAGATACTCGATGGCGGGAGGTTGGGCATTGCGGCCCAGGCCCTCGGGATCGCGTCTGGAGCTTACGAGCTCTCCCTGGCGTACTCCAAGGAACGAAAGACTTTTGGCAAACCCATCAGTGAGCACCAGGCAATACAGTTCAAGCTGGCGGATATGGCCACTCAAATTGAGGCTGCCCGGTTGTTGTGTCTCAGAGCGGCCTGGCTCAAAGACCAGGGAGTTCGGTACACTGCTGCAAGTGCCATGGCAAAATTATATGCATCTCAGGCAGCCATGGATGTAAGCATCGAGGCGGTGCAAATACACGGAGGCTATGGCTACGTGCGCGAATACCATGTGGAAAGAATGATGCGCGACGCTAAAATCACGCAGATATATGAAGGTACCACGGAAATTCAAAAAATAGTTATATCCCGGGCTCTTTTAGCATAAAATAAGATTGATCGAAATTTCTTGAAACATACAAGTATTTCTTATCAACTTCGTCTTTTTAGATAGAAATTTCTATTATTGTTATACGTTAATAAAAAAAACCATATTTTTACAGAAACAACACACAAAGCCGATATCATGGAATATTACAATAAGGTCATCGAATCGGTAGGGGTTCGGTTCAACAAAGGCAACAATTACAAAATAGAGCGTCCCGTATCCATCAGTGATTATACGGAGGTAGAGAACACGGTTATACTTTTACATCATGGATCGCTTAGCTTTGACGAAGGTCAGGAGGCAGTCAATGAAGGTGAAATTCTTTTTATTCCCGCAGGCCGTCCTTGCCGAATCAGTTTTGGTACCGTTTCTAAAAGAAATGAAACCAACAATGAAAATTTCATTGAGAACAAAAAGAAATACCTCCAAACGGTCAGTTTTAAAGACATCAAAAACACCGAAGAGGACTGTGTGACGATTTTGACTTTTGAAGCGAAGGTGTTTGATGTGGTGAATTTTTTCCACTCCCTGGGTCTTCCCCCTTTTGTGGTGCGCTTCAACGACCGCATCGCATCCATTATTGAAGATGCAGTAAAAGAGGCGGAGCAAAATGTCCCCGGCAGGGAAAGGGTGATCAAGATACATACCGAGCTGCTCGTGGTAGAAATCGTCCGGCATGTATTGAAGAACAGACTGTTTGTGGAGGAGCTGTCCACCAACAGTACCTATTTCAAAGACCCACGGTTGATCGACATGTTCAATTACATCAAGAAGAGCATAGGCGGCGATCTCTCCAACAAGGTGTTGGCCAAAGTAGCGAATGTTTCTGAAGATTATGTGGGTCAGTATTTTAAAATGCTGACAGGCATCAACCCACAGGACTATATCGAGTATCAGCGAATGGAAGCCGCGGTAGATCTTTTAAGGACAACGAAAAAGAGCATCCGGGACATCGGAAAAGAGGTGGGATATAAAGATACTGCTTATTTCTGCAGAAGGTTTAAGATGATGTACGGCCTGCCTGCGGGCAAGATGAGAAGAAGAGAATCCTTAATTAACGTTCAGGGATAGATTATACATTTGTGCTACCGCTAAGACCTCAGTCAACAGATTGGGGTTTTTTTCTGCCCCATTCCCTATCACAACCACATCCGCCCCGGCCTTCCAGGCTGCCTTTGCCTTGGGGGCGGTGTTGATGCCTCCGCCCACGATCAGAGGACAGGTGGTATGGTTGCTAACTGCGGCGATGATTTCTCTGGACACAGGCTTCTTTGCCCCGCTTCCCGCATCAAGAAACAGGTGTCTTAGGCCCAGCATGGTGCCTGCCAAGGCTGTCGCAACCGCCAGGCCGGGTTTGTCATTGGGCAGAGGGATGGTTTGGCTCATGTAGTTCACGCTCGTAAGCCCGCCGCCATCTACTAACATATAGCCGGTCGGGAGTACCTCCAAGGACGTCTGGGCTAAAAAAGGTGCGGCTGTTACTTGCTGTCCGATCAAAAACTCCGGATTCCTTCCTGAAATTAGCGATAGAAACAAGATGCCGTCTGCATTGTCCACTACCTGGATCACGTTACCCGGAAAAATAATGACAGGGATGTGCTGGGTTTGGGACTTAATCCGCTGTATACAACGCCGACATTGGTCATGTCCCGCCAGACTTCCTCCCACAAAGAAGAAGTCTACGCGAGAAGCGATGGCTGTGAGGATTAACCCGGTAAAGTACTGTTCGTCCGCAACCGAATTGGGATCAATCAAAAGCGCCACGGCTTTTTTCCGCTTCTGGCGGAACCCGTGAAGCTTTTCCGATAGAAGTTTATCCTTCATTCCACTTTCCTTGCCTTTTCTTTAATTCCTCCATCAGTTTGGTCTGTCCCAGGGATAGCAAGGCCATAAACAGGCGTTTTTTTAAGGGAGGGAAGAACGAGGATGTTTGGCTTTTTTTTCTGATCCGAGGCAGGGGCTCCTGTATGGCATCTTTGAAGTTCTGGCTTGCCCTATGCTTCTTGGCCTTTCTGCTTTTAGCCAATGCGGAAGTCACTAAGACTACCGCCACTACAGCCCCGCCCACTGCAAGCCAGGTTTTCGAATCCTTCTTAAGCTGGGTCAGCTGGAGCTGTAAAGTCTGCTCCAGTTCTTTCGACCTCTTTTTTAGTTCGACTTCATTCATGTTCTTCCTTTTTCTTTTTTTCCCCCAAAAAAACAAACCTACTCAATGAGCTGCGGAGGTTTGCCTGAAGCTGCAATGAATTTCTCACAAAATACAAGATAATTACAATCACCAGGTATATGCCGGCTACATACAAAAACCCTAAGAAAGGCGATCGGGAAATTTCGCTTAAGTAGAATGCAAGGGATAAGCTGGCAAATAGAAGAAGAAACAGCGCAAAAATCCCCATAAGTACCAGGATGGCGATCCTCGTGACAAAAGATGTAATCCTGGTACGGATCTCCTCCTGGATCATCTCCAGCCTTACTTCTATAAGGTTTTTGATGGTATTGACTATTTCGGAAATGTTAGACATAGACAAACGTTTAATGATTCACCTGAAAAGATGGATCAAGTTACATCAAAAACCTTGCTGAAAAAACTTTCCCTTGCTAAACCGCCGTTCCCTCGTCCTGGTACCAAAAATGGCGCAGCACCTCCTCGATTGCTTTTCGGATGGCTATGTTGATAGGGAGCTGTTCCTGTGTAAGAGCGAAGTCGATGTTATACAGCCGGGTATAATAATCCGCACTTAAAGGCACATCCAGTCCATGGTTGATGGACTCGGTGGCAGCTTCGTAGGATTCTTTTTGGTGCTCTTTAATCTTTCTGCAAATAAGAAGCTCCTTTTCTCCTTTTTTGTTTTTGCGGGCGGAACTGGCGAACAGCCTGCAGATAAGGCCTCTGTTGTGGTAGTCGGAACATTGACCCGCGTCGGCATCCACACTCATCTTTTTCAGGATCACGCAATAGGTGTTTTCCGTGGCAGCATCCAGAAGAGATAAGAACTCATCGGCTTTTCCCTTCTCATAAAGATCAAAGGCCAAGGGCAGAAATTCTATTACAGAAGCGGAGACTTGGGGGTTGGTACAGCAGAGACCACATCCTGGGATGCATCGAACCTTACTTTGAGAAATAAAACGATCTGTTTCGAGCTGGAGTTCGTCGAATACTTCTCTGACTTTCAGGGACTTTTCTAGTAAATTCATAGGGGATATAATGGCCGTAAATTTACATCATAGGATTTAATTTCTTTTTATACCGGAAAATTTTTATGAACTGTTTTAGAAAAAAATTAATTTAACCTACTGGGTGCGGTCAAATCGGCCCTCGCGCCTGAGTTGGTGGGCGCACTTGGAATAAAACAATCGGAGAATGAAAGAAAAGACAGAGAATATACAGCAGAATGAAGACGAGAGAATCAGAAAGGCTTTTAAAGAAAAAGATTGGAGCGAAATAAAGAGCGCCGACTCATGGGCGATTTTCAAGATCATGTCTGAGTTTGTAGATGGCTTTGAAAAATTGTCAAAGATCGGGCCTTGTGTGTCGATATTCGGATCGGCCAGGACGCCCCGGGACCATCCTTACTACAAGATGGCAGAGGAGATCGCCGCCAAACTGGTGAGGCATGGCTACGGTGTGATTACCGGAGGGGGGCCTGGTATCATGGAGGCAGGCAATAAAGGGGCGCACTCTGAAAACGGTAAATCGGTGGGATTGAATATCCATCTTCCTTTCGAACAGTTTAACAACATCTATATTGATCAGGACAAGCTGATCACGTTTGACTATTTCTTTGTCAGGAAGGTGATGTTTATCAAATATGCCCAAGGGTTTGTCGTCCTTCCGGGAGGGTTTGGGACGATGGATGAGCTTTTCGAAGCATTGACCTTGATCCAGACGAAGAAAATCGGTAGATTTCCCATTGTTCTGGTAGGCAAATCCTATTGGAAAGGCCTGCTTGACTGGATCCGGACGACCATGGTGGACGACCACAAGAATATCCACCTTGAAGACATGGACTTAATGGCCGTGGTGGATACAGCTGAGGAGGCCGTTAAGGTCATTGACGATTTCTATAACAAGTATTTATTATCGCCGAATTTTTAAGTTTTGCACAAGTCACACTTATACACCATATACGGTAGCATCATTTTGCTTTTCGGAGGGTTGTTTTACCTTTTTTCCATTCAAGACCAGCCTTTTGTCAATGAGCATCAGGCTCCCGGTCTTCCACAAAACCAGGCCTCTCTTCAGGCTTCCGGTTCTTCCTACGGGGTGAAAATATTTGAGCTCCCGGACGGACTCCAATTTTCGGGCGAATCGGTCCCGCTGGACCAGCCGGATATCTTGGAGCGGTTTGAGCGCGAGATCTATGTCAACGCTTATTGGCACTCCAACACGGTGCTCTTAATGAAACGGGCGGGGAAATTTCTTCCCACCATAGAGAAGATTCTTTCCCAACACGGGATCC
>CAZHZP010000091.1:0-8965 GCA_964537165.1 uncultured Roseivirgaceae bacterium | reverse complement strand
TACTATCAAAATTTTAATGTGTCGATCTGTGATTATTCGGCCTGTTGTAGCTTTGCTTCAATCTTAGAATGATGTTCATCAAGGGTTTCCGTCCATGCCCGGTAAGCCAAAGATTCCGGTAATTCTACATCATCAAAGGTGATAATTTGCCCCGGTTCAATGTCCCTTTTGATATGTACCTGGTTCATAAGCCCCACAGGAACATGATTGAGATGGTCTGCAATGGTAATCGCTTCGCCCCTGACCTGCATGCCTCCGATGCCCTTGTCAATAAAGGAGCCTGCCTCTAGCTTTTGCTTGGCAATGGAAGCCACGCTGATAGTAGGGGTTAAGCCGTTGTCCAGCAATTTTTCCCCTTTTTGCATAAGGTTCAGGATGGAGTTAGGCATCTCAAAGAAGCAGAGGTGCATGGGTTTGTACAGGAGATAGAACGGGCCATCGCCCATTTTGTAGGTTTTGAGTTCCGCAGCCAGATCTTCCTGGTGAGTAGCGGTAATAAATACGCCCGGAGGAGATTCTCTAGAAATGATGTAGTCACTTAGTACAGTTCCTCTATCTAACGCTTCCTGACCCAAGGCAAAAGCTCCTTTTTCGAAATCGTTGGTCTCATAGCCAATCATACCCCGCTTGGCGATGTCAAGTCCTAAGCCGTTCGCTATCAGACACTGTTCGATCTGCAATTTGGTGCCGTCTGTAAAAGACGTGACGGAGTTTAAGCTGTATCCTTGTTTTTGAGCCCAGTACACCATGTCCTCTAGACTTGGGTTCTGGTTGAGAAATCCTTTGATATTGCCGTACACCAGCGGCTTAAAGCCCATCTGGATTACTTCTTTGTTTAATGCGGCAAGACATCCGGGCTGGTCGCCGTTAGCTTCTGTATACACACCTCGTTTGGCCAGCCATGATCCAGACACCACCAAGGTATCGGCATCCATGGTTACTACTGGCAGGTTATAGGTGAAAGCAAGATCAATAATCCGGGTAGAATAAAGCGGGTCTCCGGTACTGATCGCGATCACATCCGAATTCTCCATTAATTTTTCCGGGATTAAAGTCACCAGGTCCTGGCTGACTCCCAGGTCTTCGATGATTCCTTTTCTTCGGGTTAGTATACCCGCAATTTTCATGTCGGTTCGTCTGGCGATAAGTTTGGACAATCCCCTGGCAATGCCCCCTGTACCGACAATACCGACTTTCAAAGGTGATGTGTAATTGTATTCCATATTGTATCTTTGAAAAATAATTAATAAGACGATGTAAAGCTACACATAAAAGTTTATAAAGCAATAAAAGTGCATTTTAAATGCAAAAAAAAGATGTTTAAAGATTGAGGGCTCTTTTATACTTATATTTATTGAGGTTTGATTTTATTGTTTTATTTTTATAAACTATGTTATTATATACATTTGGGATTGGTTTTTAAAGAAGATTTTCAAAGAAAAAACATGACAGACAGTGCGATTTTGTTGATTCAGTGCAAGGATCAACAGGGGATAGTAGCGGCAGTATCCGGCTTTTTGTTTAGCCACCACGGCAATATTTTAGAAATAGACCAACACATCGAAGAAGACATCGGCTATTTTTTTATGCGGGTAAAATGGGAGCTGAAAGGGTTTGCCCTAGAGAGGGATTCGATAGCGGCTGCCTTCGAGCAGAAGGTTGCCGGCAGGTTCCGGATGAATTACAAGCTCCATTTCAATTTGCCGCGGCCCCGGATGGCAATTTTTGTTTCTAAACTGTCCCATTGCCTCTTCGATATTTTAAGCCGGCATTATTCGGGAGAGTTTGAGGTGGATATACCATTGATTATATCCAATCATACGACATTAGAGCCTGTTGCCGAGGGTTTTCGCATCCCCTTTTGTCACTTTCCCATTTCTTCCGGCAATAAAGCCGAACAAGAGCAGAAGCAGTTGGCGTTATTGCATAAACATAAAATAGACTTTGTGGTGTTGGCCCGCTATATGCAGATCTTAAGTCCGGATTTTATCAGCCACTTCCCCAACCGCGTTATTAATATCCACCATTCCTTCTTACCCGCCTTTGTGGGAGCCCGGCCTTACCATGCAGCGCATAAGAGAGGGGTGAAGATCATCGGCGCCACCGCCCATTATGTGACAGAAGAATTGGATGCAGGCCCGATTATTGAGCAGGACATAGCCAGAGTGAGGCACCATAATTCGGTCGCCAACCTGGTCCAGATGGGTCAGGATGTGGAAAAACTGGTTTTGTCCAAAGCCATACAGTACCATATCGCCCGGAAGGTGATGGTAATGGGTAGTCGGACTGTAATATTCACCTGATATTTTTCTTCTGTTTTTTAAGGAAGAATACCTGTTTGATCCATCTAGGTAGAAAGATAGCACCCAAGAGCAGGTAAGGGTAGTAAGAGAACATGCGCCAGGTTATACTGGTGACAAAGGTGTATCCTAGGAGAAACTGCTCGAAGAATTGGGCGAAGAAAAACTCGGCCGTTCCGCTGCTTCCCGGTGTGGGCGAGATCATCATGACGATCCACATGATGATTTGTCTCGCAAAGATTATAAAGTGCTCCGAAATACTGACCGAACTGTAGGCGGTGATGAGTGCGTTTAGCATCAGGTACCGGGTCGACCATACAAAGATGGTAGAGCCAATGATCATTGCCCAGTATTTGGTCGTTTTTCCTTTCAGTTGCTTGGAGGCTTCGATGATCTGGTCTCCATACTCGTGGGCATTGTATTTCCATTTTCGGAGCCATCTTATCGAGAAAATCTTAAGCAGAAGCCATTTGAACACACGGGGCCGATAGAAGAGTGCAGCAGCCATTAAGAAAGAATAGATGGCGTAGAGGGAATAGCTGATCCAAAATAGGTACTCTAAACTGGATCCTATCTTCAGTTCCATCAGTCTGCTATCTGGAAATATGCTGTCCTTTGCCAAAAACAGGATGATGGGGGCAAGTATGACAAAAAACAAATTGTCCAAAATGGCTGTGACCATCACATAGGCCAAGGCTTTCCCAAGCTTAATCCCTTCCTTATTTAAGATAAAAGCCGCTACGGCTGACCCCCCGACCACCGATGGCGTGACTGCGGAAGCAAACTCCCATAAAATGATCACATAAATAGACCTTGTCCAGGAGAGATGTTTGTCGGTAATGTGCCTGATCCGGAAGACATAACCCAGGTCCCTCAAAAAAACAAACAAAAGAGCTAGCAGGATGGGGCCGAGCGAAGCATCAAAAACGTCTTTGAACGACTGAGAGTTGATGTCCGGGTCACTGTAAAACATATAAAACACAATCCCGAGGCCGATAAGTATGGGTACCCACACCTTATTGGGATTGAGCGTCTTAAATATCTCTTTGTTGTCTAATTTCATATGCTATAACCCGCTATTCTTCCAGGCTCTCCACCCAGAAATTATTGAAACCCTCACCAATTTTGATGGTTATGTGCGCTAATTGCAAGAGCTCAAGTATAGCCAGGAAAGTATAGATGACAAATATCTTTTCAGCTTTGAAATCAATAAAGTCCGTAAACGGTATTCTTTTTCTATCTTTTAGCTGCTCAAGGACGAGATCTTTTTGCTGTTCAATGGTGTAAGGGTACTGGATGACTGTATGGGTGGTGTCGTCCGTCCGGGAGACAAATTTAGCCATCACTTTGGTAAAGACATTCAAAAGTTTGAAAAGATCCAGATCCTGGATCTCCGCCTCTACCTGGTCGATACTGTTCCAGCCTTTTAATTCGGTCAGGACATTCCCCCGCTCGCATTTTGCCATCCGCTCTTCTTCCAGCTCGGCTAGCGCGGCGACTACGGACTTGTACTTTCGGTATTCTAGTAGATGTTGTACCAACTCCTCCCTAGGATCTATTTCCACCCCGTTTTCATCCAGGTCGGGTTTGGGGATCAACATCTTCGATTTGATTTTCATTAAGGTAGCAGCAAACAGTATAAAGTCGCTGGCTACCTCAATTTCCATTTTCTCCAGTTGGTCAAGATAGTCGAGAAAGTCACGGGTGATCTTTGATATGGGAATGTCATAAATATCCAATTCATCCCGCTCTATAAAAAATAGCATCAGGTCGAAAGGTCCTTCAAAAAGAGGCAATTTGATTTCGAAACCCACCGATTGCAAGGAAATTATGTTAATTTTACATCCCAAATAGGAATCCAAAGATATTACATAACCAGGTAATTTAATATAATTAGCTAAATTCATTGTCTTGGATGTTGTCATTGACCGTATACGGGAAAGACGATTCTCTTCCGTACCGATTGGCATAATCGAGAGGCTGCTGTTCCTCGGCGAGAATACGGCATGAAAAATGTTGCACAACGGCTGGAATGAATTCTACTAAAGGAATGATGGACTTTTAGCGTTATAGACTAAAAAAAGATGTTGATAGAACCGGGAAAACTTCTAGCTCAAATAAATTCCCCAGACGATTTAAAGAAATTTGGAAAAGACCAACTGGTTCAGATCAGTGAGGAATTGCGGCAATTTATTGTAGATGATGTTTCCGTCTATGGGGGACATTTCGGAGCTGGGTTGGGCGTGGTAGAGCTGACGGTAGCTTTGCATTACGTCCTCAATACACCTGATGATCAGCTGGTCTGGGACGTGGGCCACCAAGCTTATGGCCACAAGATCCTGACCGGCAGAAGGGAGATTTTCCATACCAACCGCATTTACCAAGGTATTTCAGGCTTTCCCAAACGTAAAGAAAGCGAGTATGACGCTTTTGGCGTGGGGCATTCCAGTACTTCAATTTCCGCTGCCTTAGGCATGGCGGCAGCGTCTAAATATAAGGGCGATCATAAAAGGCAGCATGTGGCCGTGATTGGGGACGGGGCGCTTACAGGAGGTATGGCCTTCGAAGCCATGAACCACGCCGGGGTGTCAGATACCAACATGTTGATTATCCTCAATGATAACTGCATGTCCATTGATCCCAATGTAGGTGCCTTGAAGCAATACCTTACAGACATTACCACCTCCCAAACCTACAACAAGGTGAAGGATGAAGTTTGGAACCTGTTGGGCAAAATTAGCAAATTCGGATTTAGTGCTCAAGACGTCGCCTCCAAGGTCGAAGGCGCCCTCAAGTCAGCGCTGCTCAAACAAAGCAACCTGTTTGAATCACTGAATCTAAGATATTTCGGACCGGTGGACGGACACGATGTCAACCACTTAGTAGAGGTACTCTCCGATTTAAAACATATCCCGGGGCCTAAGATCTTACATTGTATAACCGTAAAAGGAAAAGGCTACCCTTTGGCGGAAATAGATCAGACCAAATGGCATGCGCCCGGTAAGTTCGACAAAATCACAGGCGAAATCGCCAAGAAAGTATATGATACTCCACAGCCGCCCAAATACCAGGATGTCTTTGGACATACTTTGGTGGAATTGGCGGAGAAGGATGAAAAGATAATGGGAATTACTCCCGCCATGCCCTCGGGTTCCTCTTTGAATATCATGATGAAGGCCATGCCGGATCGGGCCTTTGATGTAGGTATCGCCGAGCAACACGCTGTGACTTTTTCGGCTGGTCTGGCTACGCAGGGGCTGAAGCCTTTCTGTAACATCTACAGTTCCTTTATGCAGCGGGCTTATGATCAGGTGATCCATGATGTCTGCCTTCAGGAACTTCCGGTGGTGTTTTGTCTGGACCGTGCCGGCTTTGCCGGTGCTGATGGCCCCACCCATCACGGTGCTTATGATCTGGCTTTTTTCCGATGTATCCCCAATCTGGTAGTCAGTGCGCCAATGGATGAGGAAGAATTGCGTAACCTGATGTATTCGGCTTCTAAATTTAATGGACCCTACTCTATCCGGTATCCCCGGGGGCAGGGTGTGATGCCCGACTGGAGAAGACCGATGAGGGAAATCCCCGTCGGACAGGGAAGAATTATCAAAGAAGGGGAAGATCTTGCCATCCTGACCATTGGACATATCGGGAATTATGCTGTGGAGGCCACGGCGGCTTTAGAAAAAGAAGGACTGAACCCTGCTCATTATGATATGCGTTTTGTGAAACCATTGGATGATGCTCTGCTTCATGAGGTTTTCACAAAATTCACAAAAGTGATTACCGTGGAGGATGGCTGTCTAATAGGAGGTTTTGGCAGTGCGGTATTGGAGTGGATGGTCGATCATGGCTACAGCAGCCAGGTCAAACGGTTAGGCATACCGGATAAGGTGGTTGAACATGGGGAGCAGATCCAATTGCACGCGGAATGCGGTTTCGATCCTGAAGGGATCAAGAGTGCGGTGAGGGAATTATGTGAGGTAAGCCAACCAACCCCACTTTAAAAAAATTTAGCTTTGAGACAAAAGAGGCTCCCTAGGGAGCCTCTTTCGGTTGAAGGGAATTAAAACTTGATGTTGACGCCGGCCATGAAATTTGTTCCAGCCATCGGGTAATAATAATTTTCGGTGACCAGTTCTCTGCCACCAGCCACCTCTCCGGGTAGATAATAGCTGAAGGTATAGCCATTGGGTTCGTAGAGGTGGTTGAAAATGTTGTTCACCAACACAGAAAACTCCATTTCTTTGACAAATTTTGGCTGGATAGCATAGGTGAGCCGTAGGTCATTTACGAAATAAGCATTGAGTTGCCGTTTCTCAAGTTGAGAATTGTCTAAATATTGTTTGTCAACATATTTGGCTAACAAGCTGATTTCTAGGTTGTCTATAGGCTTGAAGTCTAGGTGGGCGGCACCAACGATATCTGGCGAAAAGGCAATATCCGTGTCGGTATAGGTGACCGTTTGTTGTGGAGCACCGTCTGCACTGTAATCGTCGACATATTCAGTGAATTCATCTATTTTGTTTCTACTGAAAGCAATGTTGCCGCCTACAGTCCAAGAGGGACTGAATTGGTATGCTCCCTGAAGCTCGATGCCCGCCCTGTAGGAACTGGCCACATTGTCCCGCACGTAGGCGCCGACATTATTGATCTGCCCGGTCAGGATCAACTGGTCTTTGTAGTCCATATAATAGAAGTTGGCGGCATAGTTAAAGTTAGCGCCTCTCGCCCGTATCCCTGCCTCGATATTGTTTAACCGCTCAGGACGGGGCAGTTCGGTAATGGGATTGTCCGTAAAATCATCCCTTACCGGCTCGCGATTCGCCACGGCATAGGAGGCATACCAGGTCTGCCCTTTTCCGCTCTCATAGCTGATCCCGAATTTTGGGTTGAAGAACTTGTAATTCTGATCCCCGGTAATGGTTCTTAGATCGCTGTTGGTACCTTCAAACTGGTAGTTGACCATCCGATATTGAAGGTCTCCAAAAAGATAAAGCCTGTCTGCTACTTCGTGGGTGGCCTTCAGGTAAAGGTTGCTGTCATCTTTGGTGGCAGTGTTTTCATAGTATTTGTGTCTGATGTCGGCATTTCCGGCGATTCTTGACCAGATTATCTCTCCAAAATGATATCCATCATAGCGGTTGGCGCCGCCACCAAAGATGATATCCCAAGTCCCATCATCAGAAATATAGTTGAAGGAAAATACACCCCCATAAAAGTCATTGTCCAACCACCTTCTCCTGATGATATCTGTACTTTCTATTACCTGCCCTCCGATTTCGATTGGTGAGAGGTTGTAGTTTTCCAAATCATCATCTTCCCTGAATTGCTCATAATAGCCTTGGCCCGCTGTGTAGTGAAGGGCGCCGTTGACCTTCCAATTGTCGCCTAAAGAGCCAGTGTAAATAAATTGATAGTGGTCCTGTTTGTAGTTGTCGGTTTCATTTTCATAAGTATAGGAGTTGTAGGTTCTGTCAGACGCCAGCAACGGTTCCGGTACGCCGTTCCAAGATTGGTAGGTCTGCTCTTTTCCTGAGAAGACGTTCACTTTGAACACGTGATTATCCCCATAATAACCCCCAGAGACAAAATAGGACTGAAGGTCAGAAAAAGCCCTGTCCATATATCCGTCTGAAGCGATTTTGGACAACCGGGCATCTACCGCCCAACGGTCATTGAGAAGACCCGAGCCTACCCTTACGGTATGTTTTCTGGAATTGAAGGAGCCAAATGAGTTTTCAGTTTCTGCATAAGCTTCATCTTTGCGGGTATCGGTTTGGATGTTGATGCTGGCTCCGAAGGTAGCCGCCCCATTTGTGGAGGTTCCTACACCCCTTTGGATCTGCATGTTGTCCACAGAGGAAGCAAAGTCAGGCATGTTGACCCAAAATACCCCGTGGGATTCAGCGTCATTAATGGGGATACCATTGACTGTGACATTAATTCTGGTTTGGTCAGTACCCCGGATACGCATACCGGTGTAGCCGATTCCCGCACCTGCATCGGAATGGGTGATGACCGACGGCGTGTAGTTTAGCAGGAATGGCAGATCCTGACCCAGGTTGTTTTTGTTGAGTTCTTCTTTGGTGATGGTCTGAAAAGTCGTAGGAGTTGTTTCCCGCGCACGGGTCGCCGATACGATAAACTCTTCCGTTAAAATCGCCAAAGGTTGTAGCTGTATGTCCAGTCCGCTGACCGGCGCCTGGATATCCGTGGTGAAAGTGGTAAAGCCCAGATAGGAGACTTTAAGTGTGTGTTTTCCAGATGAGGCGTTGGCAATTTCGAACCGGCCTCCTTCATCTGCTACAGCGCCTGTCCGTGTTCCTACCAGGATAACATTGGCCCCAAACAAAGGCTTTCCGGTGGCGGCGTCTTTCACAGAGCCGGTAATCTGGGCCTGCGCTACGGCATAGAGCCCCGCTAGCATTATAGCCAGCGTCAATAAGGTTTTTTTCATGCTAATGTTGCATTAACGGTTAAACATTAAGAAACCAAGGGGTGATTCCTCATTTTTTGTTTACCCTTTTCCACAAGCAGCTAGCCATTCCGTTTACACTAGATCATAAAGAATACGCGTTTCCTTACGACCGATATCGACTGTATTATGGGAATTAAATTAAACTGTTTGGGTCTTCATTTCCCTTCGCCGGCACTACCCGGATCAG
>CAZHZP010000090.1:0-9051 GCA_964537165.1 uncultured Roseivirgaceae bacterium | reverse complement strand
TGGCGGACGGGTTTTGGAAGACGGCGTTTTCATCCCGTCCCGCCATGATATAGCGGGTATTTAACATGTTCAAGACATGGATGTTTTCATAATCGAAATTGCCTTCCTGGGCCTTTTGAATGAAATCATTGATTTCGGGCGAGAGGGCCGCTTCTATCAGGTCTTGGTAACGACCCATTTTTGCGCCATGGTATCCCCCGATGCTGTTGAAACGGTAGCTGGTACGGGCTTCATTGAATGTGCTTTCGAAAATGTTGAGTACCCGGAAATAGTCCTTGTCCTGAAGGATTCTTTGATCAGCGGGGGTTGGGGCAAAAAAAGACGCGCTTGGACTCTCTACAAAACTGTCATTGTGTAAATACCGCTTGTCGATCATCCAGACATCGAATACCACCAAGAATGCCACGCCTACCAGTCCCCACATGTGGCTGATCTTCTGTTTGATCATTGCTAATATTAAGCCTGCTGAAAGCGCGATCAGGATAAAGCTCCTCAAGGCATCGTTCTTAAGCAGGGTTTTGCGGTCTTCCTGCAGGGCGCTAGCCAGCCAGTCCGGAAAGTTGACATCAGCAGGGCTTCGAAAACCGAACACACCAGCAAATAAAAAGAGCAGCAAGGTTAGTCCTCCCACAATACCAAAAGCAGTATAAAACGCCTTGTCGCCCGCTTTATGTCCTGCGTTTTGTATCAATTTTTCCAGCCCTATACAGCCTAAAACAGGAACAGCAAACAGGGTCAATCCTAAAGCCATAGAGACCGCCCTGAATTTGTTGTATCCTGGAAGGTAGTCAAACAAGGTATAGTTAAACCACTCAAGGTTTTTGCCCCAGGAAAGCATCAAGGAGACGACCGTGATGGCCAAAAAGATGTTTCGGTACTTGGTGGGCGCATATATTATTCCGATCACAAACAGAAAAACCATAATCGCGCCGCCGTAAATGGGGCCTCCTGTGCCGGGCTGATCCCCCCAGTAGGTGGGAGCACCGGATATAAAGTTGTTGATTTCGGCCGGTTGTATCCCGTTTTGCCTTAACGCCTGCTCGGTTGCCGAATCCTTGGGCAAGGCATCCCGCGAGCCCCCTCCGTAAAAATTAGGAACAAGCAGGGTCAGGGATTCCAATTTCCCTTGCGACCAGCGGAAGGCATATTCCTTGTCCAGACCCGCTGCGGCTTCCCCTGTATCCAGATGCGTTTCCCCGCGGGTGGAGTATTTTCCATATTCCAACACCGGCAACAGGCGTCCGGCATTGGCGCCTACCGCCAGCAGTGCAGCGACTAGAAGAATACCCACCGTCTTCAACAAATCGGGGACTTGCTTTTCCTTGATGGCAAACGCCAGTTGACCGATGCCGTAGATGATCACTGCTATAAGGGTATAGTAGGTAATCTGAAGGTGGTTGAACTTCAGCTGAAGCATCAAGGCGAAGGCCGTAAGGGCTACGCCCAGTATTTTTTTGCCGCTAAAGGCCAGATGAATGCCTGCAAAGATCAAGGGGATCAAGCAGATGGCCCAGATTTTGGCATTGTGACCGGCTTCCAAGCTGATGAGGTTGAAGGTATTGAAGACAAAAACCCAGGCGCCCATTACGGCGATCTCGGTCCTGATCCTAAGGCTCAACAAGAACACATACATGCCCAACATGCCCATAAACAAAGCATTGATCGGGTGGGGGAGGCCGAGGGTGACGATCTTGATCAGGAAGTTGGTAATGTCTCCAGAGGATTCCAGACTGATCAGGTAGGAGGGCATCCCGCCAAACATGCGGTTGGTCCAGAGCGCTTCTTCCCCGGTACTTTCCCGGTATTCCAGGATTTCCTTGGCAGAACCTTCCCATTGGAGGATATCTCCCTGGAACATCATTTTTCCATCAAATACTATGGGCGAAAAATAAAGAAGTACGAGGAGATAAAAAGAAGCAATTCCCAAAAAGTGGGGCAAGACGTCTTTCTTGAGATCGATCTGCATGGAGTTGAGGTCTTAATATGGATGAAAATCAGTCGCAAATTAAAGATTATTGGGGATATCTAATAATCTTCTAACAATCTGGCGTGACAGGATCGACTTTGCCGTTAGCTTTTTATTTAAAAACAGCGGAGCATATCTTGCTGCAAGCCTTTGGATCCAAAATAAAGCCCGACCGATATCTCGTGTGAGTTGTTCCGCTGCCTATTCAACGCGTTTAGATTGTAATCATAGGCATAGCCTACCCTCAAGCGTTCTGTGGCAAAAACCTCGACGATGGCAGCGAGTACGTTTCCCCTTGTGGGAAGGGTTTGGCCGGAATTGTTATGGGTGTTGAGGTAAGACCGGTAGGATAACCCTGCCCATAGTGTTTCTTTAAAAAGAAACATGGTATTTATGTCAAAATTTGTCGGGCCTTTCAGATCTTCCCTCACCAGCAAAGAAGGTTTGAATTCTACATCGTCTGATAATGGAAATAAACCGCCTACCTGGAAATAATAATGGACATTGTGTAAGGATAAGGCAATGTTTTCGTTTTCGAGATTTTTTCGGCCTGTTAAGTTAAAAGCACTAATCCCGGTAAAAAACCGCTCACCGTAAAAAAACAATCCGACGTTAAGGTTAGGGGTAAATAGGTTTATTCTGTCAGTAGGCAGTGTGGTGTCTGTGTCATCATCAGGGATCAGTAGAGCGCCGTCCAAAGCGTATTCCGAAATTCCCGCACTTGCACCCAAACTTAGAAACGATTGATTCCCTGTCTGTATCCTATAGGCATAAGTCAACAGCCCGGCCAGTGTTTTTGTTGCACCAATTTGATCGGAAGAAAAGGAGGCACCAAATCCCATACTGCCATCAGCAGATGCCATATCCGCACTGATACTCATGGTCTTTGGTGCGCCGGGGAAGTCGATGTACTGGCTGCGATAAGTAGCCTGTACAAATGGATCCATCTTGTATCCAGCGTACCCTGGGTTTATATGTAAACTGTTAAATACGTATTGGCTGAATAATGGCAGCTGCTGGCCGGACGTGTCCACAGCCCAACCCATAGCGGCCCAAAGAAATAATACGCGATATAATTTGTGCCTGTACATCCTATTTAATTACCTGAACATAGCCTTTATACACATGCTCCTTATTCAATTGATCCGTTGCACGGATAATATAGTAATATGTGCCCGCATTGAGGCCTTCCGCTGACCAATCATTCTGGTAATCCTTGGATTCGAATACATGATCACCCCATCGGTTGAATATGACAAGGTTTAACTTCTCGAACTTGTCTCCGGCCCTGATGATAAAATAATCGTTTTTGTGGTCGAAATCAGGTTTAATCACATTGGGTATAAAAAGGGGCAGTATTTTGTTTGTATCGGTGGAGGTATTGTCCACTGGCTGGATATCTTCTTCCCGACTGGTCACGAATATGGTGTTTTCTATGACCCCTTCTTCTCTAGCAAGAACTTTAATCCGGATGGTCAATCTCTCATTTCTTGGAAAAAGCGGTACTTCGTAAGAAACTGTTTCTGCATTGTTAAAGCCTGTCACTTGGATGGCGGAAGAGGAAGCATGCACCTCGTGGCTTAGGTAGCCGATTTTCGAAGGAAGCGGATCTGTGATAATGACTTCCGTGGCATCAAAGTCACCCTGATTTTCTACAAGTATTTCATATATGAATTCTTCCCCGTCATGGATTTCTTTGTTGAAGGATGTTTTTGTAACCACCAGATCCACGGTCTTAATTTTGATTTCTACCGGATTGCTTGCATAATCCATGCAGGTTCCCTTAATGATTCTTCTGTAAGAGACGGTTTCCAACAGGGAGGGGGGCTGAAAATTCCGTTGGTTTGCTCCGGCTATATCCATCCAGCTGATATTGTCCTCAGAATGCTGCCACTGAAATTCATAAACGCCGACACCTCCGGTAGGCATGGTTCCCGTTATTTCCTCAGGTACTTCAAAGCGGTTCAGGATCTGATCGTCACTGACCTGATTATTTTCAATTTCATATTCAATGGTAACGGTTGTTTTAAATCTTTTTGTCGATTGGCAGCCGTTGACCGACT
The DNA here is from genome assembly GCA_964537165.1 of uncultured Roseivirgaceae bacterium. Taxonomy (GTDB): domain Bacteria; phylum Bacteroidota; class Bacteroidia; order Cytophagales; family Cyclobacteriaceae; genus DATGMS01. The sequence continues at coordinate 5,022 of CAZHZP010000090.1, read as the reverse complement.
GCGCTGCATAATAATCGGTATTGTTTGTCAGAAGCTCACCGGCATCTAAAGGCTCGCCTCCTTCTTCTTGCAAAAACCACTGGATATTTTCTCCCTCTGCTACTATATCGCCAACTGTGGGACGATCAACGTCACAAAAAACCTGTAGGGTATCCCCACCCGGCGGTTCAGGATTGCTAAAGAGGTTGATGCTAAGTCGGGCCTGGTCGCTGTCGTTACATAAGCCCTGTACGGTATAGCTAAATTCATAAGTGCCGGCTGGTAAATTTGTGGTAGTCCAGAAATTTCCTATCAAAGAATTGCTTCCGGTGGTTTCCGTCCACTCACCGTAGTTGTCGAAAGGGCCATCCAAAAAATCAAATAAGTCAACGATGTCGCCCTCGCACACATCCACAGCTGTTCCTATGCCCGCTTGGGGGCCGTCATCGTCGGCTGGGACCTCAAATTCTAGTATCTCATTTAGGCATGAATTGGGGTCGCTATGGGTCAGCTTAACCAAGTAACGTCCGGGGTGGATTTCCACGTCAAAAGGATCAAAAGAGAGCGAAGAATGCGTACTTAGGATCTCTGATGGATCGTCTTCCTTCCACCATTCAAACTCCAGAAAATCCAAGCCCAACACGGCCAACTCTCCAGATTCGCCGTCGCAAAAATTGTTGGGGATTATCCTGGGGGCAATTCCCTCAGATACTCGAAACACCCTATTAAGAATGTTACCACATCTGTCCTCAATCTGAAAGGCATATAATCCGCTTTCCAAGCCCTTAAAAAGCGGATCATCGCCATTGTCTATTGACAGCGGGACGCCATCTTTGGAGGTCACCTTGTAGGTGACCGGCTGATAGCCTTTGGCAGCTATGGCCACATCAAAAGTTTCGTCCGAACAGGAAAAAATATTGATGCTGTTAAACCCGATAGAGGTGTCTACCTCAAACTCCTTGAGAGGAAATAAGCAAAACGTCATGGGGTTTTCCCCTGACAAAACTTCTGAACCATCCCTCCAGGTTTCAATTGATTTTACCACTCTAAAGGTTCCGGAAAAAGAGAAATTATAATTGGTTGTGCCATTAAAAAGCGTGGTGGCGTTTGATTCATTTAGATCTTCGCCTTCCAGATATACCTGCCCTGTTGTGGGATGCTCCCAATCCCCGGTTTCCGGATTAAGTCTCTGCAACCCAAATTTTTCTGGTTGCTCCTCTGTCAAATTACTTTCATGATCGATTTCCAGATTAAAAGACCCACAGGTTTCTATGACTGAGACCTCATTTTTTATAATCGAGTGGCCTTTTATCTCAACTTCGAAAGTGTGATTGCTTCCACAGTCATTTTCTGTATAGAATTCATATATGCCCTCTGGCAGACCGTTCATCGAGAACCTTCTACTGTCACTCGGCCGAATGTTATGACTTACATCATGCGGTAAGCTATGGCTGTAAGCTGATGGCGCATTGACAATTTCAACTTTTCCAAGGTTGTAATCATAATTTAACAGCTGAACAGAACCCGTATTTATCTCGCAATCGGCCATCACATCAGCAGAGGGCTTCGACACCCTGGTGGTGTGATTTATAGTCAGTTCACCGGTGGAATTACCGCAAGCATCGGTCACCTCAAAAGTATAAGCTCCATCAGGAATGGGCTTATCAGCGCCGCCAAAAAATACCCGTTCGTCTTCGAAAGGGCCTGGATAGAGCCCATTATCTGCAGGATCAAAACCCGCCGGAAAAGACAAAAAATTGATAGTATAGGGTGCCGCGTAAATTAAGGGATTTATCGCTATCTGTCTTCTTCCACAAGGCCCCGCTCCCCAAAGGTTGTCACTCGAGACGGACAGTTTTTGATGGATGACCATATCCGTGCTGCTTGCGACATTGCCACAGTTGTCGGAAATATGTACATCATAGGTGTAGCTGGTGTCGGGGAAAAAAGGAACCTCAGCGTAAACAAATGCTTGGTGGGAGGGGCCACTCTCTACTATCGCATGAACGGACTGTTGTCCACCTGTAGGAGGATAAATTGTAAAATTCAAGCTCAGTGGATATTGTAAGGCCGAGCCTGCGGCATTGACATAGTGCCCTATTGTGATCTCTCCGCATCCAGGCAACAGGGGAACGAAATCCACTTTAGACTCATCAATTGAAAAGCCGGATTTCAAAATTTCAAAACTCTGAGACAGCCTCTCCCCGCATGCATTGGTAACCTGAACATTATAACTTCCACTCGGTAAACCGTTGAATACGTTGCTTTCTTGGGGTTCCCTATCAACGGGGCCCTGGATTTCATATGTGACAGCCGCACCGGACACCATATTGACTGTTATTTTCCCGTCGGACGAACCACATTCATCGTCAGCAACGAGCTCAAAGACAATAGGCTGGTATTGGGAAGCTATCGTCACATCTGCTGTTCTGCTACTACTTTCCCCGTCAACCGTCTGGGTCGCAACAACCCGGTAGTCTCCCGCGTCCAATCCGCCTAATACATTGTCTCTTAGTGTTTTGAACGGGTGGGTAAGATCGGGCAGCAAGTAGACAGCATACTCAATAGAACCCGAAGGATGGATTGAGTTTACCTCAAACCTCAATTCCCCGTCCGAAGCGCAATTTTCATCTTTAACTTCTACCTTTAAAACAAAATCCTGTAAGACATCTCCCTTACGATAAGAAGCTGAAGCAATAATAGATAGCGATAAAAGAAAAAAACCGCCAATGAATATAGCGTAAAACCTCTTCATGCGCCTGTCTGGTTATCGAGCACCAAATTCTTTGACAAGAATTTCCTCCCCTGGTTATTGTATTTCACACGGTGATTAATGACGGAAAACTATGTTATTTTACTGATAAATAAAACTTTTACTAAAAGAATAAAAAAATGGATTTTAAAAAGCTTAACAGGCGCTAAAGGTGGCTATAAGGCTTTTGTATTTGCACATTCATCGCAACGATCTCCGGGGAGTGGCGGGGTCTGCCGATCAATATGGGTCCACATCTACCACCACTCTGGCCGCTCTCAGGTCTTTATGCGCCTGTAGTTCCTCTACCTTCGCCCGAAGGTCACGCTTGAACACAGCCGGCGTATTGCCCTGTCTTTCCAATTTCACCAGAATCTCGTAAAGATATTGATTCTTCACTTTCGCCACCAAGCCTTTTTCCGGCCCCAGGACAATCTTCTTCACAGGTATGGTATTGATCAGGTTGGCGAGGTACCTTGCTGCTTTTTCGGCCAAATATGGCTCTTTATGCTTGACGGTGATCTTTATCAGCTTCACAAAAGGCGGATAGAAAAAGCGCTGCCTATCAGCCATTTCCTCCAGGTAAAGCTGCTGATAATCCCCTTGTATGATTTTTGGGAAAATGGGGTTGTCGGGCCTACGGGTCTGGATGATCACTTTGCCCTTGGTCTTTCTTCTTCCAGCCCTTCCAGCCACCTGGGTGATTTGCTGAAAGGCCCTTTCTCCCGCCCTGAAGTCCGGAAAATAAAGGATACGGTCGGCATCCACAATGCCTACCACGGTGACTTTATCAAAATCCAACCCTTTGGTAATCATCTGTGTGCCTACCAAAATATCGATATTCCCAGAGCCAAAATCCTCCAATATCCGCTGGTATCCGTACTTGCTCCTGGTGGTATCCAAGTCCATCCTTGCGATCCGTGCCTCAGGGAATAAAAGAGAGAGACTTTCCTCTATCCGCTCTGTCCCTTGTCCCACGCTGGTTAGTTTATTACTGCCACAGGCTGGGCAGGAGAGAGGCACCTTTTCCTTAAATCCACAATAATGGCAACGCATCTCTTCCTTAAACTGATGATAGGTCAGACTCACGTCACATTGCTCGCAACCGGGAATCCAGCCACAATCATCGCAGGAAATATAGGGCGCATAACCTCTTCTGTTTTGAAAAATCAGGACTTGCTCCTGGTTGTTTAAGGCCTCCTGGACTTTTTCCCGGAAAATTCTCGTAAAGTCCAGCTTGAGCAGGTTTTTCTTTTGATCGACCAATACATCAGAAAGGATAAAGTCGGGAAGCAGTGCTTCTCCAAACCGGCGGTTTAGGTTGGTATATCCATATTTATGGGTCCGTGCATTATAGTAGGACTCGAAAGAAGGGGTGGCACTTCCGAGGAGGATGTTGGCTTGGTGAAGCCAAGCCAACATGATCGCCGCATCCCTCGCCTGAAAACGGGGTGCCGGATCATACTGCTTATAGGAGGCCTCATGTTCCTCATCCACGATGACCAGCCCCAGACTGTCGAAGGGAAGAAAGACCGATGAGCGGACGCCCACCACAAAAGAGTATTTGCCTGTCAACACACCTTGCCAGACTTCGACCCTTTCATTATCCGAAAATTTGGAATGGTAAACCCCCATCTTATTGCCGAAGACCTTTTGGAGCCGGGTTACGATCTGGGTGGTTAATGCAATTTCAGGCAAAAGCAATAGGATCTGTGAACCGCTTTGCAACACCTCCTGGATAAGGCGGATATAGATTTCCGTCTTGCCACTGCCGGTAATCCCATGCAACAAGACGGTTTGTTTCTCCTCAAAGTTTCTCTTGATGTTTTCCAATGCTTCTTCTTGGAAATCAGCCAGTTCTATCCGTTGATCTTCCGTGTCCAAATGGTCAAACCGACTGACAATCACTTTGAACTCTTCGAAAACTCCGTTCTTCACCAAGGTAGACAAAGCGCTGGTAGATAGCCCAGCTTCCGCAAACGTCTTTTTGTCGATTCCTTTGTCATTGAGCCCGGGATTTTGATAAACGGGCACCTGTTGGAGGTATTTCAGCAGAACCTCCTCCTGCTTGGGCCGTTTGGTAAGTTGGTTAAACAAGCCTTCCAGTGCAGATTTGTCGGAAATAAAAGAAGCAACCAAGCGCACCCGACTTTCTACTTTTGGGGAATATTTTTCCTTTACCTGCTCGAACACCAGAATCGCTTCTTTGGCCACCAAGCTTTTGATGATGGCGTAGGCGGATTTTACCTGTAGAAGTTTTTCGCAGTCCCCATAAGTCAGCTCACTTTTGT
>CAZHZP010000089.1:0-9138 GCA_964537165.1 uncultured Roseivirgaceae bacterium | reverse complement strand
AAAAGTATTTTTCATCTGATTAATCTTTAATAACTTGAACCCAACCCTTAAAAGTCTGTTTCTGGCCATTGCTGTCCGTCAGTTCCAGCACATAGAAGTAGGAACCTGAAACAAGCCCTTGGGCATCCCAGTTGTTTTGGTAATTGTCTGCCTCAAACACGTGGTTGCCCCACCTGTTAAAAATGACCAGACGGCTAGACGCAAAGCGTTCGATTCCCTTGATGATGAATTCGTCGTTCTTGTTGTCCTTGTCACCTGGGGTGATGACGTTAGGGATGAACAGTTCCAGCACCTCATTGGTATCCTGGGCGGTGTTGTCAGCAGGATTTAGCTCTTCCTGTTCTGCCGTAGTTACCTCCACGGTGTTGGTTTTCACCCCGGTCTGGTCAGCCTGCACTTTTAATGTAATGGTTAAAGTTTCGCCGGCAGGGAAAGAGGCTATATTCCAAGTGATTTGGTTGCCATTGTTGGCAGTTGCGGGTTCGATTTCATCGGAAGAAGCAGAGAAGCTGCTACTGATGTAGGTCAGCCCCGCGGGCAAATTGTCCGTTACGGTCACGTCCTCTGCGTCACTTGTTCCAATATTTTCCACCAGAATCACATAGTCAAGCTCATTGCCCTGATAGATTTCGGCGTCATTGGAGGTCTTGCTGATTTTCAGATCAACAGGAAGCTGCCCGATCGTGACGGACGGAGATTCAGCAGAGGTTTCAAATTCGTCTATTGACAGGGTAACGGTGTTGATTACTTCACCGGGAGACACTGCCAGTGCGTCAATAGTCATCGAGGTGGATTCCCCGGCGGCCATTTGTGTGAAGATCCAGGTGTTGGCGTCGGAAGGAGCCGGAGAGCTTGATGCAAACAGCAACAAATCGGGCAGGAGGTCTTCCACCACTACATTCTCAACTGTAAATTCGCTGTTGTTGGTGATGGAGATGGTATAGGTGACCGTTTCGCCGACAGCTACACTTGTTTGGTCTACGCTCTTCTCGAGCTCGATGGCGATAGGGCGTACGGTAATCGTTGCCACTGCGGTTCCACAGGCGGTTCCGTCTTGGCTGTCACACGCCCGGTAAGTAAACCGGTCCTCGCCGCTGAAGCTGCTTGCGGGGGAATAATTGATGGTTCCGTCGGGATTTACTGTGGCGCTGCCATTGGAAGGAGCCACGGTAACGGTGAGGGATGTCAGGTCAAAGATCCCCGATTCGGTTTGGTCATTGGCCAGAACCGGGATAGTGACGGCCTGGTTTTGATTGGTGACGGCCTGGTCATTGATGGTGCTGATATTCGTCGCTCTGACGGTAAATGTGATTTTGGCACGGTCTGTATTTTCCGGATTTATAATCTCAGACAGTTCGTATTCTAACACATACGCGCCAGGTGCTACCCGTCCGGTGACGCTCAACACGCCGTTTTCATTGAGGCTTAAGCCGGTCAGGCCGCCGGTATCCGTTAAGCTGGCAGTCACCTTGTCGGTAGTAACCGGTATTCCGTTGATTCTATCATTAATGAGGATGTTTCCAAAAACGCCGTTTTGGTTATAGCTACCAAAGTCGTCGTCCACCGCATCGATTTCCCGAATATTGACAAAAACCGTCACCGTTGCCGTATCACATTTAGCCGCATTGGTTTTATCGCAGATTTGATAGGTCAACCGATAGGTTCCGGCGGCCGTACCAGGTGTTACATCGACGGTTCCGTCTACATTCAGTGTAAGCACGCCATTGCTGGTGTTGGTGAGTTCTGACAGGTCTACATTGTCTAGACTGGCGGGCTCTCCGTTGATCCAGTCATTATCCAAAACCTGGATGAGTCCCTCGGCCCCATCTGCCGTAGCCTCGGCAAAGTCATCGTTGGCTTCGGGCATCATTTCGAAAACCCTTACCGTAGCAGTGGACTGTGCGGATTCCCCGCCTACTACGTCGGTGATCTGGTACGTCATGGTATAAACTCCGGGAGGAGTATTGGCTGGCACGTCCACCGTCCCATCATTATTGAAGACAAGGGTGTTGTCCGGGAAAGGGGTAATCACCGTAAAGTTTACATCAAAAGGTTGGGCTGGCCCTTTATTGATTTCATCATTGTCCAAAACATTCAGTACCGCTTTCGATTCCGTCAGGTTATTGATTGGTCCCGCATAATCGGGAGCAGCAGAAATCTCACCGATAAAAAACACCAATTTCCCGTCTGGCTCATTAATGCTGACTACCCTTACGCCGGCCACGGGCTGTAGGGTGTTGAACAAAGACGCTGAAAAAACTACCAGCCATTGTTTTTGGGAGGGGTTGTCCACCGCATGATTGACACCGGTGTCCCACTGGTAACCCCTTACCTGGACCGTTGTGGCACCTGGAACAGGTTTGCCATCTAAACCAAGGGGAACAAAATCAATCGAGGAGTTGCCATTTCTCTCTGAGAACATAATATATCCCGAACTGGGGAAAGGATAATGTAGGTCGGCAAAGGCCTCTCCACTAGGGATTGAAGGTTGGCTGCCGATACTCCAGTATGAACGTAAATCCGCTGTGGATATTACTTCTTCTAAATGCTCTAAAAAATCATTCTCCCGATGTCCCACGGTAGATCCGTCTGAGTTGATGATTTCTACACTTCTGGGGCCGATACGATCAGTTCCGAGAACGGGGCTGGGGTTAGCAACTTTCGGTCTTCTTGACGTGACAAAAATTTCCTCGCCATTTTCTAAAACCACTGATTCTATTAATACGGGACCATCAGCGGGAAGGGGGTTTACGTTGCCTGTGGGGCTGTTTTGCTCAAAACGCTCCGATCCGATTATCAATTTAATTCTTTCGATATTGACGTTGTTTTCCTCACCGGTGACTACCACTGTCTGCGCTGTTGCAAACTGGATGGGGAAAACGGCGAGCCACAGTACCAGAAGGACCCCCACTGGGTATCTCCAGTACCAAAAAGGAGGGTTGGATTTTAGTAGATGTTTTTTCATAAATATTATTGATAGAGATGGATATTCGACGGGCTATCGTGCTGATTATGAGCTGGTAAAAATTCTTGCACTAGGGGTTGTTTTTCATAGAACCAAAGCGGATTTCTTCCGCACCACTTATTTTACTTTGCAAACATACACAAAATTGTTTTTCAAACCATAAAAAATGAATTTAGTTTAGCGAAGGTCATAAAAAAAAGGGATTTAAACTTCTATCTGTTTAAACCCCTTCACCAATAATAGGATATTTTACTCCAAATATAACGAACGGACAAATAACTGTCCGTTTATTTTTTTTCTTGAATAACTATGTTGTCAGAATCTAACAGCTCCACATATTCGTTAAAATATTTCTTGAAGGTGTTGACCAAATGGTCAAGATCATGACATGACATTTCCTCAAGAATCTCCTCGGTGTTATAACCAAGATAACCGCTTAAAACAGAAGCATACTCCTTAAGGTCTTGGGCTACTGCTCCTGCATCGTTTTGATCCATCTGAATCTGCATGATGGCCTTTATACTGTTTGTTGTATGTGTCTTTCCCATTAAAGCTTTGTTGGTGACTGCTATTTTGTTGTTTGTAGAAGAGATAATGCTCTTCAAAATTTTCTCCGACATTTTCTGTATTTCATATACAGCAAAATGTTGTCGATACTTATCGATACTTGTTCCTTAATAAATGGATAAAAATTGAGAAAAACAAAATTTTATTTTAATGCACCAACATCCCGGACACCGCTATTAGGAAGTATTGCGGGTAATCTGGAATTATTTTTCCGAATCCGATGAATTTTATTGCCTATTCAAGAAACAGTTAGCTTTTTCTGGATGAAAAAATAATCATCGAACCGATAAGTTACCTATTATCGGTTCGGTAATTCGATTTGATGACGAAGGATATCCTCAAAAGTCTCACGTTTCCGGATCAACTGTGTCTTTCCGTCCAAGATCAGTACCTCTGCCGGTCTCAGCCGGGAATTGTAATTGGATGACATGCTGAAACCATATGCCCCGGCATTCAATATCGCCAGGACATCGTTCACCTTCACTTCTTTTAACTTTCGGTCTGCTGCAATGGTATCTGTTTCGCAGATATAGCCGACCATGGTATATACCCTTTCAGGTCCCGACAGATTGGTAATATTGACCACCTCATGATGGGCATCATACATCATGGGTCTGATGAGGTGGTTGAGGCCGGAATCCACTCCAATGAACGTGGAGGCTGGGGTGGATTTAATTACGTTGGCGCTGACCAGTAAATAGCCGCACTCGCTGACTAAAAATTTCCCGGGCTCGAACCAGATTTCCAGTTCTCTACCATATTCCTTACAAAAAGTTTTGAAGGCAGCCGAAACCTTCGCTCCAACATCCAATATATCCGTGGTGATATCGCCGATTTTGTAAGCTACTTTGAAGCCACCGCCGAAATCCAGGAATTGTAGCTCCTTAAATTCTCTGGCGGCATCGAAAAGTATTTCGGCCCCCTTCAAAAATACCTCGGCATCCAATATATCCGAACCGGTATGGACATGAAGCCCTACTACTTTCAGGTGGTGGGCAGCCACGATTTTTAGTACGTGCTTCAACTGTAAGATAGAAATGCCGAATTTGCTGTCGATATGGCCCACAGAGATTTTGGCGTTACCGCCGGCCATGATGTGCGGGTTTAACCGGACACACAACGGAACGGTGTCTCCATAATACGATCCAAACTGCTCCAGCATCGGGATGTTGTCTATGTTGACCATCACCCCGTAATCCACCGCCTCCTGTATCTCTTCAAAAGACACACAGTTGGGCGTGTACATGATTTCTTCCGGTGCGAATCCCACATGCAGGGCCAGCTTCACTTCTTCAATAGAGACCGCATCTACACCAGTACCCGCATCCTTCAACAACTTTAGGATATTGATGTTGGAAAGGGCCTTGGTGGCGTATTTGATTTTCATATTGACACCGGCAAATGCCCGGTTCAGCAGGGCCACCTGTTCCAATATTTTTTGCCCGTCATATACGTACACAGGCGTCCCATAAGTATGGGCAATTTCTAGTAGAGAAACCCCTTGGATTTGATATTGTTGGTCTCTTATTTCCATAAGTCATGAAGAAAAGGCCAAAGATAGGGAATGGTCCTAAAACAAAAAATATTAGGACCATTCCGCAATTTTCTCTTTCTTTGTTGATAGTCAAGTCACCTCGCTGAGGGGGAGCTTAAAGACCGTGTTTAAGACACATGTTCTTGATCAACTGATAGCCTTTTTCTGCCATATCCCATGGCTCAGAAAAATCCCTCCATACCCCGATAGAATTGGCAAAGGCGGGATCGTTCCTTGTAAAGCCTTCGATGGTCAGCCAGCCCTGATAGTTGACGGCAGCGAGTTGCGCAAAAACCTCATCGAAATTGACATGGCCGCTTCCCGGTGTGCCTCTGTCATTTTCGCTGATATGGACGTGGCCTAAAATAGGAGAGATATAATCGATAGCATCCCTGAAGGTCTTTTCTTCAATGTTAGCGTGATGGGTGTCGAACATGGCTTTGACATTGGGATGGTTCACTTTGTTGACCAGATAAGCCAATTGTTCCATGGTGTTACATAGATAACATTCAAACCGGTTGACGGCTTCGGGTGTCAACACAATTTCTGCCTGGGCGGCATATTCTCCCGCCTGGTAAAGGATTTCGGCACTTCGTTTATATTCGTCCTCTTCCGGCGCCCGCTGCGCGAACACCGTAAAAGCAGAATGGTAAGGACCGCAGATAACCTGCGAACCGAGGTCATGGGACCGGTCGATTCCCCATTTTAACCGCTCCAGGCCTTTCGCCCTGACAGATGCCGAAGGATCGATGAGGTTTTCATCCGGCCCTACCAGCATCACGGAAGTGACTTCCAATCCGAGATCGGCCGCATGATCGCCGATTTTTTTATAAACTGGCTCGTCCGGAGAGCCTACAAAGAACTCAACGCCATCATAGCCGATTTTTTTTAACCTTTCTAGAATGGGGAAAATTTCCTCAGACATTACCGCTGACCAGGCCAGCACATTAAATCCTATTTTATTCATGGTATATAATTGGTGTTCCTCGCCTAAATCAGACAAGATTTACTTTCAAATCCTATTGTTTAATGACGACTGGTGGCATTTAGGCGCTGTATGGCCTTATCCACACTGCCATGTTGCAGAAGTAAAGCCTTCGCTTCTTCATAATCTTCCAGGCCGGACAGTTCCATGAGGATTTTCACTGCCCGATCAGTTATTTTTTGGTTGATCAGCTTCACGTGGACCATTTTGTTGTCAAATACCCTTCCCAGCTGAATCATTACTGTCGTACTGATCATGTCAAATATCATCTTTTGGGCAGTACCGGATTTCATCCTCGTACTTCCGGTAATGAACTCTGGCCCTGTGATAACTTCCACCGGATAGTCTGCCTGGGCTACTATAGGAGAAGAAGGGTTACTGACAATGCATCCTGTGGCAATGTTGTTTTCCCTGCATTTTTTTAGCCCAGCCAAGACAAAAGGAGTGGTTCCGCTGGCGGATATGCCTATGACAATGTCTTTAGCGGAAATATCATTGGCCTGCAAAGCCTTCCAGCCTTCTAATTCATCATCTTCTTTGTCTTCCAGTGCCAGAACCAAATTCTCAATACCACCAGCCAGTATGGCCTTCACCCGATCAGGTTCTATGCCGAAGGTGGTGGGCAGCTCTATCACGTCCAATACCGACAATCTTCCTCCGCTGCCTGCTCCAAGATAAAACATTCTTCCTCCCTCCCGTAATCTTGTGACAACGGCTTTGATCAAATCCTGAATGGCCGGCAATGCCTTTTCTATGGCCAATGGAACAGTTTTATCCTCTTGATTGATTAAGACAGTCAGCTCTTCTATGCTTTTTTTCTCTAGGTGGTTATACTTCGAAGGCTGTTCGGTGATCCGTGTCATGGGTAAGTTATTCTGGAGGCCAATTAATCTATGCTTTTGCTAACTCCGCTGCGTGTCGGTGGATTTTCTGAACCGCTTCGGCAATTTGTTCCATGTCAGTCCGGCTACCTAGCAACATCGTCTGGGTGAACCATACAGCTTGTTCTCCCGCTAAAATGTCATTTTGTGGACACTGGTTTCGCTCCAGCCATTCCTGCAGCGTTTTCTTTCCATAGATTTTGAGATAATGTCTGTTGTTGGCCAGATCCGTCACATATTTGTCTCTGTTCATCGTGCCGTAGCCTGAAGAACAAGGCACTCCTTCCGCACTCAAGGCTTGGAGAAACTTAGCCCGGTCCATCCCCGCAAAATGGTTCTTATCATAGCGGAACATATACAGGTGGTACGCGCTATTGGTGGTTCCTTCATGCAGCTTGGCAGGGTAGATCCCCGGGACTTCCTGCAATAGGGTGGTCAGGTAGGTAGCGTTTTCACTCCTTCTTCTGGCCTGTTCCTCTAGTCGGCTCATTTGGGCGGAGAGCAACGCACCCTGAAATTCGGTGAGACGCATGTTAGAGGCCCTGGTGCCTGTCCCAGCCAAGTAGGATGTCCCCTGCCCACCTTGACCTTGGTTGTGAAACCTGTAGCAGGATGAGGCGAAGGCCCCGTCATTGGTAATTACTGCGCCTCCCTCCCCTGAATTGAGGTTCTTGGAGGACTGAAAGCTAAAGGCACCTGCAAGTCCAAAACTTCCTACCATTCTTCCCTTCCAAGAAGCCAGGTGGGCTTGGCAGGCATCCTCGACCATAGGGACCTGGGCTTTGTTGGTCACTTCTACAATCTTGTCCAAATCTGCGGGAGAACCTCCGATGTGCACCGGCATGACCAATTTGGTGTTGGGGCTGAGAGCCGATTCGATTTTGGTCGCATCGATCTGGAAGCTTTCCAGATCAGTGTCTACAAATACCGGCAAGGCATAGTTTAATACCACCGCATTGTAAGTAGCGACAAAAGTGTAAACCGGAATGACAACCTCATCTCCTGGCCCTACATCTAAGGCTCCCAAAATTGTCAGCAAGGCGCTTGTGCCGCTGGATACGGCCAAGCAATGACTGGCGCCGGTTAGTTGGCTGTATGCCTGCTCAAATGCTGCCACTACCCCACCATCCAGTCGTCCCCAAGCTTTAGTTTTTAGTACTTCAGAGAGCGTGTTTTCTTCCTTTCTATCAAAAACGGGCCAGCCCGGAAATGGATCCGGATGGGCTTTGGGTCCCCCCAGTAAGGCAGGCTTGGCCTTGGATGTTCCCAAAACGGGGCTCGGCACACCTGCGGCCAAACCGGCACCGGCTATGGCCATGACGTTGAGAAAGGTTCTTCGATCTACGTGTACATCCATAACAAGCGGGGTTGAGAGGTTGGAGACTAAGGTGGTGGGTCACATGGCTTATCGATAATCCGCAGGCTTTAATCCTCTTTGGAAGGTATCAAATCCGAAATTAGTAGGCTTGTATTCGCCGACATAATCCACGTTTAGATCAGGGGTAATAGCGGACTCCATACCTAATGACCAGAAACTGGCATTCACGATCAATCTTCGTAGATCAGCGCTTTCCAGATCCGTGGAGGCACCCATGGTGGTGGTAAATACTTTGGTGGTTTTGCCGTTTTCTCCTTTATAGTCCAAAGTCCAGGCTAGCGGCATCACGGATTTATCCCACATAAGCGGGGCATCGGCGGTCATGCCTTTGGTAGACTGGCCATGCAACAGGACATTGGCTTCTTCAGGAAGATTCTTGACGGTGTAAACGTCAGAGGGCCCCCAGATATCTTTTACCCCTCTTAGAATTGGGTGGTCGTTTTCCTCGTTCAAACCATCCACTAAGGCCCTGGTTCCTTCGTGTCCATGATGGCCATGGTGGGCTACCCAGGTTTCTCCGAGTACTTTTGCCCCAAAACCGAGTTCCCAGCCTTTGGTTTTACTTTGCCAGCTGTATTTGGCATAAGGGCTGTTCGGATTTTTGCCGTAGTTGAAGGCGTGTGTGGAGGTTCTCAGTCCGATGATGGGCTTACCTGATTTCAGGTACTCATCAAAATGTTTCATCTGTTCATCGGGCAACTCCCTAAAACGGATCAACATAATGACCAGATCTGCGGATTGAAGCTGTTCCATTCCGGGGATATGATGTTGGTAGCTTGGTGTAATGGTATTTGTAGCGGGGTCTATTGCAAACAACACGGTGGTTTT
>CAZHZP010000088.1:0-9141 GCA_964537165.1 uncultured Roseivirgaceae bacterium | reverse complement strand
TGGTGATTTTTTATGGGGATGATACCGCCATCCGGAATTATACCTTTTGGAGTCTAGGTGACGTGGGCGGAGCCAGTTGGCAAAAAGTAGGCATAGCCTTTCTTTTGACCGTATTGCCGGCAGGCATCATTTTATCCCAACACCGCGGATTAAATGCCTTGGCCATTGGCGAAGCAGAGGCTTTTCATATTGGTATCAATGTACAGCAAGTCAAATACATCGTTTTGTTCTTTAGCGCTTTGATGGTAGGAGCGGGAGTATCCATGACGGGGATCATTGGTTTTGTCGGGTTAATTGTTCCTCATTTAATCCGACTGGTTTTTGGTGCAGATCACCGGTTGGTACTCCCCGCTTCTTTTCTATTGGGCGCGCTGCTTCTAGCTGTGGCTGACCTGCTGGCAAGAACCATTGTCTCTCCCGCTGAGATGCCTATCGGGATATTGACGGCGATCATAGGCTGCCCTTTCTTTATCTGGCTTATCAGAAACATTAGAAAAACCACTTATTAGATGTTAAAAGCTAAAAATATTCATTTCTGCATCCGGCAGCGACCTATTGTGGACCAGGCGGCTATATCGCTTCAGGCTGGTGAGCTGGTGGCGGTACTGGGGCCCAATGGCGCGGGTAAATCCACTCTTCTCAAGATACTCAGTGGCGAAATTCCCTGCAAACGGGCAGACATTCAGTACAATGGCACATCTATCAGCAGTTACTCCGTGAAGGCCTTGGCTAAGGTAAGGGCGGTGATGCCCCAGCACAGTGTCCTTTCTTTTCCTTTTACGGCTATGGAAGTCGTAGAACTGGGGCTTGGCAACCAAACGGTGAGTGCCCCGGACGAACTTACCAAGGAGGTGATGATGGAGACGCAGACCTGGGGGCTGAGGGACCGCCAGTATGGGAAACTTTCAGGCGGGGAGAAGCAACGGGTACAACTGGCAAGGGTGCTGATCCAGATCTGGGAAATCAAGCCCTACCCCCGGTACCTGTTGCTGGACGAACCTACTTCCAGCATGGACATCGCACAGCAACACCATGTTTTACAGATTGTATCGAGAATTAAAAAGCGGAATATAGGTGTTTTGGCCATTGTGCATGACCTTAATCTGGCAGCCGCTTATGCAGATCAGGTGGTGCTGCTGAAAGACGGCATGATCCGTTATCAGGGAGAAACCGAGTCCGTATTGACTTCGGAATACCTTGAAGAGACTTTTGACTATCCCGTCAAAGTCAGCAAAGATGCAGATACCGGCCAATTGGTCATCATCAGCCAGGTACAATATAGAAAAATCAACCACGAATTTAAACTAGCATAAAATGCAAACATCGACTTTATCCCATACCAGAGAAAGCTTGACAGAGGCTTGGAATGATTTTAAGGCAGTGAACCCAAAAAAGAGAATCCGCGATGCAGCTGCTGCATTAAATGTGTCAGAGGCAGAACTGCTGGGTACAACCGTCGGTAAAACCAGCGTCCTGCTAGACGGTGACTGGACAGAATTTATCCAGGACTGCAAGCGCCTGGGCAAGGTCATGTCCTTGACCCGAAGTGAGGGCTGTGTCCTCGAAAACCAAGGCAATTTTCAAAAAATAGAAATCCATGGAAACCCCACCTTTAAGGTAGGAACGGTAATAGGCCCGATCGAACAGCGTATCTTCTTTGCCCCCTGGACCTATGGTTTTGCCGTAGAGCAGGAATCGCCTAGGGGAACGCTGAAAAGTTTCCAGTTTTTTGATAAGGCCGGGGACGCCATCATGAAGATTTACATGAAGGAAAAAAGCAACCTGGAGGTTTATGAGGAATTGAAAGCCAAATACAAGGCCAAAGACCAAGGCAGACCGGTCGAGGCCGTTCCTTATCCAAAGCCTGAGTATGCCGATGAAGTAGACAAGATGGCCTTTACGGAAGATTGGGAAAACATGAAGGACACCCATGACTTCCATGGGATGCTGAGGAAATTCAATATCCACAGACTCGATGCCATTAAGCTAATCGGCAAAAAATGGGCTTATCCTGTAGATCGGCTTTGCGCCCGGAAGATTCTCGCCGTGGCTTCTACCAGCAAATTGCCTATCATGATTTTTGCCGGAAACCGGGGGAACATTCAGATCTTCCAAGGTAAAGTAAGGACCATCAGACAAATGGACAATTGGCTCAACGTATTGGATCCCGACTTCAATATGCACTTAAATGAAGATACGATCGATTCGGCTTGGGTGGTGCATAAAAACACTACGGACGGCCTGGTGACCGCAGTTGAGTTGTTTGACAAAAAAGGAGAGATCGTAGCGCAGTTTTTCGGCCTGAGAAAGCCCGGAATCCCGCAAAGAGAAGAGTGGAAAGAGCTAGTCGCCACGCTTTAAATCAATACCAAGCAACTTTTGATAATCAATAGCATCATCCTCAACCAAAAATGAACAGGTTAATAAAGCGTTTTACTTTCCCTGTTTTACTCCTCCTGTGGGGGTCAGCCTATGCTTTTGCTTGGGCGAAATCCCCGACGATTTATGTCTTGGACATCAAAGGCAACCCTATTCTACATGCTTATGTGAATGTGGGTGATCAAGGAGTCATCCCTGTGAATAAAGATGGCGCCTGCCGCCTGCCGGATGATCTGGATAAGGACGGCACCCTCCTTATCGTTGCCATGGGCTATGACATCAAGCAGCTACCCGTCAAGGAGGCGATGGAAAATCCTTCCATTATTCTTGAAGAAAAGATCGGCAAACTGGGAGAAATTGTCGTCTCTGCCACCCGAACCAACCGGAGCGTGGAGGACTTGCCCATGCCGGTCACCGTTATCGGGCAGGAAAAAATCAAGGAAACCGGCGCCATGAGGCTGTCTGAGGTACTGAGGGAGCAAACAGGCCTCCAGGTAATCTCCAACCACGGTACCGGCTTACAGATGCAGGGTCTGTCTTCGGATTATATCCTTATCCTGTTGGATGGGGAGCCGTTGATTGGGCGTACAGCCGGCACTCTGGACCTGGATCGTATCAGCGTTTCCAATATCGAGCGCATTGAAATTCTTCGGGGTCCTTCCAGCTCCCTCTATGGCAGTGAAGCCATGGCCGGTGTGGTAAACATTATCACCAAGAACAACAAATCAGGCGTGACTGCTTCCGTGCAGGGACGCTATCGGACCCACCAAACCCTGGATCTAAGCGGGGATCTCGGGGTCAGCAATAACGGCTGGGATATCTATGCCTACTACAATCGATTTCGTACCGACGGCTTTGATCTTCATCCGGAAACCCCAGGCCTCACTTCCTCTGCTTACCGAACCCACACTTTCCAAACAAAAGTAGGTAAAACCTTTTCAGATCAATGGAATGCCAAAATATTCCTCAAATACTATCAGGAGGATACGGACAATTTTATGGAAGTGGACCGGGAAGGCAAGGGCACTCTGGCCGATATGATCGGACAACGTAAAGACCTAAATATCAACCCGACGCTGACCTTTAAACCCTCGCAGGATTGGACGGTCACGCTACGGGGAATGTCCTCGCTTTTCGAAACGCAGTCCAGCACCCTCTATCAGGAGGACGGTGCGTTGATGGAGTCCGAGGATTTCAGGCAGTTTTACCACCGCACGGAGTTGCAGGTGGATCACCAGCTGACGGAAAAGCAACTGGTCACGGCTGGAGCGGGACATCTGTTGGAAACCGTGGAAGCCACCCGTTACAATGACCTTAACCGTTTTGATGCGGGTTATCTCTTTCTTCAGCACCAGTGGAACCCTTCAGACCGCTGGAACGTCGTTTCCGGTTTCCGGGCCGATCTCCATAGCCAATATGGCTCCCAGCTTAGTCCTAAAGTTTCCGGCCAGTACCAGATCAATGAAAAACTGAGCTGGCAGCTGTCGATGGGGATGGGCTTCAAAGCCCCTGATTTCCGACAAGTACTGCTCAACTTCAACAATGCTTCAACAGGTTATTTTGTGTTTGGGGCCAATTTGGTTCGGGACGGAATGGAGAAGCTCCAGCAGCAAGGTCAGATTCAGCAGATTTTGATGGACCCTTCCCTGTTTGGGGATTTGACCGCAGAAACGTCTTGGGCCTTCAATACGGGCTTCCGCTACAAGCTGAACAACGACCTCTTGCTGCAGGGGAATTTTTTCAGAAACAACATTTCCAACCTGATCGAGACCTCGCCCGTGGCCCGGCTTACGAACGGGCAGCACGTCTATTCCTATCTCAACGTAGCCAATGTGGTGACACAAGGTGCTGAGTTGGACCTTAACTGGCGGATCGCCAATGGGCTTCAGCTTGCCGTGGGATATATGTTCCTGGATACACGGGATCTGGATGTACTGGACCGGATAGACAGGGGCGAACTGTACAAGCGGGATGCCTCCAACCGTACAAAATTGGTCACCCGTTCGGACTACGGCGGGTTGTTAAACAGGAGCAGGCACAGCGGCCACGTGAAGCTGAACTATTACGAAAAGAATACGGGAGTGGATATGGCTTTAAGAGGGATTTACCGGGGAAGGTTCGGCTTTGGGGATGTCAATGGCAATCTGATTTTGGATGATGAAATGGAATATGCCAGCGGCTTGATGGTCTGGAACCTTACCCTTAGCAAGACCCTCGACAACGGACTGCGCGTGGAGGCCGGGGGGAATAACCTGTTCGGCGAGCTTAATCTTCACGATCCTACCAACGCGGGACGCCTGCTGTTTGTAGGCCTTCAATCAAACTTACATCAACTATTTAAATAAAATCAACCTGATACCATGAGAAAGTTAATTATTTGGAATCTGGCCTTGTTCAGCTCGGTTCTTATGTTTTCCTGTAGCGATGCTGATGATCCGCAACCGGAAGAAAATTTGGAAGCTGTGTTAGTAGAAAACCTCCACGCCCCGGCCGATCAGATGGATAGGGAAACGGGGGAGATTATCGGGCAGAGTTCGTATCAGTATTTTAGTTTTGAAGAAAACAAGCTAGTGCCTTCGGTAGACGGTAACTGGGACATTGGCTTCAAAGGCCTCAGCATCATTGTCAATAGTGGGATCAGTGGCGATGGAAGTGCAGAAGCAGCCATTGTACAGGGGGTTTTCGAACAATACAATGCTGTTCCTGAAAGTTTAGAATTGAAGATTGACACCGACACAGGCTTGGCTATCCCTACCGGGTCCGGTAACGGATGGTATAACTACAACATGACGACACACCTGGTCAGTCCTCAGCCCGGCAATATTTTGATCGTAAAGACCAATGCGGGCAACTATGTCAAGATGGAAATTCTCAGCTATTATAAGGATAATCCTCCCATGAACGAGGTGGATTTAACTACGCCTTCGGCCTATTATACCTTCCAGTATGTACTGCAGCCTGACGGTAGTAGGTCATTTTAATACGGCAAAAGAAGTTTGATAAGTAGACGGGGTTTAATGGCTTGAAGAAAAGGAAAATTCCCCCTCTTCAGTTGTTAAGCCCCGTTTTACTGGATCGTGATTTTGCTTATTCGTCGTTCACACCATGGAGTATAATCCTGAACGAGGTGCCTTTACCAAGTTCCGAGGAATTGACAAAAATTTTCCCGCGGTGATAGCCTTCGATGATTCTTTTGGCTAAAGTTAGACCGAGGCCCCAGCCCCGTTTCCTGGTGGTAAATCCCGGGTTAAACACTTTTTTAAAAAGGGATTTTTCCATTCCCTTGCCAGTATCGGTGATGTTGATCTGCACATATTTTTCGCTTTCTTTGACGATAACAATACTGATTTCTCCCTGTCCTTTCATGGCGTCGACGGCGTTTTTGCAGACATTCTCTATGACCCATTCGAATAACGATTTGTTCATCATGGCATAAATGCCTTCCGCATGGGAGTTGAGGCTGATCTTGACCTTGGTGGAGATCCTGGGGCGAAGGTAATTGATGGCATCATCAATTACCTGATAGACGTTTTCCGGTTTGATGACCGGGACGCTTCCGATATTGCTGAACCGTTCGGTAACCATCTTTAGTTTTACCACGTCTTTTTCCAGTTCGAGGATGACTTCCTTATTCTCTTCCCATACGGGCGAGTTTTTGAAATAGTCTATCCAGGCCATCAGCGACGCCAGAGGTGTGCCCAATTGGTGAGCGGTTTCTTTGGTAAGCCCGGCCCAAACCCGGTTTTGCTCGGCGATTTTGGACTGGTTGAACAGGGCGTAAGCAAACAAACCGAATACCATGATGACCGATAGCTGCACATAAGGGTAGAAAAACAAGGAAACCAGCAGATCGGAATTTTTGTAATAGATGTACTGATCCAGCTCAGTGAGGATAATCGGTTCGTATTCTGCTTTCATCAGCTGTAGTTCCGATCGCAGCTTCTCCTCGATCTCTTCTTCCGTGGCATTTTCTTTGAAATGGATATTTCTGTGGATTCCCGTAGGGTTTCCGAAGGCGTCAGCAATAATCACAGGGATATTGTGGTTCTGAACGATAATTTCCTGGTTAATAAAAGTAAGGTTATCGGAGTTGTTGGCGGCGTATTCCAAGGCCCGTGCAAATAGATCAATTTGCTTCTTTTCCCTTTCTTTCAGCTCTTCCACCAGGGTATTGGTGTAATAAATGGATCCTACGCCGATAAGGAGGGATAAACCAAAAACGATCCATTTGACTTTTCCCTTGTTCTGGTAAAAATCCAAGGTGGTAAAATCCTGAAACTTGTTCTTCATGCTTCAATTGTTAGGCAATCATCTTAATAACTAACTTTCCTCAAAAAAAGTATTGCTGCCACGCTCTTCTCTCAGCTTGAAAATTGAAGTATTTTTTTCGTATAACCAAAGAGAGAATAAAGTTAGTATGGGAGAAGGCCGGTCTAGATGATGTTTTGAATAAAAAATAAGCCCCTCTTTGGGTTGGACGTGCCATGGGATCCTTAGCTCAATTCAGATGGCATTGAGGCAAAAAGCAATATCAGACAAACGCCCCGACAGGCTGTCATTTCGTCGTAAACCACCTCCATAAAGTCCGGTAGCCCACTTTGGTGCCGTGAACCAATATGCCGATCCGGTAGATTTTCCCGGCGATCCAGGTAGTAAGCAAGAAGCCGCCTATCAAGAAAACCATAGATAAGGCCAATTCATAAAACGGAACACCAAAACTCACCCTTCCCATCATCGCAATAGGCGAGGTAAAGGGAATTACAGACAGCCAGAATGAGATTTTACTGTTGGGATCGTCCAGCACAAATATAAACAGGCCCAAATAGGCGATGATCAGGGGGATGGTGACCGGAAACATAAACTGTTGGGCATCGGAAGGTGTGTCTACGGCAGCGCCAATGGCTGCAAAAAACGCCCCGTACAGCAGATACCCCCCTATAAAATAAAAGATAAAGGTGAGTACCAGTTGCACATAATTGATGCCGGCAAGTACCTGCAGGATCTGGCCTATTTCGCCGGATTCCGCCATCACTTGGCCTGCTGCTGGACTGGCCAGTTCCATGGCTTGTTGCTGGGGCATCTGTTGGCCAAAAAAGCCCATCACCAATGAGGATACTACACTGATCAGAAAGATCCAAATCAGGAACTGGGTAAGCCCTACGGCTCCTATACCCAGGATCTTTCCCATCATTAGCTGAAACGGTTTTAAAGAGGAAATCAATATTTCGACAATCCGGCTTGATTTTTCTTCAATGACACCTTGCATGATCTGGTTGCCATAGACAAAAATGAAGGTGTAAATCAAAATACCCGTCACAAATCCAATAGCATAATTGACCGTTGCGTTCGAAAGTGTTTCCTTCCCCGCAGGGGTTAATGTAATCGCTTGGACCGACAGATCCGTCCTTAAGGATGAAATGAGCTTGGGGTCTATTCCGGAATTATAGAGCCGTAATTCATCAATCTTCCTTTTGAGGGTAGATTCGAGGCTGCTTAGGAAGGTCATGCTGGGGTTCTCATCCGAGTAGTAGGTGATCCCTACGGGTTTTTCTAGGTTGATTTTTGGGATGTAAAGGAAACCGAATCTGCTACCCGTCTTGACCAGTTCTTTGGCGGCTTCTATATCGATTCCTGAATAGGAAAACGCGTAATTGTCTTCGCTTTCCATAAAGAAGTCATTGTTTTCATCCACAACTTCTATGATCCGCAGTCTGTCTTCGGATTCACTGTCGCTAAATGCTATCCAAAGAAAAATCCCCATGATGGTAGGGAAGATCAGCGGAGTGATCAAAGTAGCCAATAAAAAGGACTTTTTCTTCACCCGGGCCAAATACTCCCTTTTGACCACCAACAGGACCTTATGCATGATCGTTTTCTTTAACTTTCTGGATAAAAATATCACCAATGGATGGTACTACTTCTTCAAACCCGATCACCTCGCCATGATGCATCAGTTCTTGTAGCATTTGGTTAGGGGGCGTGCCGTTGAGCGGTACCGAAAAACGGACATGGTCTTCAAACTCCGTGAAGTCCTGCCAGTCAGCTGGCCGCAGGTTTTCGTTCTTTAGAAGTTTAACGGAGAAGATATTGGTTCTGGCGTT
This sequence comes from uncultured Roseivirgaceae bacterium, assembly GCA_964537165.1. GTDB lineage: Bacteria > Bacteroidota > Bacteroidia > Cytophagales > Cyclobacteriaceae > DATGMS01. Next base: position 661 of record CAZHZP010000088.1, on the reverse strand, counting down.
CCGCCGGATCTCCTGAACCGGCCCGTCGATAACCTTTTGGGATTTGTGGATCATAGCAATATGGTCACAAAGCAGTTCGACCGACTCCATCCGGTGGGTCGACAGGATCACGGTGGTGCCGTTACTTCTCAGGTCAAGGATCTCATTTTTGATGATTTCGGCGTTGACAGGGTCGAAGCCCGAAAATGGTTCATCTAATATCAGTAGCTCTGGAGAATGGATGATGGTGGCGATGAACTGGACTTTTTGCGCCATGCCTTTGGAGAGGTCTTCTATTTTCTTGTTTTTCCATTCGGCAATTCCAAGCCGATCGAGCCAGTTCCGCACTTTTATCTTGGCGTCAGCGGTTTTTATTCCCTTGATCTGGGCGAAATAGAGCAACTGTTCCCCCACTTTCATCTTCTTGTATAAGCCACGTTCTTCCGGCAGATAGCCGATATGCTGGATGTGTTCTTGCCGTAATGGATCCCCCTTGAAAAGGATGGTGCCGGAGTCGGCCTCGATAATCTGGTTGATGATCCTGATGAGGGTGGTTTTGCCCGCCCCGTTGGGTCCCAGAAGCCCGAAGATCGATCCTTGGGGCACCTGCAGATCAATACAGGACAAAGCCCGATGGTTTGCGTAATTTTTGACCAAAGAAGATATTTCTAAGACATTCAAG
>CAZHZP010000087.1:0-9193 GCA_964537165.1 uncultured Roseivirgaceae bacterium | reverse complement strand
TCCCATGATGTGCTGTTCACCCGATTTTACCCATCCCGCCCCGGCCTTTAGGGAATCCGAAATCAAAAAGCAACAACATTGGATTGACATGACCTATGCGCTGGGCGGCAGTTATTGCCGGGTGCTTTCGGGCCAGCGCCGGCCGGAGATCTCTATTCAGGAAGGGGTCGGCTATGCGGCCGAATGCATACGGGCCTGCCTTCCTTATGCCGAAGAAAGAGGGATAACGTTGATATTGGAAAACCATTATAAGGATGATTTCTGGGAATATCCGGAATTTGCGCAAAAAATGGATATCTTCACCCAACTGGTGGATGCTGTCGACCATCCAAATTTCGGTGTCAACTATGATCCGAGCAATGTCTTTCTGGCCGGAGAAGACCCGCTGGAACTGCTTAAAAAGGTCTCGCATCGGGTAGTGACCATGCATGCCAGCGACCGCTATCTCAAGGAAGGTACAATAGAAGATCTCCGAAACGAGGAGGGAGGGGCGGTAGGCTATGCCAAAAGACTGGCCCATGGAGAGATCGGCAAAGGGCTGAACGACTACGATGCCATCTTCACGGAACTGAAGCGGGTAGGCTTTGACAGCTGGATCAGCATTGAAGATGGGGTGGACGGTATGGACCAACTGGAAAGAAGCGTGGCTTTTCTAAACCGAAAAGTGAAGGAGTACTGGGGGTGAATGTGAAGTCTCAAGTATCTAGAACAAAACAAAAGTGACGGAAGACCGGAGACCGGTCGGTTTTACAAAGTCGCAGACTTCGTGTCGCTGAGAATTGGGAACAAAAGGATCAGACAAATAATAAAATGTCATTAAAATCAGGATGTGACATATCCGATGCCTGGTTTTGGTTATTGGATCTCCGGGGAAGCTCAAAGGGCTTCAACAACCATCACCGCGTGTGTAACCCGTGACGGAGAGGCTATCTATCCTGTCACCTAGAAAAGGTTGAACGGGCATCTGACATCCAGCCAGGAAGAATTTATACAGAAAGCGAATTCCTGTGTCTCCGGGCACAGGCCTGAGACAACCGCTCCGGAAGGGAGAACTCTCCGTGATATGACCCTGCAACTTCGTATTTTCCAGCTTCTGACACCCGTCACCCGCCTTATAACGATTAACCAATAATTTAATAACCAATAACTTAAACCAAATCCCCAACCATGCAAACCACCACCTTATTTCCCTCCCAATGTATCCTCGCCGAAGGGCCACTTTGGCACAAAGAAAGAAACAGCTGCTTTTGGGTGGATATCGAAAGGGGCGTTTTATATGAATATGGCTGGAAAAGCCAAGAGGTGAAAACCTGGAGCTTTGATCATCGGGTCACGATGGTGATCCAGGCCAAAGACAATGAGGTCATTTTAGCACTGGACAGAAGCATCGCCCGTTTTGATCTGGAAGCGGAGCAACTGCAGTGGATGGTGGATCTCGAGAAGGAATCGCCCAACAACCGCTGTAATGATGGCGCCTGCGACAGTCAGGGGAGAATCTGGGTGGGCACCATGGCCTTGGATATCGAAGAAGGGGCCGCTAGCCTTTATTGCATTGAGAGCCACCTCTCTGTAAGCAAGAAAATCTCTGACGTCACCATTTCCAACGGGCTGGCATGGACGGCTGATGACCGTACCTTCTATTACATCGACACTCCCACGGGAAAGGTACAGGCTTACCGTTTTGACCAGGAGACTGGAGAGATTACCCTTGACCGTACCGCTGTTGAAATCCCGAAGGACATGGGCAGTCCTGATGGGATGGCCATGGATGAGGACGGCATGCTATGGATTGCGCTGTATGGAGGATTCGGCGTGTATCGCTGGAATCCCCATACCGGTGAATTTCTGGAGAAGGTAGAAGTTCCCGCGCCCAACGTCACTTCCTGTGCTTTTGTCGGAGAGAATCTGGATCAACTAATGATCACCACTGCCCAAGAGAACATGAGCGAGGATCAACTGCGAGAATATCCACAAAGCGGAGATGTCTTTTTAGCTGATGTAAATGTCAAAGGCCAACCGGCTTATAAATACCCCTTTTAAAACCGATCAGTCGTCACCGCATTTATCTTGAAAGGCGGTGACGAAACAAATAAGGCTATAAATACAGTACTTTCCCCTCTTTGGACGATCGATAAATCCCCAGGATCAATTCCAATGACTTTTTACCTGTTTCTCCGGTCACCAATGGATCCCGATCTCCATAGATCGCTTCTGCCATGTCTTTGATCTGGGCCAGGTGCAAATTAAAATCGATGGCCATCGGATCAGAAGCCCCGGAGCCAGTATCCGAGGACTGAAAATCCATCGCCTTATCTTCGCCCAGGATATTCCAAGCCTTAATCTTTCCGCCCTCGAGAAGAATGCTCCCATTTTCACCATAAATTTCCAGGCGCTCCGGGTAACCTGGATATAAGGAGGTACCGCCGGTAATGGTGCCCAATGCGCCATTTTTAAAATTCAAAATAGCAGCCCCCAAATCTTCTCCTTGTATATCATGAACCATGGTCTTCACCTGTCCAAAGACAGATTCCACATCCCCCATGATATCCAATAATAGATCAATGGTATGGATGCCTTGGTTGATCAAAGCGGCACCGCCGTCTCCTTGCAAGGTGCCTTTCCAGCTACTGGTATTGTAGTAGGAAGGGTCGCGATACCAATTAATGGCCGCCGTCCCCATGAGGAGTTTCCCCAGTTTCCCTTCCATCACCGCTTCCTTTGCTTGTAGATAACCCGGGTTAAACCTGTTTTGAAAGATGACGCCCAGTTTTACGCCGTTCTCCCTACAAGCAACCACCAATCTGTCCGCCCTATCCCGGCTGACTTCGATGGGCTTCTCCAGCAATACATGTTTCCCCGCTTTGGCGGCAGCAATACCAGGCTCCATATGCGCGCCGCTGTGGGTACAGATGCATACCACGTCAATCCCGGGATTGGCCAGAAACTCATCGAGATTATGATAAGCCTGCACGCCCAACTTCTCCTGAGCCTGTTTTGCTCTTGATTCCGTACTACTACAGACGGCCACCAGTTCAGCCTCATCAAAAGCCCGGATGGCAGCAGCATGATGGGCAGCGATGGCTCCTGTTCCAATAATTCCAAATCCCAGTTTTTTTGTATTCATCTTAATGCTTTTTATGGATATTGTATTCTCTCAATAAACTCCATAGTCGATCTGGGCCAATACCTTTACCTGCACCACCCATCGACCATTGACTATCAGCTGTCAGCGCTGGACTGTCTACCATAAACTATCTGCTCCATCACCCAGTTGGTCCTTGCGGCAGTAATACCCGTGCTGGGGCACTTGCCTTTCCCTAGTAGTTCCTTTACAATGCTTTCGATCAAAAAATATTGAATATGTTTAGGCATTTCGAAATCAAATCGCTCAGCCCCTTTTTCATCGGTTTCCAACAGGACATAGGGTTCTCCAAAAGTAGGGTAGGAGATCTGTCCCTTACTGCCGACAATGGTGGTCAGATCTTTATTGGCAATCTCCGCCGTGGTAAAACACCAGCTTCCCGATCCGAGGATACCGTTTTCAAATTCGAAAGATGCGGAAACAACATCTTCCGCGGGATAAATTCCCGCTTGGTTGGCGGCCATCCCTTTGGCTGCTTTGATGGGGCCAAACAGGAAGTCCAAAAAGTCCAACTGATGGCTGGCCAGGTCATAGAAATAGCCTCCTCCGGCTATTTCAGGGTCTACCCGCCAATGGGCATCAGTAGAGATAATGATTTTCGGATCCTTGCTTTGGTTCATTTGGATGTTGACCAAGCGGACATCACCAATGGCGCCGTTATCGACCAGCTCTTTTATTTTTAGAAAGTTCGGGAGCGTCCTTCTATAATAAGCGACAAACAAGGGCACTCGCGCTTGTTCACAAACGGCGATCATTTCCAGACATTCCCGATGGTTCCGGGCCATAGGCTTTTCCACATAAACCGGCTTCCCCGCCTGTGCTGCTTTTTGGGTAAGTTCTGCATGGACGTGGGGAGGGGTTGCGATGTAAATGGCGTTTACTCCAGGATCATTGATCAAATCGTCGGCGTTGTCATACCATCTAGCAACCTGGTGCTTCTCCGCATAGGCCCTCGCTTTTTGCCCGTCTCTTCTCATCACGGCGACCAAATCGGAGCCGGGGACAAGTTTCATAGCGGGGGCACTCTTCACTTCACAGACATTTCCGACACCGATCACTCCCCATTTAACCGTTAAATCCTTAATAAGTCTCATTGAAAGTTTTTTTTAGTATCTTTCTGGATCAAATAAAACCATTCTACGACCATTTGGCAAATAAATAGGGAGCCATATATAAATTTAGAACAAGAAATAAGGATACTTTTAAAAAAAATTCTGAATTTAGCCCGCAGAAACATTAAATGTCAAATTAACACTAAACTTACCAAATATCGCTTCTATGAAAAATCTTATTTACCTGGTGGTCTTTTCAAGCTGGGTGCTGGCAGGCTGTACTACCAAAGCCTCTCAAACAGGTCTGTCCGACGGGCCTCGGAGAATAGAGATCCTATTTTTGGGACATGACAGCAAACATCATGATTCAGAAAAGTTGATGCCTATGCTGGCCATGCCTCTGTTCCAGAAGGGGATCAACCTAACGTATACCGCTGATCCCGATGATCTGAACGAGGAGACGCTCAACAAGTATGACGGGATAATGATTTATGCCAACCATGATGAAATCACATCCGGGCAGGAAAAAGCCTTAAAGGAATACATTGAAGGTGGCAAAGCTTTGATTCCGATCCATAGTGCTTCTTTCTGTTTCAGGAATTCCGATTGGTTTGTAGAGGCTGTTGGTGGCCAATTTAAATCCCATGGCGTAGGTGATTTTACGGTAGACATCATTGATTCAGACCATCCTGTGATGGCAGGAATAAACGAATTCGAAACCTGGGACGAAACTTATGTCCATAGCCACCTTAACGAGGACATGACCATCTTGATGGAAAGGGTAGAAGGCGACCACCGTGAGCCTTGGACATGGGTGAGAGAGCAAGGAAACGGAAGGGTTTTCTACACCGCCTATGGACATGACGAAAGAACTTGGAGCAAGTCCGAATTCCATGATTTGGTAGCCAATGGTGTTTTGTGGGCCGTGGGCGATAAGGTCGCCAAGCAAGTGGCTGACTACAATATCCCGGTACCGACCTTTGAAGATGCCGAGATCCCCAATTACGAAAGAAGGGATCCTGCGCCACAGTTCCAGCATCCGCTTTCTCCTGAGGAGTCCATGAAACTGATCCAGGTTCCGGTGGACTTTGAGATCGAATTATTTGCTTCTGAGCCTGATATCATCAATCCAATGACCATGGCTTGGGACGAAAGAGGAAGGTTGTTTGTCGTTGAAACACTAGATTATCCCAATGAAGTAAGAAAAGAAGGCGGAGATGACCGCATTAAAATCCTAGAAGATACGGACGGTGACGGCAAGGCCGATAAAATCACCATTTTTGCAGAAGGTTTAAATATTCCTTCCAGCCTTGTTTTTGCCAATGGTGGGGTAATCGTTTCTATGGCGCCACATTTCCTTTTCCTAAAGGATACCGACGGCGATGACAAAGCGGATGTCAAAGAAATCATCATGACCGGCTGGTCGCAAAGTGATACCCATGCGGGGCCTTCTACCTTAAAGTATGGCTTGGACAACAAAGTCTGGGGCGTATTGGGTTATGCTGGTTTTAACGGTGAGGTGAGTGGTAAGCGGATGTCCTTCAGCCAGGGAATCTATAATTTTGATCCTGACGGGGAGAATTTGCAGTTTCTTGGCTCAACCAGCAATAATACCTGGGGCTTGGGCTTTACGGAGGACTTTGATGTGTTTATCTCCACCGCTAACGGTCAGCACAGCGCCTATTTGGCCATGCCTAACCAATACCTGAAGAGACCGGTGATCGGGGGTTCCACTAATGCGGTTCATGGAATTGATTCCCATTATGATATGCCTCACCTGACCCCGTTCCTTCGTCAGGTGGATTGGCACGGAGGCTATACGGCAGCTGCCGGCCATAACTTCTATACGGCGCGAAACTTCCCGAAATCCTACTGGAATAGGGTAGCTTTTGTGGCTGAGCCTACTGGCAGGGTATTGCACAATGCCATCATCGAAAGGGAAGGTTCAGGTTATACGGAGAAGAACGGCTTCAACCTCCTGGCCAGCTCGGACGAATGGTTTTCCCCGGTTCATGCCGAGGTAGGCCCTGACGGCGCACTTTGGGTAGCTGATTGGTACAACTTCATTATCCAGCACAACCCCACGCCAAAAGGCTTTGATAATGGCCCGGGAAATGCCTACATCAACCCCTTGAGGGATGCTAAACATGGGCGTATTTACCGAATTTCCTATAAAGGAGAAAAGGAATACAAGCCGGTCTCTATGGACAGAGATAATAAAAGGGACCTAATCAATGGGTTGAAGAGCGATAACATGTTCTGGAGAACCACTGCCCAAAGATTGATTGTAGAGACCCAGAATAAAGAGGTAGTAGACGATCTTTACAAGATCATCAACAACCAAGACGTGGATGAGATCGGCTTGAACAGCCCCGCGGTACATGCACTTTGGACTTTGCATGGTCTAGGTCTTCTGGATGGGTCTAACCAGGAAGCGGTAGATGTAGCGACCAAAGCACTTTCCCATCCCGCAATAGGCGTGCAAAAGAACGCCGTCCGGGTATTACCGGCTAATGAGGCAACACTTGATGCCATCATTAAAGCTGATTTGCTCAATGCCGAAGACCTTAACCTTCGAAAGGCAGCCCTTCTGGCAGTGGCTTCTATACCCGCTTCTGACAAAGCCGCTCAGGCACTTGTTCAGGTGGCTGAAAATGAAGACAATGCCAAGGATCCTTATCTTCCACAGGCGGTATTTGCTGCGGCTTTGAACCATCCCGCTTCATTTACAGAGCAAGCAAGACAAAACCAACCTATCGCCAAAGCGGATTCTTTGCTAAACCTTTCCGAAAAGGTCGTGAAAGGGCTGCTGTCAGAGCAATATCCATTGGACAGAAGGTCCCAATTGCAGTTTCCTCCTGATGTCACCGGCAAGGAAATCATCGTCAATGCGGTAGTCAGCAAAGGTGAGGAAGCCCTGGAAGGGGTAATCGTCGCCCAAGGCGGAAAAGCAAACGGTTACAGTTTATACGTACAGAACAATGCCCTGATCTGGCTGGTAAAACAGAACGGCCAAGCTTATCAGGTCCGTGCCACCAATCTGCCTTCGTCTCAATTTGCCGTTACAGCCAGCCTGTTGGAGGGCGGTGAAATGACACTGGAGATCAACGGTAAGAATGTCGGTAAGGGTAAGGCACCGGCACTGTTCCCTGCCCCTCTTGATCCTCAAAGGGTAAGGACAGGATTTGACAACCTTGGTGATAATACTGTAGGAGAGTATGCCAATAACTTCTGGTTTAGAGGCAGAATGGGAAGGGAATCTTCTCTGGCGCTCAGGGATCCTTCCTTGGCCAGTGGCGCGTCAAACCAGGCCGCAGCAGGATCGGCAAGCAATGCCTCTACAGCAGGTGCGGTGGTGATCAAAATGGGCGTAATCCCACACGAGATGAAATTCGACAAGGACAATTTTACCGTCAAAGCCGGCCAACAGGTGACTATCGATTTCGAGAACCAGGATTTTATGCAGCACAATATGTTGGTAATCGAGAGGGGTTCCTTGGAAAAGGTAGGCAAGGCAGCGGATGACCTGGCCAGGGATCCAAAGGGTGCCGAGCAGCAGTATGTTCCCAATATGCCCGAGGTGATTGTGGCTAGCCGATTGGTAGATCCTGAAGGCAACGAGAGCCTGGTCTTCACGGCGCCCTCTGAACCTGGTGATTATCCTTACATCTGTACCGTACCGGGACACTGGAGAATAATGAATGGAATAATGACTGTTGAATAAAAATATGAGTTTAAATGTAAGTTTAGGGGTCAGTACATGGCTTTGGACCTCACCGTTTAATTCGGAAACGACTGCCTTGTTTCCCAAAATCAAAGCAATGGGATATGATGTGGTGGAAATCCCCGTGGAAGATCCAAGCCTGATTGACACCAAAAAAGTGAAGGAGGCCCTGGATGAACATGGCTTAAAGCCGGTCATCTGTGGGGCCTTCGGCACCAGCCGGGATTTCACCCATGAAGACCCGGCCTTTCACCAAAATAGTTTTGATTATCTGGAGGCTTGTTTTGAAATTGCCGCAGCGTTAGGAGGTAAATTTGTAGCCGGGCCCATGTATTCCGCGGTGGGTAAGGCACGGCTAGTCTCCCCCGAGCAAAAAAAGGTGGAATGGGACCGGGCCGTAACAAATTTGTATAAAGTCTGTCAAATGGCGGAAGCGAAGGGGCTGGAGATCGCCCTGGAAGCCTTGAACCGCTTCGAAACCGACTTGATCAACAACTCAGAAGACCTGATGCGCCTGATCAACGATATCAACCACCCCGCTGCCAAGGTGCTGTTGGACGCATTCCATATGAACATTGAAGAGCCGGATATCGAGCGGGCTATTCAATTGGTAGGGGACAAGCTGATCCATGTGCAGGTGTCGGAGAACTACCGGGGCACTCCCGGCACTGGACAGACCCGATGGGATGCCTACAAACGAGGTCTGGAAGCGGTGAATTATACAGGTGCCGTCTCCATTGAAAGCTTTACCCCGGAGGTCAAGGAGCTGGCTGGAGCGGTGTGTATCTGGCGGCCTCTGGTACCGAGCCAGGATGAATTTGCCAGGGAAGGCTATCAATTTTTGAAACAATGGGCAAATAGTTAAATTCACCTTTTCAATTAATAACAATCTAAAGTTTTACCATGAGCGAAAAGAAATTCAAAATTGCCATTATAGGGCTTGGCTTTGGCGCCGAGTTTATTCCGATCTACCAAAAGCATCCGTTGGCGGAAATGCATGCCATCTGCCAAAGAACCCAAGAGAAAGTAGATGAGATCGGGGATGCTTTTGGCATTGAAAAAAGATACACAGATTACGACGAGCTGCTTAAGGATCCGGAAATCGATGCCGTCCATATCAATACCCCTATCCAGAGCCATGCGGAACAGACGTTGAAAGCCCTCAGGGCAGGTAAGCATGTGGCATGTACCGTGCCTATGGCGACTACCGTCGAAGAATGTAAGCAAATCGTAGAGGAATGCGAAAGAACCGGTTTGACCTATATGATGATGGAA
>CAZHZP010000086.1:0-9207 GCA_964537165.1 uncultured Roseivirgaceae bacterium | reverse complement strand
TGTACTTTACCGGTGATGGTGTCAAGAGAGATCACGATGGTTATTACAGAATCCTAGGCCGTGTAGATGACGTAATCAACGTATCCGGCCATAGAATGGGTACCGCAGAAGTGGAAAATGCCATCAACGAACATCCAAGGGTCATAGAGTCAGCCATTGTGGGATATCCCCACGAAGTCAAAGGACAGGGGATCTATGCCTTTATCATCTGTGATATGGAAGACCGGACCCAGGCCAATCTGATCAATGAAATCAAACTCACCGTCACCAATAGCATAGGCCCGATCGCAAGACCGGATAAAATCCAGATTGTCCCGGGACTTCCCAAAACACGTTCGGGCAAGATCATGAGGAGGATCCTCCGGAAAATAGCAGAAGGCAGTCTGGATAACATGGGCGATACCTCAACTTTGCTGGATCCAGAAATTGTAGATGAAATCATTGCGAACAGGGTTTAGAGGAGACGGAGAGACGAAGGGATAGAAGAGACTGAGGGACTAGGAGAGGAAGAGAGGTGTCGATTAGAAGTTCTCTTCCATCTCTTCCATCTCTTCCATCCCTTTATAGGTAACTAAGAGTTAAAAGGGACTAAGAGACGAAGATGGAAGCGCCTGCTCGTTGGTCTCCTCCGCCCCTTAGTCCCCACTCGATTCAGCCTCTCAATCATCACTCACAAAAACAGCATGTAAACATTCATCCATGGCCAATGTTGTTGTCAATAGGGTAAAGGAGTTTTTAAAAAAATATCCTCCGTTCAGCTTCTTATCTGAAGAGATGCTTCAACAGGTGGCGCAAGAGGTAGAGTTGATGTATTACACCCAGGGTGAATACCTTTTTTTTCAGGGGGAACCTGCTAAGAGTTATTTTTTTGTGGTTAAGGACGGTTTTATCAATTTGACTGAAAATCGAAACGGAGTCACCCATATTATGGAATTTTGTGATGAGGGGGACGTTTTCGGCGTTCTGGCGCTTTTGGGCAAAAGGCCTTACGTGCTCAACGCTTTTGCGGCAGAAGACACCTTGCTCTATGCCGTTCCTGTGGGAATATTCGAAAAGATACTAGAGGAAAATAACCGGGTAAGCCTCTACTTTGCCACCGGATTCGCCTCCGGCAAGGTGGTGGTGAGATCCGATCTGGCGCAAAGCCAGATGGCTGGCCGCTCTTTTAACCAGCAAAGCCGGGAAAATAAGGTGATCGTTTTCTCCGATCAATTCCCTTTTCGCTACTCTTCGGAAGTACTGACAGGCCATAAATGGGAAAATGTCGGACAAGCAGCCAAGAAAATGAGCATGCGGGGCGTTGGATCCATTGTCGTGGTAGATGATCACCAGCACCCGGTAGGAATTATCACCGACAAGGACTTGCGTAACCGGGTGCTCGCAGCAGGTAAATCCACCGAAATCCCGGTGGAGGAAGTGATGTCCCGTCCGGTGATTACCATTGACAAGAAATGCGACTTTTCCTCGGCTTATTTGATGATGATCAAAAACAGGATCCATCACCTCATCATCACGGAAGATGGTAGCCCTTACAGTCGTGTGACAGGAATTGCTTCGGATCATGATATTCTTCTGTCACAAGGCTACAGCCCGGCAGTGATTATCCATACGATGATGAGGAGCTTGGAGGTGGGCGAACTGGCAAGTTTGCGTGATCAAGCCGAAACACTGCTCATGTCCTATTTAGAAAACGAGATGTCCATCAACTTTTTGTCCAAGATTATTTCGGAAATCAACGACGTGCTAATTCAAAGGGCGGTTGTTATCGCAAAGAATAAATACGATGCCCACTACCACGATGTGTCTGGTGTGGGTTTTTGTTTCTTGGCGCTGGGCAGCGAAGGTCGGGGCGAACAGCTGTTAAGGACGGATATTGACCAAGCGATTGTTTACGAGGAGGTAAAAGAAGAGGATCAAATCCGGACGCAGGAATACCTGCTCAAAATTGGAAAGGAGGTCGTAGACATATTGACCGCCTGCGGTTTTCAGCCTTGTCCGGCGGAGATCATGGCCAGCAATCCCACATGGTGTCAGCCCCTTTCGGTCTGGAAAAGTTATTTCGAACGGTGGATACTGAATCCCGATCCGGACTCTCTGTTGAAGGCGTCTATTTTTTTCGACTACAGGCCGGTGTATGGAAGGGAAGATCTTGCGGAAGCCCTCACCGGACATATCTATGATACCGTAAGCAAAAGAAAGGTATTCTTGAATTTCCTGGCCAAAAACGCTTTGATGAACCCTGCTCCCTTGGGGTTTTTCCGGAATTTTCTGGTAGAAAAGTCGGGTGAGCATCAGGATAAATTCGATATTAAACTGCGGGCCATGATGCCTCTGGTCGATGCAGCCAGGCTATTGGCGCTTGACCATAAGCTGGTAGGGGTCAACAATACCTTTAACCGATTTGAGAAGCTGGCAGCATTGGAACCCCAGCACCATGATATCTTTTTGGAAGCGGCTAAAGCTTACGAGATTTTTATGCGGATCAGGGTAATCGAGGGCATCAGGACAGGCAGCTCCGGAAGGTATATTAACCCGGACATACTCGGGAAACTGCAAAGACAACTGCTCAAGAACGCCTTTGTGCCCATAGATGAGCTCCAAAAAATCATTGCGGTCCGCTTTCAGTCAAATTTGTTGGGATGATGGGATGGCTGGATTTTTTTAGAAAGGAGCAATTGCCCAAAACTCCCTTTGTGGAGGCTTATGAGCGTTTGTTCGAGGAAAGGATCCCAAAGGAAAGGCCGATTTCAGAATTGGTGTTTACTGTTTTGGATACGGAGACCACGGGCTTAAACAGAAAGCACGATGAGTTGGTATCTTATGGTTCACTTCAGATCAAAAACGGACATATCCTGATCAAAACAGTCAAAGAGTATTACCTCAAATCTACCAGGCCGAATAGGGAAGCGGTCAAGATTCATGGTATCGTAAAGAAAGATGGATTTATGTTACCAGGGGATTTTGTGCAGGAAGTTTTAGCTGAGATAAGCAATACCGTTATCGTTGCCCATCATGCGGGTTTTGATAAAGCCATGCTGGAGAAAGCGGGTAGGCCTTTTGGCTTGGAAAAGATACTTAATCCGATCATCGACACCTCTGCCCTTGCCATCCGGTTGGAGATAGGCAAAAACTATAATCCCAGAATGGTGAACGGCCTGGATTATTCGTTGGATAAGCTTTGTGAACGCTACCAGATCCCTTTGGATGATCGGCATACCGCTGCGGGGGATGCATTCCTCACCGCCCAGCTTTTATTGAAATTATTGAAAAAGGCAGCGCGTGCTGGCATCAAAACCTATGGAGACCTATTGGGCGGCTGAGGTTCATCCCTTGGGCTTACAAAATCTGTTTGGTTTATAAAGCAAAAAACCAGGAAGATCTACTTCCTGGTTTTTTTATTCAATGAGGCTATTAAGCTTAGTCCGCTTTAAGCTCCAGGGACATGAGGGCCATGGAGTTTTCCTCTTCTCCTAATGGCTCCGTGACAATGTAAAGGTCATGAAGTTTGCCATCAGTGACTGGACTGATTTTTACCGTCAGGGAGATGGCATTGGAAGGTCCTTGACCGCTGCTGTTTTTTGGATCGACGGTAGCTTCTCCTAAGGTAGTGCCGTCAGGACTGTCCAGTTTGACGACCAGTTTATATCCGTTTTTCAACGGGTGCTGACTTCCGGCTGCCAATGCGATGGAGGATACATCCGTCAGATCAATTTCAGTGAAGCCGAAATAACCTGGAGCGGCAGGAGCGATCATCAGGGTCCTTCCGCCCATATTAAAGCTGCTATAACCTTCCCGGTTGGTAGTCTGTCCTAAATCCAAGCTGCTGTTGCGGAGCGTCACCGCTTGGGTGCCGGTCAGGGGTTTGATGTTTTCCCCGCCTTTGTCGGTGTAGCTGGCAGATAGGACGAAGACTCCGTTCGGTGAAAGCGGCTTACCCACGGTCGGATCCAAGGCTCCCGTAGCGGGAAGGCTTTCGCTGCCTTGCTGGTCCCCCGCCAAGGAAAGGATCCATGTTACGATTTTATCCGCATCGGCTTCTTTCATGTCAGGATTGGCGGGCATCATGGTTTCACCCCATACGCCAGAGCCTCCTTTGAGGATTTTATTGATCAGGTGTCTTTCAGCTTGGGGATTGCCTTCGTATTTCTCTGCCACGGCCACATAGGCGGGGCCTATAGACACGTCATTTACATTATGGCAGGATTTACAGGTAAGGGATTCTACCAGGGCTTTACCGATCATGGCATCGGTCATGATCAAATGACCCATAGAAGCTTCAGCCTGGTCCAGGCCTTCGATATAGTCGGCAGATACCACCAAAGAAGAAAGATCATTGGCCACGTTGGGATCGTTTTCGTCCGATACCTGTACCTCATACTCCACTTGCTTGTTGGGGAAGTAGAAGGTCTTGTTACCCATGATGTTGATGGCAATCTCAGGAGCCACGTTTCCTACATACACATCGACAGACGCACTTTTGGCATTTAATCCAGCAGGATCCCTCACTTCCACCGAAATGCTGTAATCTCCATTTTGCTCATAGGTGTGTTGTAGAGTAGGCTCGGCGGTTTCCTTAGTAGTGCCATTGCCCAGATCCCATACATAGGTCAATGGATCATTTTCGGGGTCATGGGCCTCAGCGGTGAACTCTACGGTCAAGGGTGCCAGACCGGAAGTCTTATCGACATCGATAGTGGCTACATTTGGAGATCGGTTACCGGCGTTGTAATCGATTCGGGCAAGACTTGCATTCTCGTTTTTGGAAAACCAGCCGCTTCCGTACTCCAAGAGGTAAAGCTTGCCATCCGGCCCCACTTCCATGTCAATCAGCGAGTTAAATTGCGTGCCCGGCATAAAGGGCTCCATTTTGATATAGTCCCCTTCTTCGTTCATGGTCACGACTTTGATCCAGCCCCTGATCCATTCATAGATAAAGAGTTTGCCGTTATAGTATTCCGGTAGGCGTGTTTCTTCGGGATAGAGATCCGTGTAGTAAACCGGGCCGGCCATGGCGTTTCGTCCGCCGGTTCCCACTTGGGGGAATTCCGCAGACACATCGTACGGATACCATATAAAGGCTGGCTGAGCGGGTGGCAACTCTTTCAGACCGGTATTGTTTCTGGACGTGTTGACCGGTTTGGCCGGGTCAAATGCCTCCCCGGGTTTACCGGTGGCATAGTCATATTGTCGGTAAGGTAGATTGTCCGCAATGAAGAAGGGCCATCCGAAGAATCCCGCTTCACGGGCTTGGTTGACTTCGTCATATCCCATCGGACCTCTTACATTCATGCTGTCTACCCTGGCGTCCGGCCCTACCTCACCCCAGTAGAGGAAACTGTTCTTCTGGTCGACGGCGATTCTGTAAGGGTTTCGGTTGCCTTGTACGTAAATCTCCGGTCTCGATCCCTCGGTTCCTACAGGATAAAGGTTGCCGTCAGGGATTTCATAACTGCCATCTTCCAAAACTCTTATTCTCAATATTTTTCCCCTCAGGTCATTGGCATTTCCAGAGGAACGTGAGGCATCGTACTGTTCAAACCCAGGACGTTGATCCAATGGCGCATAGCCCTGTAGGGTAAACTGAGAATTTGGCTGGTTAAAAGGTGTGGCGTTGTCACCTGTAGATAGGTAGAGCAGGCCATCAGGTCCAAAGGCAATGGAGCCCCCGGTGTGGCAGCAAATGTCTCGCTGAGAGTAAAATTCCAGGATTTTTTGCTCTGTTGAAAAATCAAGTTGGTCATTTTGGAACTTGAAACGGGAGAGACGGTTGGTGCTGGTATCCGTTGGGCTATAGAAAAGATAAACCCAATTGTTCTCGGCAAAGTTGGGATCCAGCTGAAGTCCCATCAGGCCTTCTTCAGCATTTACCCCACGTACCTCTGTCGTCCAGTACACATCCAGTTTGGCAATTTCATTGACGACAGTATCGCCGTTTTTATACAACAAGACTTCTCCACGCCGCTGGGCGATCAGGATGTCAAAGTTGGGTAGTATAGCAAATTCCGTGGGCTCGGTAAATTGACCCAATGCCAAGATGGTTTTGGTGAAGCGGTTTTCTTCCGGAACCCGATGGGAGCTAGCTTTAGAATAATTTAGCTTCCTATTTGACCCGATGGCATATTTGATCCCTTCCAGGACATGTTTTAAAAACAGCTCCTCTTGAAAAGATTCGCTGGTATGGCCGCCTCCTGTATAGAAAGCTCTTCCGCCATCATACTCATGGTACCAGGCGATAGGATGCTCTCCCATGTCCAGGCCGCCCTGGTAGCTGTCCTCATCGAGGGTCATCAAGACATTGACATCTTCGTTAAAGTCTTTGTAGCTGTACCATTCGTCTGTTCTCTCCCAAGGAGAGGGCAAAAACTCCGTGCTGGGGTGGTTGGTATCTACAATTTCTATCAATCCCCTTTGGACATTGGGATGGGGATCCTGAATACCGGGATGGTCGCTGAAGTAGCCCCCTACCATCTTGCCATACCAGGGCCACTCATATTCGGTGTCCGCAGCGGCATGGATGCCTACGAAGCCACCGCCTGCCTGGATGTAACGTTCAAAATCAGCTTGTTGGTAGCCGTCCAACACATCGCCTGTCGTGCTCAAAAAAACGACGGCACTGTATTGTTGCAGGTTTTTTTCATTGAACTTCTGCGCGTCAGTGGTGGTATCGACCTCAAAGCCGTTTTCCGCACCCAGCTTTTGAAGGGCGGCAACACCGTCCGGAATGGAGTTGTGATAAAAGCCTGCTGTCTTACTAAAAACAAGAATTTTGGGCGTTCCTGACCTTTGTGAGCAAGCAGCAAAAAGAAACAGACATCCCAGGTAAACCAAAAATTGGATTTTGCGTTTGATAGTGTTCATGTGTGATAAATTTGGCTTCCAATTTAGAGATTTAATTTATAAATGGGCAAAAGATTTTGATCATTGGTTAAAAAACATCAATAAAAAACACAAAGCCAGCCCAAATGGGCTGGCCGAACAAAAAAGTAACCACTAACTATGTGTTTTTTTATTGAATTTTGATGATTTCCGCGTTGAAGCGGATCGGCACATAAGGAGCTGTGAATTGTTGAAGTTCTCCTTTGCCTACCAAATCCTGTCTGATCTCGGCAGGGATCACCTGAACGGTTTCTCCATAAGCGGTATGGGAGGGGGCAATGACCTCTACTTCCGCTCCCTTAGGAAGGTTGATTAGGCCTTCGTTTAGGAAGACGATGTTATTGGCAGAGCCAAGAGAGATCACCGGGTTATTGGTGGTGGATTCCGCAATCGCTTTGGTGCCGTTCAGCTCAAACATCTCGTAAGAGAAGGTCACCGTGTTACCGTTTTTGGAAGGTTCTCCCTCCCCTTCTTCCACTACCCGGGTATAGATGCCTTTTTCGTTCTTTTCAAAACCTTCTAATTCTTCTTCGGCCAGGTAATTCTGAATCATTTGATCCTCCAGTTGCTTCACCTGATCTGCCGTGTATTTACGGGCATATTTTACTGTTGCCACCAAATTAGCAGCGGTAGGGATCAACTGCTGATACGAATAGGTGTTATAGGCCAGGTAGGAGGGGATAATCAGGGTAAAGGTCTCCCCTGGCTTGGCCAGTCCGGCGGCATAGCCCATGGCCGCGGGCCAAAGTCCGTTTTGCGAATATTTGAATAAGAGCGGGCTTTTGCTCTCGTCAAGGTAGGACGCTATCAGATGCCCGTCCAATGTCTTAAGCTCGTAGTAGATCCCGATAATATCATTGTTGGCAAACTGGGTGCCTTGGTCCACTTCTTCCTCTTTTTTATAATAATATCCTATTTGGGTTTTGGTAGCTTCGATGTTTTTGGATGCAACGTACTCGGCTACGATAGCATCATCCCGCTTCACAATCTTGTCAAAATCCGATTCGGTCTCACTGATACAGCTCGTCGCTAAGGCGGCCATCGCAATGGCCAGGGTGCTCTTGATAATTGCTTTCATCATAAAATGTTAATTGTGTTGATTATTTGCCCAGCCTAAAGTTCATCCTTAGGTTAAGGCCTCCGATAGAAAATTGTTGGTTTGCAAAGGTCATATCCCCTAAGGGCAATTTATAATAAGGCTCGATGGATAGGTAGGTTCCGTTCTTCAGGTTGTATTCGTAACCCACGGAGAGGTTTAGCATCCTGCCCAGGTCGAAGCCGTCAGCGGTACTTTCGGGGCCGGCTTCATGGGTGTATTGCTGTACGGTCCGCTGAAACTCCAACTGCCCGTCCATGGTGGCATTAAAGTAGGAGTTGACGGCCATGGTCTCCGTCGCCTGCTGGTCAAAATAAACCATGCTGGACAGTCCCGTGATCAGAAACAATCCTGATTTTTCCTTGTCCACCACTTTATATTTTAAGTTGACCGGAATGTCCAGGCCGGAAAAATTAAGTTCAGCATTTGAACTGATCAGTCGGGGGGAATTGGAGATGCTTGCAAGGGCTTCGCTTTGCGGGCTGGGGCTGTTCATGCTCATCGCCAGGGGCTGTGCAATATCAGGAGTCATGCTATGGCTGGCATAGGTGACACCGACATCCAGCTTCAGCCTTTTGCTGATCGAAAACTCAGACATAACGCCCGCTCCCAAAGACATGCCGGATACCTGGTTGGAAGCAGCCTGTGGCCCTACCAGAAGTCCCAGTCGTATATTTTTGTTGCTTGGTTCTTTTGGTGATGCAGCGATTTGTCCTTCTGCTTTCCACTGCTCCAGGTATTGCTGGGCTTTTTCCGCATCGTTGTTAGACGCCATAGAGGAAGTCCCGATAGGTTCGTTGGCTGCATGGTAAGGGATGTCCTCCGTCATTCCAAATTGTACTGGGCTACCGGACGTAGGAAGCAGGGCAGGGGAGGAACCCGGCAGGGCATTTACCATGATGGGTTTAACCGTCTCTCTTGTCGTTTCCGCCAAAAGATCGGGTTTAACCGTCGGTGCCGCGGCCTTTGTTGTTGTAGGCTTGGTGTTTTTCTCGGCCAAAGCCAGGTTTTGTTGCTCTTTATCTCTTGGTAACTCTATTCTTTCAAACTGTTTTCCCTCAATGGTAATCGAATCGGTAAGGGTCTGCACATTTTGTTGCAGCTCGTCGCCAAAGGGCCAGAAGACGAATACCAGCAACAGGGAAGCGGCTATACCTGAAACCAGGAATGGCCAGAAGATAAATTTCTTCTTTTTGGCAGGATGGAAATAGGCATGCGATAGCTTCTCCCATTCC
>CAZHZP010000085.1:0-9211 GCA_964537165.1 uncultured Roseivirgaceae bacterium | reverse complement strand
AAAGAACAAGGAAATCCTTCTTCATCAATAATAAGACTGCTCTATTCCTTTGAAAATGATTTCCCTATTTGAATCTCATTGGTGAGGTACTTCAAAGGTTATCTCCCTTTCTTGTTTCTTCCTGACGAACCGGCGGTTCTTCCGCCAGCGCCGCGCCTTCCCTCAGATTTAGGACTTACCCGTGATTTGCCCTCTCTTTTTCCTGATACTTTTTTGGAACCTGGTTTTTTGGAGCCAGCTTTTTTTGCATCAGAAGCTGAGGGGGGAAAATAACCGCCTTCTTTTTTGCCGGAGGGCTTATGTTTTGCCGGACTTTTTGCTTTGGCCTTGGGTAAGCTTGGTTCAGAGGCGGAATCTTCGATCATTCCAAAAATCTCATCCATTTCCTCTCTGGTCAGATCCCTCCAATCTCCTGTAGGCAAACCTTTCAAATCGATATTCATGATCCGCACCCGCTCCAGCTTCGTCACCTCATAACCGAAATGCTCGCACATCCTTCTGATCTGGCGGTTCAGGCCTTGGGTCAATATGATCCGGAAAGTAAAAGCACCCTCCTGAACCACCTTACATTTTTTGGTCACGGTTCCTAAAATAGGAACGCCCCGCCCCATTCCCCGGATCATTTCATCCGTCAGCGGCTTGTCGACGGTAACCACGTATTCCTTCTCATGGTTATTGCCTGCCCGGAGGATTTTATTGACAATATCACCGTTATTGGTCAAAAAAATAAGGCCTTGGGAGTCCTTGTCCAATCGGCCGATAGGAAAAATCCGCTGGCTATGGTTGACATATCGGACGATATTATCCCTCACGTCCCTTTCGGTGGTAGAGGTAATGCCCACGGGTTTGTTTAACGCGATAAACACCATGTCCTCGACAGGCCGGGGCTCCAGCCGGTGCCCATTGACCTTAACCCGGTCGCCTGGCATGACCTGGTCCCCGATGACCGCCTGGCGGCCGTTGATGAAGACAACTCCCTGCTCAATGAAACGGTCGGCCTCTCTTCTGGAACAAAGTCCGGTATCACTAATAAACTTATTTAAACGTACAGCGTCCTGTCCCATGGGCTTGGCTAATGGTGGTGGGGAGATAACCCCAAAAAGAAAGGGAATGTTTCCCAATAAAGAAGTTTAGTCTTCTCCACAAAGATACATTCCCCGAAACTAGCTAGAAGACGGAAGACCGAAGACAGAAGTAGTTGAGACCCGAAGCCCCTTCCAGCCCGGGCCGTGTCTCAATACTCAATACTCACTACTCAATACTCTCAACCTCCCTTATCCGCACTTCGACGATCCGCAGTCCTTACAGGTCAGACAGCCCTCTTGATAGTGTAAGTTCGTGGAGTTACAGCTCTCACATTTCTGCTTTTTGGCTTCCGCTCCATCGGGAACGTACTTTTTAAGCGCCCGCGCCACCCCGTTTTTCCAGGTGTTGATCGCTTCGTCCAGTTGAAGGCTGCTGATCAGGTCCACTACTTTTTCGATCGGCATGCCGTGTCTCAGGGTACTGGAGATCAGCTTGGCATAGTTCCAATATTCCGGGTTGAATTTATAAGACAAGCCTTCAATGGTGGTCTTGTACCCCCTTTTGTTTTTGTATTGGAAATCATACCTAGAACTGCCGTCTTCGTTGCGGTTTTTGATGATCAGCCCCTTGTTCAGCCATCTGGGCAGGATGATGCCGTCTTCGTCATCCGCAAAACCAGTAAAGATCTCGTAAGGCCGACCGTCAATCAAGCCGATAAAAGCCACCCATTTGTCTTTGGCATTTTGGAAGCGCACGATATCCGCATCCAGTACCGTAGGTCTTATTGTCGGGAATATGGACAATCCCGATGTTTTCTCCTCTTTCTTTTTCTCTTCATTGGAAATCAAGACACCTGCCCTGGAACCATCCCGGTAAACGGTCACTCCTTTACAGCCCGCTTTCCAGGCTTCCATATAACACTCCCCTACCAGTTCTTCCGAAACATCCTGGGGCATGTTGATCGTCACACTGATGGAATGGTCCACCCATTTCTGAATGGCTCCCTGCATCCTTACTTTCTTGAGATAATCCACATCGTTGGAAGTGGCTTTATAGTAAGGGGATAGGGAAATGAACTTATCCAGCTCCGCCTGGGAGTAGTTTTTGGTGGTGTCATGCCCATTGATTTCCATCCATTCTTTGAAGCGGTGGTGGAACACCACGTATTCTTCCCAGGAATCCCCCACTTCATCCACAAAATCCACCCTTACCTCTTTGTCGTTGGGGTTTACTTTTCTTCTTCTCTTATAAACCGGCAGGAATACCGGCTCTATACCGGATGAAGTCTGGGACATCAAGCTCGTCGTGCCAGTCGGGGCAATGGTCAACAGGGCAATATTCCTTCGGCCATATTCGGTCATCTGGTAGTATAGCTCAGGATCTGCCTCTTTTAGCCGCAACATAAAGGGGTTTTCTTTTTCCCTTTCGGCGTCATAAATGGCAAACGGCCCCCGGTCCTTGGCGGTCAAAACCGACCCTCTATAAGCTTCCAGGGCCAGGTTTTTATGGATGTCTACCGAAAAAGCCACTCCTTCGTCACTCCCGTACCGCAAGCCCAAAGCCGCCAGCATGTCCCCTTCGGCAGTAATTCCAATACCTGTCCTACGCCCTTCTTCGGCTTTTTTGCGAATGGCCACCCACAGGTTATATTCCACGCCTTTGATGCTCATATCTTCGGGATCTTCCTCGATCTTCTTCATGATGGCATCAATTTTCTCCAGCTCAAGATCTATGATGTCGTCCATGATCTTCTGGGCGTATTGAACGTGCTTTTTAAACAGCTCCCAATTGAAAGAAGCTTTCTTGGTAAACGGGTTCTCTACGTAAGAATACAGATTGATGGCCAAGAGCCGGCAGGAGTCATAGGGGCAGAGCGGTATCTCCCCACATGGATTGGTCGAAACTGTCTTATAACCTAAGTCGGCATAACAATCCGGTAAGGATTCTTTGATGATGGTATCCCAAAACAGGATACCCGGCTCGGCGGATTTCCAGGCATTATGGACGATCTTTTTCCAGATCCGTTGCGCATCCACCTCTTTTTCATATTGAGGATTGTCCCCTTCGATAGGATATTGTTGCTTATAAATACGGTTAGCTTCTACAGCACGCATAAATTCATCGTCAATCCGCACAGACACATTGGCGCCGGTTACTTTACCCTGCGTCATCTTAGCATCAATAAAACTCTCCGCATCTGGATGTTTGATCGCTACAGAAAGCATCAAAGCCCCCCTTCTGCCGTCCTGTGCGACTTCCCGTGTAGAATTGGAATACCTTTCCATAAAGGGCACCAAGCCTGTAGAAGTCAAAGCTGAATTTTTTACAGGAGAGCCCTTCGGCCGTACATGCGAAAGATCGTGGCCCACGCCACCGCGTCTTTTCATCAACTGGACCTGCTCCTGATCCACCTTCATGATCCCGCCATAAGAATCGGAAGGCCCGTCTGCCCCGATCACAAAACAATTGGAAAGGGAAGCAATCTGAAAAGGGTTGCCGATCCCGGTCATGGGGCTGCCCTGCGGAATGATGTACCTGAAATCCTTTACCAGATCAAAAACTTCATCCTCGCTCAAAGGGTTAGGGTATTTCTTTTCGATTCTGGAGATTTCTCTCGCAATCCTCCGGTGCATATCGTCCGGCGTCCTCTCAAACAAAGTCCCATAAGAGTCCTTCAAAGCATACTTGTTTACCCATACACGGGCAGCAAGTTCATCCCCCTTAAAATATTCCAGGGAGGCTTGGTAAGCTTCGTCCAAAGTGTAGGTTACGGCTTTTTCTGCGGGCTTAGCAATTTCCATATCCGAATGTTTTTTTTGTGAATAATGATTGAAACAACACAGTCACAAGCGGTTGTAGATCAGGTTGCTCGATTCGTGGCTGAGCGTTATACAAATATAAATTTTTAAAACCCGACAACACCTTAAATGCAAAAAGTTTACAAAAAAAATATTTAAATGACTGGTTCTCAGTTAATTAATTTCAATCGACATCCAAATTGTTTTTATTTATGAAAATTAGAGTTATAGAAGACCCAATGATAAGTAACAAAAAATGGCAAGAAGCTGTAGCAACAACCCGGCCACAACACTGTTAAAATGCATGATTCTGTATGGAATCGACAGAAAAGAAATGACCAACCCGTTTCGGAGAAAAAACCGGTGGGTGCCTCCCGTGGGAGCACGCTATGAACAGGAGTTTAACGGTCATCCATAAACACTTTTATCTTAAAACGAAACTACACCCCTCCGGGCTTTAAAATATTCAATAAGGCTCCAAAAACTTCCTTAATCGGAGAAAGCTGATCAGGGTCATGATACCCCAGGCTGAAACGGAGGCCCTGCTCTTTGTCATAGCTGATTTTGAACGTAGAAATGATCATGACAGTGCTGAGTGCTGCCCCCACAGCCAAAATGGATCCCGCGACCATTTCCTTGTCCTTCCAGTGCTCAAGCTTATCCGCTAAATAACCTTCCATACCTGAGTTGCCGGCCATCCACTCCAGGGATTTTCTGGCCACGTCTACCGCCACCTTATTTTGCACAACTTCCTCAAACTTTTCTTCTTCCACCTGCATGAGCTGTTGAATTCCGTCCATTTCTTTGATCTCTGAAGGAAGCTGGCTGATCAAAGTTTCGGGATCCACGGTCATACTTTGGATCAATTCCGCTTCAATGTGTCCAAATAACCGCAAGGCTTTAAAATCGTCCAGTTGCTTTACTTTTTCGAGTGTTGTCATTTTATCATATTTAATAAGTTTTACCTAAAATCACCGATCAATGATAAGCCACCCCAATAATATTCCGGAGGAAAGGGCTGCGGGGACGCTTCCCTTTTCGCATCCAGCACTGCCAGGCGGTGCGATACGGCGGCCGTATGGCCCTCTTCCAGCCAGGCATCATAGAAAACCTTAAAAAACCTGTTGCTCCAGTCGACATCTATATCCCAATTGGCGCTGACCATACTTTGGGCGCCGGCATAAAACAAGCCCCATTCCACCCCCAAAGCGTCCCCTCCGTAGCCTTCTAAGGCCCTGCCGCTGACACAGGCCTGCATGCCGATATGAGAACCTGTTAAATCAACCTCCGATTCTATGATCTTTTGGGGACTCAAGAGGTGGGGAGAATCTTCATAATTAAAAAAAGGCTGCAGGGACGGCTTTTCCCCATTGGACATCAGCAGAAACCCGCTGTTATAGTAGGGGTTGAGCTGGCGAACATTTGCATCAGGGTGTTCTTTGGGGAAAACGCCGTGGGTAGCCAGGTGATAAAGACGGTTCGGCTGCAAGCACGCCAACACCGCATCTACTGAAGCATCGTCTCTATCTTCGACGCCACCCGGGATCAGCCACCGGCCCATTTCCCCGAATGCTGTAACTTTAGCCTCATCATCTTGTACCGCGCTGCAACTGATCGCACAACGCTCTAACCGGCTTCTTAGAGGCTTTTCCAAGAGATCAGCCAGCTGAAAACCACTGTGGATCTTGGACAAGGTAAATGTTTCAATTAGGGGCCCCGCATTAGACAACCGGGCGATCTGTAGTGGAAACAAATTCAAAACCCCATCGGGACTATACACAAGATGCTCCCCTTCCACCACAAGCCCGTCCGCTAGGGCATAATTTATAGGCTCCAGCAGTTCACCCAATTCCAAAGGTATATTTACTTGGTGCTTTTTACCGAAAAGCCCGGCCCGAGGGACGTTCCAACGCTGGGGGCTCGCATAGTCTTTTTTCACCCAATCTTTAAGAACTGTTTCACCCGGGCCTTTTGCTGTCGCATATAATTTCCCCTGCTTGGTCAGTAGCACAGAAAAGGCCCTGTCTTCGTCTACAAACAGGCTGAGATAATGCGCATTGTTGGCTGATAAAAGAGGAATGAGCCTTTTGTAAAGGTGGCCCGGATCTGGAACATTATCTTCTTTACCAATTTCCGCAGTCAGCCGGTCCGCCAGGCTGCGGCCTTTGGAGGCTTCAATCCGAAGGAACAGCCTTAATATATTGCCTGATTGGTAGTTGGTATAGGCCATGGCGCTAAAAAGAGCCGGGTACTGATTAAAAACCCCGGCCCGCTGCTGACTATCGGAAATGGATGCCCGCTGTGCCTCCAGGTGCCAATAAACCTGCTCGAGAACCTCAGAGGCTTCCACATATTGCTCCAACCTATTAAAACAAATATAAAGACACCAGCCCACAAAAGCGGCATCACTATTTATCCCCCTCTGATCAAACCATTCAAAAAACTCCCGCAAAACAGGGACTGTTCCCTTCAATTTCACCGGATCGTAAGCCAGCTCTTCGTCATGAAGAAAAGACATCAAATCATGGAGTGTATGCCGCTTTTGTTCCAGCGAGTCAACAGGATCAACGCCACTTAACCGGGCTTGGGTGATTAAGGTCTGGGCGGAAATCCTTTGCGTAAGCTGCACCAATTGCTGCGGAGAGACATCCCCGGACTCAAGATGAAGGTTTAGCAGCTGCTCCAATGCGGCTATATCCATTTCATCCTCGTAGCCCTTCATCACGGTTTTAATCGATGCCAACATGTTCTTTAAATCCTCCAGTTGCCGGATACGCTTGTATTGCTCCACCTCCGCAGGTATCTGGTGCGTTGCCGCACTATACATGTGGAGGTTGGATTTTAGCCGATCGTAAA
Organism: uncultured Roseivirgaceae bacterium; assembly: GCA_964537165.1. GTDB lineage: Bacteria > Bacteroidota > Bacteroidia > Cytophagales > Cyclobacteriaceae > DATGMS01. Next base: position 2,531 of record CAZHZP010000085.1, on the reverse strand, counting down.
GCACCCTTGAAACCGGCAGTACTTTCTCAGGCAAAATAGACCCGACAATGGCTATTGCCTGGTCGAACTGCCGGCTTCCCAGGTAGTTTTCCGCGGCTTTCAAATGGGCGGAGGTAAACACATCTTTTTCCCAGCCCTGCACATCCATTTCCCTAACCGCTTCATAAACCTGAATGGCCCGCGGGTAACGGCCGGTATCCAGCAGGATTTTCAGCAGGGTGTAGCAGGAGTTTCCGAGGTAATATTCCAGATCATCCGCGGGCAAAGGCATGTTCGCTTTGCAAAGCTGATGCCCTCCAACCAAACAGGCTAACGCATAGGCTTCACAAGGAACGGTATCCGAAGCCATTAAACTTCCGGTAGCCATGCCGTCCAGTGCGGCCAGATCATAGATGGGAAGCCCGGCTTCCATAAAAACAAGCGCGGCTGGAAGGTTGACATTGGGATGCTTATGGAACAATTCAACAAGCCTGCCCCGGTCCTGGGCGATTAAGGCCGTTATCAGATCATTGCACAGCACCCCGGCCAATGGAAACTCAGACATCGCAAATCACAACTTATCGGATGAAAATACTACGCTAAAAACAAAATACTATAATTACCCAACTGTCTGGACAAGATAACCATACAATTTAGCATTAAAGAGGGATAATAAAAAATAATATTTACACAAAAAATCCATCATTCGAAGCGACCAACTGTTCATTCCTACGAACCCATTTTGTAGACTTAGAAATGCACTACCTCCTGATAATTATAGCCCTCAAGTCAAGAACATCTCCGGTCAACCATTTAATAAAAAAGCAGCCAAAATATCCTTTTGGCTGCTTTTAAAAGTTATCAAGAATAAAATTACTTTGCGTAATTCACCGAACGCATCTCCCGGATCACCGTGATCTTGATCTGTCCAGGGTATTGCATTTCCTTTTCAATCTTTTGGGAGATATCAAAGGACAGCTGGCCCGCGGTGGAATCATCTACATTGTCAGCATCCACCATCACCCGAAGTTCCCTGCCTGCCTGCATGGCGAAGCACTTGTTCACCCCGTCAAAGCTCAGGGCCAAATCTTCAAGATCCTTCAGACGCTTGATATAGCTGTCCATGATCTCCCTTCTGGCTCCTGGCCTGGATCCGGATATCGCATCACAAGCCTGCACAATCGGCGACAACATGGAGGTCATTTCGATCTCATCATGGTGGGCACCGATGGCATTGATCACTTCAGGATGCTCTTTGTACTTCTTGGCTAGCTCCATACCTAAGATGGCATGGGGCAATTCTGCCTCTTCGGGATACACCTTCCCGATATCGTGCAGCAGCCCCGCCCGTTTCGCCAGCTTGGCATTCAATCCCATCTCAGCGGCCATGGTAGCGCAGAGCTTAGCCACTTCCCTGGAGTGCTGCAGCAGGTTTTGGCCATAGGAAGAACGGAATCTCATCCTCCCTACCATCCGCATCAACTCTGGATGAAGCCCGTGGATACCCAGTTCGATACAGGTACGTTCGCCGATCTCTACTATTTCTTCTTCAATATTTTTTTCCGTCTTGGCCACGACTTCCTCAATTCTGGCCGGGTGGATCCTGCCATCCTGTACCAGTCTATGTAAAGACAAACGGGCGATCTCCCTTCTTACCGGATCGAAACCTGAGATGATGATGGCCTCCGGCGTATCGTCCACTACAATCTCCACACCGGTGGCGGCCTCCAGGGCACGGATATTACGTCCTTCCCTACCAATCACCTTTCCTTTGATGTCGTCACTTTCTATGTTGAAAACGGACACGCAGTTTTCGATCGCATGCTCTGTAGCGGTTCTCTGGATCGTATCCAAGACGATCTTTTTGGCCTGTTTGGTGGCACTGAGTTTGGCCTGGTCCAGAATGTCCTTAATATGGGACGAAGCCTTAGTGGCCGCCTCATCCTTCAGCATCAACACCAGCTGCTCGCGGGCCTCTTCACGGGTAAGCAAAGCGACTTTTTCCAGATCAGTAATACGTTGCAGGGTGACCCTGTCCAGTTCTTCTTTCTTCACCTGTACGGCATGAAGCTGTGCATTGAGCACCTCCTTTTTACTTTCCAGCTCGGCCTCTTTGCGCTTGAGCTGCTCCATCTCCTTGGAAAGGACCTGCTCACGCTGTTTCAGCTTCCCTTCATTGGTGATGAGGATGGCTTTCTTCTTGTTGACTTCTTCTTCAAATTCTGACTTCAGCCGGAGGTACTTCTCTTTCGCTTCCAAGATTCTGTCCTTCTTGGTAGCTTCAGCGGTGATTTCGGCTTCACGAACGAGGCTCTTGGCTTTTTCTCTTGCCTCTTCTTCGATCTTTTTACTGTTGTTTTTTATAAAAAGCCCTGCCAACAATCCGCCCAGGAGCAGCCCGACGACGCCTGCTACAATAATGTATAATGAAATTCCCATAGGTATATTTAGGTTATCCTACCGGCACTAAAAAGTGTCACCTAAAAAGAAGGGGAACAAACTATAAAACCGAGGACAGAGCGTCATTGATTTGCTGAATAGTAGAGGTGACT
>CAZHZP010000084.1:0-9385 GCA_964537165.1 uncultured Roseivirgaceae bacterium | reverse complement strand
GTCAAAATTATTAAAATAAAACTTAGCATCGAAATTTTTAAAGTAAAGTATTTTTTACTTGGAATTTTGTTGAAAATTTCGAAAATTTGTGCCTTCATAATGAAAGAGCTACAAGAAATATCAACTACCGTTTTTTCCACTGATATGTCGTCAGCCGGTATTTCTTTGCCTTTATTTTTTCATATAAGGACTTATAGACAGACCTTTAGGGCATAGTCCCTGTGTTATTTATTGGTTTCCTACGTGGAAGCCCAATTTCCGCCATCATTCCCTTTAATTTCTTTCACAGATGCAGCTTATAATATATAGGTGCGTCATATCAATTAATTTACCCAAACTTCGCCATAATACACTATGATAATGGTAGAGCAAAAATTCAAAGTAGTCGTCGCCGGAGAACAACACACCCAGTACGCTGAGATGATCACTGAAGAAATGGCCTTGTCGGCTAAAGCCCGGGGCACCGGCATAGCCAAGAGATCGCCGGAATATATAAAAATGAAAATGAACGAAGGGAAAGCCGTGATTGCCTTCGATGAGGATGGCGAGTGGGCCGGCTTCTGCTATATAGAAGTTTGGAGCCACGGCAAATACGTCGCCAACTCCGGTTTGATCGTCTCTCCTAATTTCCGTAAATCAGGCCTGGCCCGGCAAATCAAAAAGGAGGTTTTCAAACTCAGCAGAACCAAATATCCGGATGCAAAGATATTCGGCCTGACCACTTCGCCAGCGGTGATGAAAATCAACTCGGAACTGGGCTATTACCCGGTGAGTTATTCGGACCTTACCGATGATGAGGAGTTCTGGAAGGGCTGTCAAAGCTGTGTGAACTATGAGATCCTAAAGAGCAAAAATCGCCAAAACTGTCTCTGCACGGCCATGCTGTATGTTCCCAAACAGCAGGAACAGCAGCCAGAAACCCAGCTTCGGGATGATTTCAAAAAGAACATTGGACTCTTTGAGCGATGGGTGCGCCTGAAAAAATACGTGATGCTCAATCTGAAAAAGACAAAGGACAAACTATAAAAGCCCAACTACAGCCAAAACGAGCCTAATAAATTGGTTCATTGAAAGAAGTGCCTTAGTTTCGCATACCTTTCATTATTTACCTTCAATTCAAGTATCAAAGACCTAATATATGAAAAAAGTAGTTTTAGCCTATAGCGGCGGATTGGATACCACTTTTTGCGCACTTCACCTCAACCTCGAAAAAGGCATGGAAGTCCATGCCGTACTGGTAAACACCGGCGGTTTCGATGAAGATGAACTGAGGCAAATTGAAGAAAGGGCAATCCTGTTGAAGGTAGCTTCTTTTACCGTGCTGGACGTGAGGGACACTTATTATCGGGAGGTGATCAAATACCTGATTTTTGGCAATGTCCTTAAAAACCAGACCTATCCCCTGTCGGTAAGTGCGGAGAGGATCCTTCAGGCTAAAGCTTTGGCAGAGTATGCCCAAAAAATCAATGCCACCGCCATTGCCCATGGTAGCACGGGCGCGGGCAATGACCAGGTACGCTTTGACATGATTTTCCAAACCATCATTCCGGATGTAGAAATCATCACCCCGATACGTGACCTGAAATTAAGCCGCGAGGAGGAAATAGCCTTTCTAAAAAAACATGGAGTCTCCATGAACTTTGAAAAAGCCGCTTATTCTATCAATAAAGGCATCTGGGGAACATCGGTAGGCGGCAAGGAAACGCTTACATCTGACCAAACCTTGCCGGAAGAAGCTTATCCTACCCAATTGACCCAACAGGAGCCTTCTACTATTTCTCTTCATTTCGAACAGGGAGAACTGAAAGGAGTTAATGAGAAAACCTTCGAAAATCCGGTGGATGCCATTCTGAAAGTACAGGAACTCGCAGGCCCCTATGCTATTGGACGTGATATTCACGTGGGTGACACCATCATTGGAATCAAAGGGCGGGTAGGTTTTGAAGCCGCTGCTCCTCTGGTCATTATCAAAGCACATCAACTGCTGGAAAAACACACCCTCACCAAATGGCAGCTGTTCTGGAAAAACCAGTTGAGCGAGTTCTACGGCAACCATTTGCATGAAGGCCACTACTTGGATCCTGTTATGAGAAACTTAGAGGTTTTTCTAGCTGATACACAAACCTTTGTAACGGGCGAGGTAAAGGTAGGTTTACAGCCCTATCGGTTCTCGTTGATCGGCATCAATTCCGAACATGACCTGATGTCTTCCAAATTTGGCAGCTACGGGGAGATGAACAAAGGATATACCGGAGAAGATGTGAAAGGCTTTACCAAGATCCTGGGCAATCAGACTGCAATTTTCCACAAAGTCAATTCAACTTTAACAGCATCCGATGAATAAGATAAGAACAGCCATCATAGGGGCGGCGGGTTATACCGGAGGAGAGTTGATCCGCCTGTTGGTCCACCACCCCCAATGCGAACTGGTATCCATTCATAGCAATAGCCAAGCGGGCAAAAAACTCGAAGAGGTTCACCCGGATTTGATCGGGGAATCCGATTTAGTTTTCACCGATAAAGTTCAGACCAAAGGCATAGACGCGGTTTTTCTGGGTTTGCCTCACGGGCAGGCCAAGCCATTCCTGGATGAACACCCCTTCCATCCCGACACAGTCATCATCGATCTGAGCACCGACTTCCGCGATGAGTCCAACGGTTTTGTCTACGGGCTTCCCGAAACTAAAAAAGAAGCCATTCAACAAGCCAAAAGGATAGCCAATCCAGGTTGTTTCGCCACGGGCATCCAACTGGCGCTGATCCCAGCTGTCGCCCATGGCCTGGTAAAGCAGACGGTACACGTCACAGCGATTACCGGGAGTACTGGCGCGGGTAAAAAACTCAGTGAAACCACTCATTTCAGCCAGCGAAATCAAAACGTTTCCGCTTATAAGCTTTTTACCCATCAGCATCAAAAAGAGATCAGCCAAACCTTCCGTTTTCTACAGCCTGAATACCATCAGGAGATGTTGTTTGTCCCCTATAGGGGGAACTTTAGCCGGGGCATCTGGGTCACCGCTTACTTCCCTTACGAGGGGACCGAAGATGAGGCTTATGCTCTTTATGAAGACTTCTACGGGGACGCCCCTTTCACCCACGTATCGCGTCAGGATATAGACCTCAAGCAGGTCGTGAACACCAATAAATGTATTGTACATCTAAAGAAAGAAGCCGGGCAATTGGTCATTTATTCCATTGTGGACAACTTGCTGAAAGGCGCCTCCGGGCAGGCTGTACAGAATTTCAACCTTGCTTTTGGTTTAAATGAAAAGGAAGGCTTAAACCTAAAAAGTATTGCATTTTAACCGCTGCGACACATGAAGCCATTTGATGTTTACCCGCTTATCAATATAACCCCCGTCCGGGCGGAAGGCGCCCGAATATGGGATGATCAAGGCCAGGAGTACCTGGATTTATATGGCGGCCACGCTGTGATTTCCATAGGACATAACCATCCTCACTTCAACCAAAGGTTGAAGAGGCAACTGGATCAAATTTCCTTTTATTCAAACTCTGTCCAAATCCCCATCCAACGGGAATTGGCTACCAAGTTGGGCGAAGTGTCCGGTTATCCCGACTATGATCTTTTCCTCTGTAATTCCGGTGCCGAGGCCAACGAAAACGCATTGAAACTTGCCTCCTTTTCCACCGGTAAAGCAGGATTCATTTCCTTTTCCGGCGCTTTTCACGGAAGGACTTCCGGAGCCGTGGCTTTAACCGACAACCCAAAAATCGTCGCCCCGTTCAACCAAGGTCACCAGGCGTATACTCTTCCCTTCGGTGATTTGGCGGCGGTTGAGCAGCAGCTTCAAAAAGGCGAGATCGCAGGCATCATCATCGAGGGAATCCAAGGGGTCAACGGTATTCAGGTGCCGGATCCGGAATTCATGTCCGGATTGGCGGATCTATGCAACCAATACGACTGCAAATTGATTTTGGATGAGGTACAGTCAGGATATGGCCGTACAGGCCGGTTTTTTGCGCACCAATGGGTGGAAGGATTGAAACCTGACCTGATTACCACGGCTAAGGGGATGGGGAACGGCTATCCTATAGGCGGTGTATTGATTCATCCCGACTTCAAGGCCTCCTTTGGGCTATTGGGGACTACCTTTGGGGGGAACCACCTCGCCTGTGCAGCGGGATTGGCGGTGCTGGAGGTGATCGAAAAGGAAAACCTTTTACAGTCAGCAGAAGAATTGGGTGGCTTCTTGATGGAACAGCTCCGGCAAATGGAGGGGGTGCAGGAAGTACGTGGCAAAGGCTTGATGATCGGGGTAGATTTAGACCAGGAAGCCGCACCGACGCGAAACGCATTGATCCACCACCATCGTATCTTTACGGGGAGTTCGGCAGGAAAAAACACCATTCGCCTCCTCCCCCCCCTGAACATTTCAACAAAAGACTTAAATTTATTTTTGGAAAGCATGCAAAGTGTATTGAAACAGCCTCAACACCATTAACCAACACTTGAATGAATCAGTTTATACAGTTTGAAAATCAAGAACTTGCGCTTCAGCTTATCGATAAAGCTATCAATTTTAAACAACAACCACTTCTGAACAAAGAGAAGGGAAGGGGTAAAAGAATTGGGTTGATTTTTTTAAATCCCAGTTTGAGAACCAGGGTGAGTACCCAGATTGCCGCCTCCAACCTGGGTATGGAGAGCATTGTGATGAATATGGACAAGGAAGGATGGGCCTTGGAGATGGGAGATGGTGCGGTAATGAACAAAGACAAGGTTGAGCACATCAAAGATGCGGCGGCGGTCTTAGGCAACTATTTCGATATTTTAGCTGTCCGCGCCTTTCCTACCCTGACAAATAAAAAGGAGGACGTTGAGGACTTCGTTATCCATCAATTTATTAAATACAGCGGCATTCCGGTAGTGAGTCTGGAGAGCGCCACCCGTCACCCTTTGCAGAGCCTGGCGGATATGATCACCATCAAAGAGCAGGGCACGGAAAAAAAACGGCCTAAGGTAGTGTTGACCTGGGCGCCCCATATCAAAGCCATTCCCCATGCAGTGGCCAATTCCTTTGCGGAATGGGCGGTGGGCTGCGGACACGACCTTACCATCACCCATCCTGCCGGATATGAACTTGACCCTGTGTTCACCCAATCTGCCACCATTGAATACAACCAGAGTAAAGCGTTAGAAGACGCCGATTTTGTGTATGTCAAGAACTGGAGTGGCTTTAATGACTATGGCAAAATCGTTCATGTCGATAAATCCTGGTTGCTAACCGAAGAAAAATTAAAAGAAGCGGCTGCCGCAAAGGTGATGCATTGCTTACCTGTAAGAAGGAATTTAGAGCTCTCCGATGAACTGTTGGACAGCCCCAGAAGTCTGGTGCAGCTGCAGGCGGAAAATCGAATATATGCTGCTCAGGCGGTTTTGGACACCATTTTGGGTTAAAATTGGAAGACATGACCATTAGCATTATTAAAATTGGGGGTAATGTTATTGACCATCCCGACAAGTTGGATGCTTTCCTGACGCTGTTTGCCCAGTTTCCCGGCAAAAAAATTCTGATCCATGGCGGTGGGGTAATGGCCTCCCGGTTTGGTGAGAGCATGGGCATCATGCCCCAGATGAAAGACGGGAGGAGAATCACAGACAAGGACACACTCCAGGTCGTCACGATGGTATACGCCGGCTTGATCAACAAGCAACTGGTTGCCCGACTCCAAAGCCTTGACCAAAATGCCATGGGTTTTACCGGAGCAGACGGTAACCTGATCTGTTCGGAAAAACGTCCGGTAAAAGATATTGACTACGGCTATGTGGGAGATGTAAAAGCGGTGAACAGCGACCTCCTTGAACTGCTTTTGGCCGCAGGCATCGTCCCGGTAGTATGTGCGATTACCCACGATAAAAAAGGCCAGTTACTCAACACCAATGCGGACACCATCGCTTCAGAAATTGCCACTTCCTTATCCAAGAAGCATACGGTAAACCTTTATTACTGCTTTGACAGACCCGGTGTGCTGATCGATGAAAAGAATGATGCATCCCTGATCCCCCTGATCAATGAGGAGGTCTTCGAAGAACTGAAGCAGGAAAAAGTCATCCACTCCGGGATGATCCCTAAGTTGGACAATGCTTTTGCGGCTTTGTATAAGGGAGTCAACCGTGTTTGGCTGGGACTTCCCGATAATTTGCTGTTGGCCGAGAAAGGCAAAAGCGCCGGTACCAGTATAGAAAAACGACGATATGACCTCTATTGACCGGATTCAACACCAGTCAATAGCAAAAATTGGTGTTAAAGAGCTAAACGGCGGTCGGATAAAGTTTTAATCCTTCTTTATTTACTCAATGGGCTATTGATCGTCTTAATAGCCAGATTGGATTTTTAATTACACCTTATTAGTAGAAAATTGGAATCAGAGTATATAGAAAAGCTGACAGGTGAAGCCATTTCACTTCTGAAAAGACTGATTGAAACGCCGTCTTTTAGCAAGGAAGAAGGAGAAACGGCGGGAATTATCACTGAATTTTTACAATCCAAAGCTATCCGATCATCAAGGAAAGGAAACAACGTATGGGCTACCAACCGGCATTTTGATCCCCTTCTCCCTTCGATCCTGCTCAACTCTCACCATGATACCGTAAAACCTAACCAGGGATACACCAGGGATCCTTTCGAAGCAAAAGCGGAAGCCGGCAAGCTATACGGCTTGGGAAGTAATGACGCAGGAGGTTGCCTGGTCAGCCTCATCATGGCTTTTGTTTATTTCCATGAACAAAAACTTCCTTATAACCTGATCTTAGTGGCAAGCGCCGAAGAAGAAATCAGCGGCAAAGGCGGGATTGAATATCTCTTGCCTGATTTGCCGGAGATAGATTTAGCAATCGTGGGAGAGCCTACCCTGCTTCAATTGGCAGTGGCGGAAAAAGGCCTGCTGGTCATCGATGCCGAGGTAAGGGGCAAGGCAGGCCATGCGGCTAGGGATGAAGGAGTGAACGCCATTTACGAAGCGCTGGCAGATCTTAATCTCATAAAAGATTACTGTTTTGAGAAAAAGTCGGACTATCTAGGAGAAAATAAAGTAACGGCAACCGTCATCCAGGCGGGTGGCCAGCATAATGTCGTTCCGGATCGCTGTACCTATACCCTGGATGTTCGGGTGACTGATGCCTACAGCTTAGAAGAAACCTTGGAAGAATTGCGCTCCGTACTGCGTGCGGATCTAAAGCCCAGGTCATTAAGACTAAATTCCTCCCGAATTGACTCCAGCCACAAAATCCTGCGCGTGGCTGATCAGATGGGCTTAACCCTGTATGGAAGTCCCACCCTCTCTGATCAGGCCCTTATCCCCTATCCTTCCGTAAAAATCGGCCCTGGTGATTCCGCGCGTTCGCACACCGCCGACGAATTTATTTATTTGGAAGAAGTCGGACAGGGTGTGAGATTTTACATCGATTTATTGAAGACTTATTTTGATATAAAACATTGACAATATGAAACTTTGGCAAAAAAACACCAGCAGCAAGGCGGAGGTCGAAAAATTCACTATCGGCAGAGATCCTGAATTTGATCTGCTGTTGGCACCTTTTGATGTGATTGCCTCTATCGCCCACGCCACCATGTTGGCCGAGATTAATCTGCTTTCTGCTGACGAATTAGCCACGCTTAAAAAAGGCTTGCTGGAGATTTACCAGGAAATAAAAAAAGGGCGATTCTCCATTCAACCGGGTGTGGAGGATGTGCATAGCCAAGTGGAGTTCCTGTTGACCCAGCGATATGGGGAAGTGGGGAAAAAGCTACACAGCGGGCGTTCACGCAACGACCAGGTGTTGGTGGATTTGAAATTATTTTACCGCTCGGAGATCCAGTCTCTGATCGATGAAATCAAGGTGCTATTTGATCTATTGGTAGCCCTAGCCGAACGGCATAAAAATGATCTTATGCCTGGCTACACCCATACCCAGCTGGCGATGCCTTCTTCCTTTGGCCTGTGGTTCGGCTCTTTTGCGGAAGCCTTGGCCGAAGACATGGATTTATGGCTTGCTGCTTTCAATCTGGCCAACCGAAACCCATTGGGTTCAGCGGCTGGCTATGGTTCATCTTTTCCCCTAAAAAGGGCCTTAACGACGGAGCTTTTGGGCTTTCGGGAAATGCATTACAATGTCATCAATGCGCAAAACAGCCGTGGAAAGACAGAGAAGCTAGTCTCCTTTGCGATGGCGGGAGTAGCGGGAACCTTAAACAAACTGGCCACAGATGCGATCCTATTTATGAACCAGCATTTTGGCTTTATCAAATTTCCCGATGAACTGACCACCGGGTCGAGCATTATGCCCCATAAGAAGAACCCCGATGTCTTCGAATTGATCCGCGCCAAAACCAACCAACTGCAAGCCTCTCCGCAGGTCTTGCTGATGCAGCTGACCAATATGAGCACGGGATACCACCGGGATTTACAGTTGCTAAAAGAAACGATTTTCCCCGATTTCGAGAAATTGCGGGACTGTCTACAGATTGCCACGTTTATGCTACAGCATATTGAGGTGAAAAAGGATTTGTTGAACAATGAGGCCTTTAAACACCTCTTCAGTGTGGAAGAAGTCAATCGGCTGGTGCTGGAAGGGGTTCCTTTCCGGGATGCGTACAAGTCTGTAGGCATGGACATTGAAAATGACAATTTTGCTCCCTCCTATGCTGTCCACCATAGCCATGAAGGCAGTATCGGGCAGCTCTGTCTTAAGCAGATAGGGGCGAAAATGGATAATGCATTGGCTTCTTTTGCTTTTGACGGAATAGAAAAACAATTGGGTCAGCTGCTTAAAAGGTAGGGCTTGGAATAAACCCTACTTTTATAAACTTCACCAGTATCCACCTGAAAGTTCATAGTATGTAGAAAATTGCAGGGAGGTATTTTATAGATATTATTGAAAGTGGTCGCTACATCTTCCTGAGAGTCATCCGGATTCGAGAACTAAATATTTAAGTTATTTTTCATCATCATCGGCTTACCGTAATTATTTTTTTAGTTATATTTGATAAATAGCAATTTATCCGCTGGAGAGACCTGAAGTGCAGAGATTCGTTATTAAGTCACTGAATCTAAACCGTATGAGATATTTAATATTCCTTGTCATTATAGGTATTACCATTAGTTGCCAAAGGAAAAATGATGCCCAGGCTAGCCATGATTTATCGTATTCGGTTGATACGGTCATCATTGATTCAAAAGGTCGGCTTTTGGATTTGAATGGGTGGATGTTGACTTCAGATTTGAATGATGAAAAAACTTCGTTTTACTTATACAATCGCTTTGATTTTTAGCGTGTTTCTCTGATACCGGATCATCCTTGAGTGGAATTTGTTTTCGATTTCCCCACTTGTTCTCCATTTTTAGCATACATCTTGCAAATATT
>CAZHZP010000083.1:0-9451 GCA_964537165.1 uncultured Roseivirgaceae bacterium | reverse complement strand
GCCCATCTTATCTCACTCCCGGAGCAAGTCCCGCTACCTGTTCCCGTGAATCGGATCAAATTCATTGATGATCAAAGTTTTAAAGCTATTTTTTTTCTTCAGAAAAAAATGAAAATCTAAAAAAATAAGTTTACGTTTGCAGAAAATTCCCCGACTATTGAACAAGACTCTGTTCTGATTTTTTAGTGAGGCATTTTTTCCAATTAATTGTTCATACTAATTTTCTATTACCATGAAAAAAGCGTTAATGTCGTTGTTTTTTCTGTCTATGGTCTATCTGTCCCATGCACAGACCCATCTTTATGAAAACCCGGATTTTGACCGGCTCACGGCTTCCCATGAGATCATAGCCATCATTCCATTCAAAGCTTCGGTGACCCTGAGACCAAAGCAAATGAAAGACATCACTCCCGAACAGCTTCAAAGAATGGAAGAGTCCGAAGGCTTAAGTATCCAGTCAGCCATGTACTCCTGGTTTTTGAAACGGGAAAAAAGAAACAGACTAAAGGTAAAGGTGCAGGATCCTAATACCACCAATGCCCTCCTGAGACGTAATAACATTACACAGGAATACCTGGCTGATTATACCCCTGATGAGATTGCTGAAATCCTGGGAGTAGACGCGGTAATCATGGGGACTTTCGAAACCAACAAGCCGATGTCCGAAGGAGCTTCAGTAGCTTTAGGAATGCTTGTTGGCTTTTACGGATCCACCAACAAAGCCATCATCAATCTCTCCATCTACAATGCCGATCATGGCGAACTTTTGGTCAACTACAACAAAGCTGTGTCGGGCTCCCTCGGTAGCTCCACCGAAGACCTGATCAATACCCTGATGAGAAAGGCATCAAGAAGAATTTCTTACACAGACTAGACCCGCCGGCCTTCAGATTTATTATAAAAACCCTCCGCCAATACGGAGGGTTTTTATAATTTAGGGCATAAACGACTATCCTATGACCTTAAGATGTTTTTTCTCCCTTCTTTTTCTGATAGGCACCATGCCGTTGCCACAGGTTAAAACAGCAATGTTGACAGATACTGGCCCTGGGAGAATCAGCATCCCTATAGGAGGGAACACATATTTAACAGCTGTGGGGGACAACGACCACCTCACCTCTGCCGGCATTAAGGAATGGAAATCCACTGCCAGTGTGTTGAGTACTTTTGCACATTTCGCCAATCCACAACATGCCGTTCTGCATTTGGAACTGGAAGAACAGGCCACGGAAAGCGAAATTGAAGTTTCAGTGGGAGCTCACGCAAAACGCATTGTCATTCCCAAAGGGACAACGGCTGTAAAAGTGGGGGAAATAAGCCTGGCTGCAGGCTACAACCAGATTGCTTTCAGAGGTATAAACAAAGGGGAAGGAAATTTTTCGGAGCTGAAAACCATACATATTGATTCCTCGGGCGAAAGCCTGGAAGCCAGTTTCGTCAAGGACAATATAGACAACCGCTTCTATTGGGGAAGGAGGGGCCCTTCGGTGCATTTGTCGTATGAAGTCCCGGCAGAAACCGAATTTCAATGGTTTTACAGTGAGATCACCGTTCCTGTGGGCGAGGATCCCGAAGGCTCCTATTATATGGCTAACGGATTTGCCGAAGGTTATTTTGGCATTCAGGCAAACTCCCCCACCGAAAGGCGGGTATTGTTCTCTGTGTGGAGTCCCTTCCATACCGATGACCCCAATGAAATCCCCGAAAACCAGCGTATCAAGCTATTGAAAAAGGGCAAGGATGTTTATACCGGTGAATTCGGCAACGAAGGATCAGGTGGACAGAGCTTTTTACGATATCCCTGGATCACCGGAAACACCTACCGCTTTCTAAATTCCGTCACACCGGACGGAGAAGGAAACACCATCTATACCGCGTATTTTTATGCACCAGAGGTAGGTGAATGGCAATTGATCGCCAGCTTTCTACGCCCGCAGACCGATACCTGGTACAAACGACCGCATTCTTTCCTGGAAAACTTTTTGGATTACAAGGGCTATGAAGGCAGAAAGGCACTTTACACCAACCAGTGGATACGGGATACCGGAGGTGTTTGGGTAGCACTGGGCAGCGCAAAGTTCTCGGCGGATGATATCGGACGACGGGGTTATCGAAAGGATTTTGCCGGAGGTGTAGAAGATGGGCAGTTTTTCCTGAAAAACGGGGGATTTTTCGGTGAATCAACAACTTTGGGCGCCACGTTCTCGCAGAAAGAAAGGCATAGCGCGCCACAAATAGATTTCGGGACTTTAGAATAGGTTATGCTCAAGCTTCCCAATTAACTAAACAAGAAACTAGCCCGCCTATCACCTAACTAAAAAAGCCTAAGCTTGGGATCGAAAATCTTCAGCTTAGGCTTTAGCCATTTTATTAATTGCTATCAATTAGCTTCCAGGGGATGTTCCTTCAGCAGCTCCTCAGGTGAGTAGAAGCCGGTTCTTCCCTGGGTGGCTTCCCTTACCGCTTTGACCTGTTCAGGCGTGATGGCAGAAGCCCTGTTGCCAAAGGAATTACGGACATAGGTCAGCACAGCGGCCATATCATCGTCCTTAAGCATGCCTCCGAACGGCGTCATGGGCACCTGTCCCGGATATTTTTCACCCAACACTTCGATAGGCCCCAAAAGTCCATGAAGCGTCAACTTGATCAAGCGCTCTTCATTTCCCTGTACCCATCGGGTGTTGGCCAGTGGGGGAAATCCGGAAGCCGACAGACCTTTGCCGTCTGGCTGATGGCAGGTTGCACAATATCCCTCCCTGGCATAAATTTCCTTTCCTTTGATGAACAGCTCACGCTCAGCACCTTCGAGATGGGTTTGTGTGACCTGCTCTTTCACCTCCCCTACGGCATGATCATTGAGATGAGCGAGGGCTGTGGCATGTGCGTGGATCATCCAGTCATCCAGCGGATGTTTGCCCGCTTCTTCAATAACAGGCAATCCCTTTTCCGGCTCAAGCCAAGAAGCCGCCACAATGGCTTCCAACCTTACCCGTCCGTGTTCGTCCGCTGCCGCCTGCTTCAACAGCTCCGGCTGGTCTGCCACCTGATGGCCGGCATAGCGCAAAACCCTGACCGCGGCCGCCCTGGCTCTAAAATCATTGGCTTTTAACAACTGGCGAAGCAAGGTTTCGTCTACTTTATTCAGCCCCCAACTTACCCAAAGCGCTTCCAGCAGATGGTGTTCATACCGCGGATCATTTTTGTCCAGATCGGCGGTCCAAGTGGCTAAATTAGACAATACTTCATTAGCATCCCTGCCGCGCAATTCACGTCTGGTTCGGTAACGGCTACGGAACTCAGGTAACTTCAAGTTATCCAAGAGTACCGGAATACTTGCACCATCGATCTGGGCAGGTTTCACCAAAGGACGTGACGGATAGGTAAGGCGGTAAATTCTACCGTGCACATGGTCACGAAATGGATCCCGGGCATTGTGCTGCATATGGCCGATCAACACGTTGTGCCAATCCACGATATACAAAGAGCCATCCGGCGCAAATTCCATGTCGACCGGCCTGAAGTTGGGATCTGATCCCACCACCAGGTCTTGCCGATGACGGCTTTTATAGCCGGTACCATCGTCTTCGATGATGTGCTGCTTCATTCCCAAAAAGCCAATGGTGTTGTTGATCAACAGATCTCCTTGAACATCATCTGGAAAATGCCTACTGGAAACTACTTCGAGGCCTGAAGTAGGCCGTACCCGGTGTTTGTCCTCGATAAGGTTGAAGGATTTATGTGTAGCCACACCATAACGGGGTTTGACCGATCCCGGCATCATCCAGCGGACATCCGGACCGGAAGTTTCTGCAAAGAAGTTTTGCCCCCAGTCGTCAAACATAATCCCCCAGGGGTTTGGAATCGAAAGTTGGGCGGTACGTTCCAAATGCCTTCTTGCGGGATTGTACCTGTAAAAACCACCGTTGGTGCCCCTCACTGGGCCATAAGGCGTTTCGACGTTGGTATGCAGGAATACACCTTCGGCCATGTAAATGGCGCCGGAAGGATCAGCTTCATAAGCACTATGGGCGTGGTGCGTATCATGGTCATCAAAACCGCTGAGGAGAATTTCCCTGCTGTCAGCAACATCGTCCCCATCTGTATCTTTGAAAAGCATGAAGTCAGTTCCTTGGGACACATATACGCCTTCCGGAGCAATCTCAAAGCCTACCGGAAGATGGAGTCCGTCGGCAAAAACCGTCTGTTTGTCGGCCTTCCCGTCGCCATCTGTATCCTCCAGGATGATGATCTTGTCATCGGGTTTTTCATCGCCTGGCTTGTAATGAGGGTAGCTCGGCATCGTGGCTACCCACAGCCTTCCCTTGTTATCGAAAGATAACTGGACGGGATTAGCCAAATCTTCAAATTCCTCCTCGGAAGCAAAAAGTTCCAGCTTATATCCTTCGGGCACTTTAATCGTTGACAAGGCTTCTTCCCCGTAAAGGTACCTGGGAGGGTTCTTTTCATCATATTTAAAATTCGTCTCAACAGGAGGCAGCTCAGAGGTATGCTGGTCTGCTGAACGAACATCCATTTTTTCACCTTTGGCGGCCTTCCAGATTGCCTCATCCCGAATAGCGGTCATTTCACGGATTTTCTTGATTTCTGCAGGATAGTTATCCGGGCCGAAGGGATCGTAACGACGACCGAAAACATGGACACCGTTGGGGATTTTGAAATCGTTGTGCCACATCCAGTTCTTTTCCCTCACTGCGGCCAACACCAGTTCGCGATGCTCTTCAGCCGTGGCCCTTTCCTTACCAAAAACCTCATCTGCCAAGAAGACCGCAAATTTCTTATAACCTTCTTCATTCAGCTGAAATCCGTCAACTGTTAAAGGCTCTTCTGCCGAGGCATACCACTTCTTGGACGGACCAAAGGCATCGATAAAAAGCACGTTGTTCCGCTCCGCCACTTCTCTCATCCCCTCGGTGTAAAGCTGCAGGTTTTCATTTTCCCTTTTTCCGTCAGGAAGATCATAACGATCCGAGAGATCCTCGAAGGCTATCGGTGAAACTATAGCCAGCTGGGTGGTGTCACCATGGTATTTTTGGCTGAAAGTATGGTGGATAAAGGCCTCAAGTTCTGCCTTGTAATTCTCCAGCCCCTCAGGTCCTTCGAAGGACTCGTTATACCCGAAGAAAGCGATGATGATATCTGCTTCCAATCTCTTCAACCATTCATCTTCTGTTTCGAGATGTCCCTCGCTGCCTGATCTCTTTGCAAGTTCGGTCTGGAATTTTTCAGCGCCTGGAAATGCCCATGGAGAGTTTCTGCCCGAATGTGGCCTAAATCCCGGCGTATTGCCGCCATCGCCCATATTTCTAATAAAAAGCAGGCTATCCGGATACCGGAGGTGCATCTCGGTTTCAAAGAAGCCGTAGTTCATCATTCTGGAGGGCAGGTTGTTGCCGATAAGAAAGATGTGGGAGCCTTTTTTAATTTTGAGAGTATCTCCGTCCGATGAACATTGGAAGAAGATAAGCGCCGTCAGTATTAGGGTAAAGAACCGGACTCTTCTCAACGCAGGAGTGATTGCACTGGTGGTCATCTTTATTAAGGTTTATGCTTATTTAATGCTAAAAATCATTTAACCGGGGTCAATGTACGAAAATATGCAGGAAGGCAAATATTTTGGTTCCGATATTCTTTAACTGGTCGAATAGGATGATTTGAAGTACGCAGGAAGGATCTAGCGACAACTAAGCCCCACAGCCTAGCGAAATAGCCAATTAGTTCTTTATCAACTAAACCCTTTCTTAACCGCCGTCAGCGCCTTCGATCTTTGCCATGGCCTCCAGTAACATCAATCCGCTTAATTGGGTAGATGCATCAACGACTTCTCCGGCAGTTTTATTCCAAGCAGGGCCGATCAACATCTCCGGTCTTTTGATATGCCGATAATGCAAGAGGGCATTTTGCCGGAGAAAATCCGTATAGTGTTTGCGCTGGTCAGCTGAAAGGTGGCCTGATAGGATCATTTCTGTGAAGTAACGCACCAGGATGCCTTTGAATAGTCCTCCATCTCCGTTTCCTTCACTTTTTAATATGCCGCCTGGTGAGAGATGATCATCAGCAATAACAAACGCGGCTGTTTTAATGGCTTCCTCCAAATAAAAACCATCTCCACTGAGCTCATACAGCGCCAGAGAAGCCCCAATATAAACACCCTGATTGTAGGTAAACCTCCAAGCTTTGTCGATTTGCTGGTCGCCCTGTCGGTTCACGCCGTCCCAGACCAAACCGGTTACAGGATCCACCAAATAGGATTTTTGCCATTGGTAAATTTTCTTAGCCCATTGTAGATCCTCTGGTTTTCTCCATTCCTTGTACAGACGCGACGCCAGGATGACAGCCGGTGAGTTGGCTGGTGTGTTTTTATAGTCCAATTGGTTTTTTCTCCAGGCAATCCCCCCTCCCTGATGGTCATTCCAGCCGGTCTTAATATCTTCCCAAAGGACAACCGTAGCTTCTAAAAACTCCTGATTGCCGGTGGCATGATAAGCCCGTAAGGAAGCCAAAGCCAGCCATTCCATATCATCGTAGTAGTCGTTGGGGAGCTGGTCGTTATTGTTGCTTTTTATCCCCCTGAGAATGGCCAGCATCCTTCCCTCCTGGTCGTTGCCGCGTAGATGGGCATCTACCAACACATCCAATACATGCGCGTTCCACCAATAATGGAAGGTCCGGTTGCCACCATTGTCCTGCATGATATATTGGCCCTCTTCTGAATAGAATGCAGTCAGGGTAGCATGCTGGACGCTATCGGCGACAGCTTCCCAGTCCGGGTCTGGCGACGAAAAATCAACCGGGTGCTTAACACCAAGGAACAACGTGAAACAGGCAACTAAGGCAGTGACAAGAATGGACGCTTTCATAAAAAAAGGATTTTTATGACAGCAAGATATGTAAAAAAAAGCGCCGGCTACCCAATATTTTTGAGGCTGGTCTCCTTCGTAAGCAGTGAGCGGCTGACACATTGGTCATCACTTGTCGTTGCTTTGTTACGAATAACTAATGTAGCATGGGGAGTGATATTTATACACTGTTGTTTGTTCTCAGTTTTGGGATTTTCACGTCCCTGTGGTTTCCCATCATCCGAGGGACAAGGTGAACGGGTTAAATGACCTTGAGCTATAAAAGAGGCCAAAAAACTTATGAAGGTAAATGATCTCCGGATGAACATTCATTCATCCGGAGATAAACCATGCTTTAGAGTTTTCTCTTGATAAAATCCGTCATCATGGTATACAGATGCCAGGTGGTGTTCCCCCCATAGATGCCATGGTTTCTGTTGGGATAATAGAAAGTCTCAAACTGTTTGTCAGCGCTGATCAAGGCATCCACCAGATCAACCGCATTTTGGTAGTGGACATTGTCATCCCCCGTGCCATGGATCAGCAGAAAATTTCCTTTAAGCTTATTCACATGTGTAATGGGACTGTTGTTATCATATCCGGCTGCATTAAGCTGAGGGGTCTGCAGGTACCTTTCGGTATAGATGGTATCATAATACCTCCAAGTGGTCACCGGCGCCACCGCAATGGCCGCTTTGAAAACATCATTGCCGATCATCAAGCCTAACGATGACATATAGCCACCGTAGGACCATCCCCAAATCCCGATCCTCTCACTGTCAACAAAGGGCAAAGATCCAAGGTATCTGGCTCCTGCTATTTGGTCTTCGGTTTCGATTTTGCCTAAATTGGCGTAGGTCAGGTCTTTGAACATCTTACCCCTCGCCCCTGTACCTCGGTTATCAATAGAGACTACAAGATAACCCTCTGCGGCCAAGTGGTGATGCCAGAAGTCCCTGGTTCCGCCCCAAGCGTTGGTGACCGTTTGCGAACCGGGACCGCCATACACGTACATCAATACGGGATACTGCTTGTTGGGATCGAAGTCGGCAGGCTTCAGCATATAGCCGTTCAATGTCGTACCGTCCACTGTTTCGAATTGAAAGAACTCTTTGGGAGCAATGGCAAAATTCTCCAGTCGATCCCGCAAGCTTTGGTTGTCTTCAAGTATTTTAATTGTTTTCCCCGAAGCGGTGTTCAGGCTGACCACTAAGGGGCTATTGGCAGTAGAGTAATAATCGATAAAATATTTGAAGTCCCCGCTCATATTGATATTATGGGTTCCCCGTACCGGGGTGAGCAATTCCTTCCTTTTACCGTTGAGCCTGATGGCATAAAGGTTTTTTTCCAAAGGGGAAAGCTCCGTAGACAAATAATAAAGCGTGTTGCTGGACTCATCCACACCGATCAGGTCCGTTACCTCCCAGCTTCCGGTCGTGATCTGGCGGATCAGGTTGCCTTCCATGTCATGATGGTAGATGTGCTTATAACCGTCCTGCTCGCTGGTCCGGATAAACCCTTTGCCATCCCGCAGATACTTTAGGTTGTCATTATAGTTCAGATCAACATAGGTATCCGAGTTTTCCTGCACCACCAGTTTGCTTTCTCCGGAGTTTGCATGGGCATGAAAAAGGTCCATCTGGTTCTGTAATCGGTTGAGACGAATAAAGGCCAGCGTCTCAGAACTCCCCGCCCAGTAAATCCGGGGGAGGTAAATGTCTTTTTCTTCACCCGCATCCACCGTCAAGGTTTTGTCGGCCTGAAGATCATGGATATGGATGCTGACCGCCGCGTTTTTTTCACCTGCTTTAGGATATTTAAACTTATAATCCTCAGGGTAAAGTGCGCCCCACATTTGCATATTGAATTCGGGCACCTCTGACTCGTCAAATCTCAGAAAGGCGATCTTGTTACCGTCAGGAGACCAATCAAAAGCTTGGGCCATGGAAAATTCTTCTTCATACACCCAATCGGCAGCGCCGTTAATGATGTGGTTCCACTTCCCGTCATGGGTCACCTGATGCACTTTATTGGACTCCAGCTCCACATAGTAGAGATCATTGTCTTTGACAAAGGCCACCTTGGTATTGTCGGGAGAAAGGGTGGCGTAGGAAATTTTCTCCCCATCCATCAATT
The DNA here is from genome assembly GCA_964537165.1 of uncultured Roseivirgaceae bacterium. GTDB lineage: Bacteria > Bacteroidota > Bacteroidia > Cytophagales > Cyclobacteriaceae > DATGMS01. Next base: position 458 of record CAZHZP010000083.1, on the reverse strand, counting down.
CCTGAACCTTGCCACTGACCAAGTCCAGAACATGGTAAATCCCTTTGGAAGATCTTCTATAAATGCTCTCTACATCTGATGCCAAAAGGGCTTTGGTTTCGTCGTTGTTGAAAGAATAAGTAGAAAAATTAATACCCAATTGCCCGCCGTCGATCAGGACGGCTTCTTGTTCGCCTGAGGCAATATTGATCTTCACCACCTTCGGATGGTCTTCATTGATCAGGGAACTATAATATCGCCCGTCCTTCATCCAGTTGATACCATGAACAGACTTTTGGTTAAAAGTCCCCTTCTTAAAAACATCTTCTAGGGAAACGGCTTTTTGCTGGGCGTGTACAGCCATTGTACAGCATACCATCCACATAAATAGGCTGAATTGGAATAATCGAGTCATCACATATCATTTTTTAGCTGCGAAATATACAGAAAACATGGGGAAGGGGAAAACTCCTTTACGC
>CAZHZP010000082.1:0-9515 GCA_964537165.1 uncultured Roseivirgaceae bacterium | reverse complement strand
TTTAGGTATTCTTCGATCTCCGGTGTCATGTCCTGGAGCATTCCCCTCCATCTCAGTTCTTCTATAAAGTTGTTCATGTTCTCTGGCTGATGATAAATAAAGCTGCAAATATAGGATTTGCAGCTGTAGGGATAAAGTCGAGGCTCTAGTATTTTGGTAGCCTTTTGCGGCCGGTACAGGATCAATCAAGTGGCAGGAGGTATCCAGGAGCAGGTGAGTGGATAAACGGGGTGTTTACTGAGTCTCCCTTTCCATCACCAACACCAGCTTATCTCCTTTAGGACTGACCGCTAATCGGGAGATTTCCTTATAGCCGGGGAGGGATACCGATGCGATTTTCTCCCAAGAGGCACTCTTTTTTACATTTCTGACAAACAGTTCTTTCCCTCTTGCCATCAACAGGGTGTTTTTATTAATCCAGATAAAATCCTCAGAGCCCCCCAAGGACAGACCGAGGTTTTTGGAACTTTGATTTTTTATATCGTAGGAGAGGATTTCCATGGTTTTTTGTCCGTCGACTACCACATTACTCCCCGCGTTTAAGAAAGCCACCTCATTAGATTTGGGACGTTTGTTGATGCTTCTGCCGATGTTTTCGGCCAGGGTCACCTTTTCCTCTTTGCTGTAGGGATAGATCAGGCGGCTGGGATTACCCAGGACATACATGGCGGCGATGTTGTCGTGCCAGGCGTAGTAGCCTACGGGCATGATGTCGTCATATAGCAGTTCAGGTTCGCCCATATTGATGGGATAAAGCCATAGCCTTTGCGTGCTGTCTTCTTCCACGGTCACCGCTGAGATATACTGTCCGCAGTCCGTCAGCGCCGGGGAGAATTCGCTTTTGTCGGGCGTTCGGGTCATATTGGTAAAATTGCCCGTGTCGAAATTATACATGATGATCTCGTTGGCGCCGTTGTCCGGTTGGGAAGAAAAGACGAGCTGCTCGTTATTGATAAAGTTGGGCTGGTTGTCGTAGCGCGGGGAGTCAGTGATATTTCGGGCACTGCCCGGGATGATTTGGAATCTGCCGAAGGATTTCTTGGTGTCCAGGCTGATCAGGTCGTATGCGCCCTGTCCCCTAACGGTAGTAGCCAAACAAGATAAAAGGAACAACGTCAGTAGCTTTCGTCGGATCATAAGTAAAGGAATTGTTTTTGAAATCGAAGTTATAAAATATCTACCAGAAAATGGGAGACAAGGGGTAAATAGTCGATGGAACGGGAACCATCCTTTTACGTTTAAATAATCTTATGACAAAATAGGCTGGGAATATTGCTGGAAATTTCATGCTTTCTGTAGCCGCTTTTGCTCGTGGAGACATAGTAAAGGACGTAGAAAGCCTTTAAAAAGGGGGGACTTGCAATGGTGGAACAGCGTGCCGGACGTATATTAGTTTCAACATTTATCCGAAAAGGTTTGTTGGCAAGCTTGATATTGCCGGGAACTTCTTCAAACTTGTTGGGATAATCAACTTGTGTCAAGGGTTCCTGAAAGTAAGATGGTTGTTGATTTTGCAATTGATGCACAATGATGTGATCCAACATTATGTGTTTATCAGGATGTAAGTATGCAATAAGTGAAACACCGATGTCCAGGTGCATAAACAACAATATAATGCTGAATACCGGTGCCCTAAAATATCCAAACACCTTTAAAATTTGATACCGAAGAGGAAGCCAATCACTCAGGCCAATGAACACAGGTAGAATAGCTAGTCGTTTGAAAATCAATTAACTGCGTTCCAGCTTGCCCATCGACAGGAAGAAGTTACCCTATGAAAGGTCCAGCTACACCAGCATCTGATATGACATTTCCGATCTTCCCCGTTTATCAAGTAATTCCGTTTTTTAACTTTTGCACCAATTGTTTTACACGGACGAATCCTTATTTTAGCTTTTGGTTTAAAATACACGATGTATGGGCTTAGGAAAAAATGGACACGCCTTCTTTTCAATTCTTATCCTTGTTCTTGTTGCTCTTCCCCATTTTTCGTCGGCACAGTCCTCCTCAGCCATCTACCACGAGCTGCTAAAGCTCAGAGAAACCAAACGCGTCCTTTACATTGCGGCCCATCCGGACGATGAAAATACCCGTCTCATTGCCTATTTGGGCAATAAAGAACATGCACAAGTGGCCTATCTGTCGCTTACGCGCGGGGATGGGGGACAAAACCTGATCGGCAAAGAACTGGGCTTGGAACTCGGCATGATCCGTACACAGGAACTGCTCAAAGCCAGGGAAACAGACGGCGGAAGGCAGTTTTTTACGCGCGCCATCGACTTTGGCTTTAGCAAAAACCCTGATGAAACCTTGAACAACTGGGACAGGGAAAAACTCCTTTCCGACGTGGTTTGGGTGATCAGGAATTTCCAACCCGATATCATTATCAACCGCTTTAACACCGTCCCAGGCACCACGCATGGGCATCATACCACTTCGGCCATACTGTCTATTGAGGCTTTTAGGGCGGCAGCTGATCCAAATGCTTTTCCTGAACAACTAAGCCATGTGCAGCCATGGACGGCCAAAAGGGTGTTTTGGAACGGTTATAACTGGGGGGCGCCTTATGAACCAGAAGAGGGGAAGATCTCTTATGCCTTTCCCGTTGGAGAATATAATGCGCTGTTGGGTACGACCTATTCTCAGATTGCGGCCGACAGCAGGACCATGCACAAATCCCAGGGATTTGGCGCCACCGCCCAAGTAGGGAAGAGTGATGACCATATCGAATTGATCGACGGGGAGAAATTCAAAAATGATCCCTTTGAGGGTGTAGCAAACCGATGGCCTTCAATCGAGAACGGAACCAAAATTGAGTCTGCGATATCCCAACTCCTAGACCAATTTAATTTTTTAAAGCCTGAGGAAAATATCCCAGCGCTCCTTGGGATAAAGAGAATGCTGGATAAGCCGGATCCCACGCAACCTTGGCTCAGGGAAAAGCAGGAGCAGATTGACGACATCATCCTCAATGTCTTGGGAGCGAAGGCTGAATTCCTGGCAGCGAAGGAACGCTCTTTTCCTTCTGAAAAGAGCAATGCTTCACTCGTCGTCAATAATCCTTCCGGCACTTCGCTCCGTGTTGCTTCTTTTCACTATCTGGACCAAACTGTCGCCATTGATGAGGATCTGAAAGACAATGAAACCCTTCGCCGGGATCTTTCGCTGGAGCTGCCTAAAGACTTTCCTCTTTCACAACCCTATTGGATAGAAAAAACCCCGGAAGACAACCTTTTTGTTATCAACGATCAGTTGGCGATCGGGAAGCCTTTCAATTTGCCGGCGGTAGAGGGAACGCTGGTATGGGAGATAGGAGGATTGAAGGTTACTCAGCACCTTCCCCTAAAGTACAAATACAATGACCCGGTTGATGGGGAGATCAACCAGCCTTTTACAGTAGTCCCCGAAATCAGGTTATCGGTGGACAAGGACAATGTATTTGTGATCAACAGCCAGCCCCAGACGGTAGAAGTCCAAGTGAGCTTTGAGGATGGTGTAGTGGATGGGGAGTTGCTGTTTGAAGGCCTTGCCGCCAATGAATATCAACAGGTGGAGAAGCAGGTAAACGAAGCCAGAAACAGCATTACCTTTACCGTGCGGCTGCAAGGAATTTCCCGCAGCGGCAAGCAAACCATCCATGTCAAATACCGCACAGCAGCTGGTCGTGTGTACGACAAGGGGATGAAGCGTATCAGCTACAAACATATTCCCAACCTTACCTATTTTCCGTCCGCAACCTTTAATCTGATCAATTTATCGTTGAACATGAGCCCCCAACGGATCGGCTATATCCCGGGAGCCGGGGACGACATTCCCGGCGTACTGACCAGTTTAGGTTACGATGTTGCCTTATTGGATAACGGGCCATTGACCAGTTTAAGACTTAGCCAATTCAATACCATCATCATCGGCATCCGTGCATTCAATACCAATACGAACCTGGCCAACCATGTAAGTGATTTGATGGAATATGTTTACGCCGGGGGCAACCTCATTGTGCAATACAATACCAGCGGCCCACTTTTTGCCAAGCAACTGGGGCCTTATCCTTTTCAGATTTCACGGGACAGGGTGGCTGTAGAAGATTCCCCGGTTAAAATTGAGGGCAATCATCCCGTATTGAAAGAGCCCAATCCGATCAACCTGGCAGACTTTGAAGGCTGGGTGCAGGAGCGGGGGCTGTATTTCCCGGGAGAATGGGACGACAAGTATGCGACGCCTCTTATCATGCGTGATCCCGGAGAGCCGGAAACCAGAGGCTCCTTACTACTGGCAAACTACGGGAAAGGAACTTATACTTATTCCGGCATATCTTGGTTTAGGCTACTTCCTGCCGGCGTGCCGGGAGCCATTAAGCTATTTGTCAATTTAATAGAACAAGGACATGAATAACACGACTAACTGGAAGAGGGTGTACGGCATGTTGGTGCTGGCGCTGGTGGTTCAAATCATACTTTATTACGCTATAACCCAATATTTCTCTTGAGCACGATTGATTGGATCATATTATTCGGGACCATTCTCCTCATCGTCATCTATGGGGTGTACAAGTCCCGGGGTAGCAAAGATCTTGAGGGCTACCTCAAGGGGAGCAATGACAACTGGTGGACCATCGGGCTCTCCATCATGGCCACACAGGCCTCCGCCATCACTTTTTTAAGTACGCCGGGCCAAGCATATGCTGACGGAATGCGCTTTATCCAATTTTACTTAGGCTTGCCGATTGCCATGATCATTCTTTCGGTCACTTTTATTCCGATTTATTATAAGTTGAAGATCTACACCGCCTATGAGTTTCTGGAGGGGAGGTTCGACTTGAAGACCCGGACGCTGGCTGCTATCTTGTTCTTAATACAGAGAGGATTAGCAGCCGGTATCACGATATTGGCTCCTTCCATTATCCTTTCCTCTCTGTTAGGATGGAATCTGGTCTTTACCAATGTTTTTATTGGATTAGCGGTGATTATTTACACTGTTTCGGGGGGAACCAAGGCCGTCTCTATTACCCACAAACAGCAGATGGCGGTGATGATGGGGGGGATGATTCTGGCAGGTATCCTGATTATCAATATGCTCCCGATAAAATTCACCGAAGCTTTGCATGTAGCGGGTAAAATGGATAAGCTTAACATCGTCAATTTCGAATTCGACCTGTCCGACCGGTACAATTTCTGGTCGGGAATGACGGCGGCGGTGTTTCTTTTTCTCTCCTATTTCGGAACGGATCAATCACAGGTACAACGGTACCTGACAGGCAAATCCTTGCGTGAAAGTAGGATGGGGCTGGTGATGAACGGTTTCTTAAAAATACCCATGCAGTTCATCATCCTTTTCATCGGTGTGATGGTATTTGTTTTTTACCAGTTTTACCAGCCACCGATTTTTTTCAACCAAGTACAGACCGAAAAACTGGAGCAGAGTGACTACCGGGAAGAATTTCAGGTGTTACAAGATTCCTATTCCCGGGGTTTTGAGATGAAAAACCAAGAAATTATGGCCTTGCTGGAAGCTGTGGAAGATCAAGATGAGACCCGAGTCGCCGAACTGAAAAAAGAAATAGCCCTTCAAACTGAGCAACAGGAAAAAATCCGGGATGACGTAAAAAGCCTCATGATCAAGAATGATCCGCTCGCCGAGACCAGGGATACCGATTATGTATTTATGCGCTTCGTCATGGATTACCTGCCACAGGGGGTCATAGGCTTGTTGTTTGCCACCATATTTTGTGGGGCTATGTCCTCGACCTCCTCGGAGTTGAACGCGTTGGGCTCCACCTCTACAGTGGATTTGTATAAAAGATCTGTCAAGAAGGAGGCATCAGCGGGCCACTATCTCCTTTCTTCTAAATGGTTCACTGCCTTGTGGGGGATTTTTGCCATTGTCTTTGCCAGTTATGCCATGCTCTTCGAAAATCTCATTCAGGCGGTTAACCTTTTGGGTTCTTTGTTTTATGGTACCATTCTAGGGATTTTCCTCGTGGGCTTTTATATGAAATGGATTCGGGGGAATGCCGTTTTTATTGCTGCGTTAGTCGCCGAGGCATTTATTTTATTGATTCACTGGAACAATGGAGGGCACCTGTTGGGAATTCCTATCAACATCGGCTACTTGTGGTACAATGCGATCGGTTGCCTGGCCGTGATGGTTTTGGCAGCGCTTTTACAACCATTTATGTCTGCTAAAGACACTTGATCAAGTTATTGTTTACTCTTTGGTATCTCCATATGATAGCGGGAGGATTTTGTTTAATTTCGGGGTATTGAAATGGAAGCAATAACCTTTGAAGATCCTATAGATGTTTATTATTAGAAGATTACTAGTAGCGGCGGGGGCGGTTTTAGCCCTGCCTTTGAATGTCATCAGTCAGACTGTTGATTCGATCCCTTTTACCAAACAGCTTGAGGAGGTCACCGTCACGGCCCAAAAGCAAGAGGAAAATCTACAGAAGGTCCCGGTTGCGGTATCGCATATTCAGGAGGAAGAGATCCGGCGGGCGAGAATTTGGCAGACAAGGGATATCGGCGGGATTTTTCCGAACTTTTACGCTTCCCACTCAGGGGATGGGAGAAACGTCGTCGGGATCAGGGGCATTGCCACCACCTCTTACGATCCGGCGGTGGCGGTATATGTGGACGGGGTGATTCAGTTTGGCTTAGATAATTATTCCAACGGGCTTTTGGATGTGGAAAGGATTGAAGTATTGCGCGGTCCTCAGGGAACCCTGTACGGGCGCAACGCCATGGGAGGTGTAATCAACATCATTACCAAGAGGCCTACCAATCAAACAAGTGGCTTTGCTGAAGTAGGTTTCGGTAACTACGGCTTGTCCAGGTACAGTCTGGGCGTGAAGACCGCTTTGGTGCCCAATAAGCTGTTTCTGGGCGCATCGGGTTTGTATGAGAAACACAACGGATTCTTTACCAATGGGTTCAACGATACAGATTATGACAAGCGGAACAGCCTGTTGGGTAATTATTATTTGAGGTATCTGGCCAATGCATATTGGTCATTTACTTTGAACTTTAAGCATAGCGGCGTGAAAAATCACGGTGCTTTTCCTTTGGCAGGGAGTTTTGACGAAGCATTTGATGACCCATACCGCCTTAACCAAAACACCCTGACCAGAATGGTGGACAATGTCACCAATGGATCTTTGGTAATCGACTATGCAGGGGACATCAATTTCAGTTCGCAGACCTCCTTCCAATCCAACTACCGCATTTATGAGGATCCCATCGACGGGGATTTCTCACCTCTGGATATTGTGTCGATCGTAAATAATTATGGAAAGGATTGGAATAAGGTGAATGTTTGGACGCAGGAGCTTCGGCTTTCTTCGTCTAAAGAAAATCCGTCTAAGTTTTCTTGGTTGGCTGGGCTTTTTGGTTTTGTCAAGGAAGATCCTGTTAAGCAAGGGACTTATTTTGGGGAGAACGGCGATTTATATGGCAGTGCGCCGCGCAGTACCTTATTGACTACCAATACAGGAGAGAGCAAGGGCTTGGCCTTGTTTGGGCAAGGCAAGTATCAGCTTTCCGAAAGGATCGATTTCAGTTTAGGCCTGCGTTACGACAAGGAATATAGAGAACTGACCGGCAGGGGAGAGTTTTTGATGGAAGGCATGGATCCCATGTTGATCCAACCGGATACGAGCGGAAAAGCTGATTTCAGTGCTTTTTCGCCCAAGCTGGCACTGTCTTATAACGCATCCGATGAGCATTTGCTTTTCCTTTCCTATAGCCGGGGCTTCCGTGCGGGAGGACTTTCGCAGGTAACCGGCAATCCGTCCGAGCCAGCTTTACGGTCTTATGATCCGGAGTTTAGTAACAACTTCGAGTTAGGTTTAAAAAATGAGTTTCTGGATGATCAGCTCAGATGGAACCTCAGTGCTTTTTACAGTACGGTAAAGGACATACAGGTGCCACAGTTGATTTTGCCCGAAGCCTTTGTCGTCACGACCAACGAAGGGGAATTGACCAGCAGGGGGCTGGAGTCGGAGTTAACCGCATTGTTGGCGAACGACCTGATGCTGGTTTGGAATGCGGGCTTTACGGATGCTCAGTTCAGGGAGCTGATCATGGCGGGAGAGCAGGATAACGAGAGCTTTAAAGGTAACAAGCAGTTATTCACTCCCGAATTTACTTCTAATTTTATCCTGCAGTACAGCCGGTCGATCGACCGTGCCCGGGATATTCAGCTGTCGGCCAGGGCCGAGTGGATGTGGTTAGGCACCACCTATTTTGATCTTCAAAACCAGATCAAACAAGACCCCTACCATTTGGTGAATGCCAGACTGGCGGTGGAGAAAGGCCCGATGACACTCTCCGGGTGGGCAAGGAACGTGTTGGACACGAGGTACGTGGATTATGCATACAATTTCGGGGCGGCCCATCTTGGCGAACCGATCACCTATGGCCTCTCTCTGAGGGTGGATTTTTGAAATATTAAGAAAGGATTTGAATGTCAAGAGGTTTGATTAAGCAGGCCGGGGAAAAGCCGGCCTACTTTCATCCGATAATTACTGGGTATTTTTGATTTATTGGCTTTTGGACGGAAAACATATTGTTGTTTTTGTGTTTTTTATCGTCGATATTGTTTAAGTTGGATTTGAATACAAATAAACATGCTAGATATCAGTGTGCTCCCCCAGCGTTTTTATTTGGAAGGTGATGTGGTTCAGATTTCCAGAAAGCTTTTGGGGAAGATTATTGTGACAGATATTGGCAACCAACTCACCTTGTCCCGTATCGTGGAAACGGAAGCCTATGACGGCCGTGTGGACAAAGCCTGTCATGCTTACCCCAACCGTAAAACACCCCGCACAGAGGTGATGTTTAAAGCGGGGGGAAGGAGCTATGTGTATTTGTGCTATGGGATCCATTATCTGTTTAACATCGTGACGCATGCGGAGAATGAACCCAATGCGGTGTTGTTGCGAGCAGTGGAGCCGCTCATGGGTTTGGATGCCATGGCCATTAGGAGGAAGATTAAAAGCCAGATCAATTTCACCAATGGGCCCGGGAAGCTAGCCGGTGCTTTGGGCATAACCAAGGGCTTCAACGATCTGGTACTTTACGATACCAACTCGCCGATATGGATAGGGGAGGAGAAAGAAAAGGAACCTAAACCGGAAATCATACAGACAACACGGATTGGAGTGGATTATGCGGAAGAGGATGCGTTTTTGCCGTGGAGGTTTTATATCAAGGATAACCCCTATGTGAGCAGAAAATAAAACGAATGGCCTTGATTTTGAGTATAGTATATAAGAGTAGATAAGGGGAAAGTCCGAATTGAACGGGCTTGCTCAATAGTAACCTTTTCTGCAGTATTTAAAACCACAGTTATGACAGCTTTTACGATATTGTGCCCTACAGATTTTTCTGAATGTTCTCTCAATGCCATAGAATACGCTGCCAAGTTGGGAGAAAAGTTTCAAGCCCGGCTCATTCTTTTTCACGTTCCAGATAAAGAAGACTATCTCAAGCTGTTCAGCAGGAAGCAGGAGGGGGAAA
>CAZHZP010000081.1:0-9547 GCA_964537165.1 uncultured Roseivirgaceae bacterium | reverse complement strand
GTGGATGGGCAGGTAAATTTCCCCGATCATCATCCTTTCGTCGTAGCTGTCCAGGACCTCGCGCATTTTCCGAATAATATCATGGATCTCCGGCTGATCGGTGGAATAGACGGGTAGAAGCTCATCGTAAGTGCTCATATGCGGTTTGTAGTCATTGTTGACTGGATTATCCCGCCACTTATCATCTTTGATCATGTGCCACATGACGTCCACCCTGAAACCGTCAACACCCCTGTCCAACCAAAAACGCATGACAGCCAACATCGCTTCCTGCACTTCCGGATTACGCCAGTTAAGGTCAGGTTGCTCTTTTAAAAAACCATGATAGTAATATTGTTGGGTATTTTCATCCCATTCCCAGGCACTTCCCCCGAACACACTTCGCCAGTTGTTCGGCTCGGATCCATCTTCATTGGCGTCCTTCCAGAGGTACCAGTTGCGTTTGGGATTATCCCTGGATGTTTTTGATTCCAAAAACCACGGGTGCTGGTTTGAGGTGTGGTTGGGAACAAGATCCAAAATCAGTTTCATCCCCCGGGCGTGAGTTTCAGACAGAAGCTCTTCAAAATCGGCAAAACTGCCAAAAATAGGATGGATGTCCTGATAATCCGTGATGTCGTATCCAAAATCCGCCATGGGAGAAGGATAAATGGGGGAAACCCATAGCGCCTCAATCCCTAGCCATTTCAAGTAGTCCAGGCGCTTAGTGATCCCCTGAAGGTCACCTACACCGTCACCATTGCTGTCCTGAAAAGAGCGGGGATAAACCTGGTAAATGATGCCGTGGTGCCACCACAGGTGTTTGTTTTTTGCTTCTGTCATAGGTATGGGAGGGTTAAAGTACAAAGGCCGGTATGCGGCGCCCTTTACTGATAGGCAGGAGATCGCAAGAACTGTGCAAAGGCAGGGAAGTAACCCCAAAGGGATTAAAAAAAGCTTCAACACCTCAACCACTTGCCAACAGATAGATACGACGTGCAAAGGCATTATTTTCGAGAAAAACACCTAGCTGTCCGCTTTTTTGAATCCCGGCTCTTTGAAAGGAACTACGCTGCCGGAAGCCGAAGTGCTCTTTGACCTACTTCATCTGGCTGAACGATTTCCTGTAATTTCTTAGCCTGCTATTACCCTCTCCCCATTGTCTGATAAACCCGAAATCCCTATCTTCACCTTCTTTTAACCATAGAAGCCCACTGTCCCCATGCAAAAAATCCTTTTTACCTTCCTCTTGCTCCTCCATTGCTTTTCTATTCAGGCACAGGACCAGCCCCTGAAGATAATGATGATCGGCGCACACCCGGATGACTGTGATATCAAGAGCGGTGGCACTGCCGCATTGTTTGTTAAACTGGGACACCAAGTAAAATTCCTTTCCGTCACCAACGGTGATGCAGGACATATGGACCAGGGAGGAGGAGCATTGGCGAAACGCCGTACCGCAGAGGCACAGGAGGTCGCCAACAGGCTAGGAATCACCTATGAAGTACTGGACAATCATGACGGAGAGCTTACGCCAACTTTGCCGATCCGGCTGGACATTATCCGAAGGATCAGGGATTGGGATGCGGATGTGGTCATCTCCCACCGCTCCAATGATTACCATCCCGATCACCGCTATACGGGGATTTTGGTACAGGATGCGGCCTTCATGGTGGGCGTACCCAACATTGCAGCGGATACGCCGCCCCTGGCCAAGAATCCGGTGTTCCTCTACTATCAGGACCATTTCCAAAAGCCCAATCCCTTCCAGCCTGACATCGTTATTGATATAACCGAAGTAATTGATCAGAAAATCCATGCCCTTGATGCCCATGAATCGCAGTTTTACGAATGGCTGCCCTGGATCAATGGCTACCAAGGGGAAATTCCCACAGGCAGGGAGGAAAGACTGGCCTGGTTAAAAGAACAACGGAGTGGAAAAGTCTCCCCCGGCCTAATGGCTGTCCTGAAAAAGTGGTATGGCAATATCAATGCCGATAAAGTGCTCCATGTAGAAGCCTTCGAGCTCTGCGAATACGGAAGCAGGCCCTCAGAAGAAGAACTCAGGCGCTTGTTCCCCATGATGGGGAAGACCGGAAACTAACAGTTGCCAAAATGCCGTCAATGCCAGTTTCTGTCGGCTGGCCGGCTTACTAGCACTTCGAAATCGACACAGCGGAAATTCATCCCTGCTAGACTCAAAAACTATCATTCGAACATTTTGTATACATAATTAATCTCTTAAACTATGAAATTAATAAGATTTGGAGAGGCCGGCAAAGAACGGCCTGGTGTGGAAACGGCAGATGGAAGATGGCTGGATTGCAGCGCTTTTGGAAGTGACTGGTCAGAGGAGTTTTTGGCCGAAGACGGCCTTGCCACACTGGCTAGCTGGCTAAGCGACAATGCGTCTTCCTGTCCTGAAGTTTCTAAAGAGGAACGCCTGGGCCCGCCTATCAAGCGGCCTTCTAAATTGATTTGCGTAGGCCTGAACTACTCCTTACATGCCAAAGAAAGCGGCATGGAAGTACCTACCCAGCCGATTTTATTTATGAAAGCCACCTCTTCCATTTCAGGCCCTTCCGACCCTATCATTATTCCCAAAGGCTCCCAGGCGACGGATTGGGAAGTAGAACTGGCCGTGGTCATAGGAAAGAAAGCGACTTATGTCTCCGAAGAAGAAGCCATGAATTACGTGGCTGGTTACGCCCTGCACAATGATGTCAGTGAAAGAGACTTCCAATTGCGACATGGAGGACAGTGGGTGAAGGGAAAGAGTGCGGATAATTTTGCACCCCTAGGCCCTTACCTGGTCACTAAAGACGAAATTGAAGATCCCCATAACCTGAGGCTTTGGTTAAAGCTAAACGGCAAGATGCTACAGGACAGCAACACTTCGGACCTGGTATTCAATGTTCCCCAACTGGTCAGTTATATCAGCCAGTACATGTCTCTCTTGCCGGGCGATATCATCAGCACAGGCACCCCCGCGGGAGTAGGCATGGGCTTCAACCCCCCGGTATACCTTAAGGAAGGAGACGTCGTGGAACTGGGCATCGATGGCTTAGGCAGCTCAAAACAAAGAGCCGAGAACTACAAGTAAAAACCTAGGCTGGAACGCCGCGAAGAAACCACTTCCCGGCTTTCCAGCCTTAGCATTAAACTCTATCATCTATTACAGCGACACCCCTTCTCCCGCCCCTAGCAGGAATGGTTGAGGTAGGACTTTTCATGCTCCATGCTTTTTATTCCCCGCGTTCAAGACGAAGCGCATCCTCCATCTGTTTTGGATGAACAAAAACTTTCTGGGGGTACTTGTCAAAATTTGGGATAAATGATTTTTCACCAAAGGAGCTGGTAGGGTTTTTGGTGAGGATATGGAAAAAAAAATATCTGTGTGCCGGATAATGAAGTAAAATCCTGACCCTGTTAAAAGGTGTTAAAAGCGTGAAGATAATTGCAAAACCCAAAACAAAAAGAAGATCGGAGGGGTTATTAAGGTGGTTGTAAGAAATATAATAATTAAACAGCATTTAACATGAACAATAAGCAATTTTTCTTAGGTGTAATCCTAGCTGCGTTGATTGGGGGACTAGTTGCTTTGGCCGGTGCCGGTTTCTTTTACCAACCACAATCAGCTACTAATTTTACTGAAAAACAAAATACAAGTTTTGTCAATTGGCTGGCGGACGACAAATTTACCGTACCGGACGGCCTGAACTTCGTCGCAGCTGCCCAGCAGGTTACCCCTGCGGTGGTCCATGTGACGAGTAGCATTACCATTCAGGGCCACAGCGGCATGAATCCTTTGGAAGAATTCTTTGGGTTCCGCAATCCCAGAAGCCCCAGGCAGGATGTTCCCCGTGAAGGACGTGGCTTCGGCTCCGGCGTGATTATATCGGAAGATGGCTATATCGTCACCAATAATCACGTGATAGATAATGCCTCTACAGTGACAATTGCCTTGGAAGATAACAGAAGGTACACGGCGCGGGTAATCGGGACTGATCCTACGACCGATCTCGCCTTATTGAAAATCGAGGAGAAAAATCTACCCTTTGTGAAGTTCGGGAATTCCGATGACGCCCAAGTGGGTGAGTGGGTATTGGCCGTGGGTAATCCTTTCAACCTTAATTCCACCGTTACAGCGGGTATCATCAGCGCAAAGGCCCGAAACATAGGGATCCTCCGTGATGAAAACAATAACCTGCAAGTAGAATCCTTTATACAAACAGACGCGGTGGTCAATCGCGGGAATTCGGGTGGGGCTTTAGTAAACCTGGCGGGTGAACTGATCGGTATCAACACCGCCATTGCTTCCCAGACGGGATCTTTCAGTGGCTACTCCTTTGCGGTTCCTACTTCCATTGTCAAAAAAGTCATGGACGACCTGCTTGAGTATGGAACGGTACAGCGTGGGTTGTTGGGAGTTCAAATCATTGATGTAAGTCCCGAAATAGAAGAGATTGTCGGTGAGAAAATCCAGGCAACCCGTGGGGTATATGTGGCAGAAGTAAATGAAGGAAGTGGTGGTGAAGATGCAGGATTGCAAAAAGGTGACGTCATCATAGGGATTGATGGACAGACTACCTACAACACTTCCAGGCTACAGGAAATGGTGGCCAGAAAACGTCCGGGAGATAAGGTAGAGGTCAAATATTTACGAAATGGGAAGGAAATGAATACCACCGCAACCCTGAAAAATTTCGCAGGTGACACCAAAGTGGTGGTAAAAGAAGTGCCTCAGGTCTCCGAGTACAACGGCGTGACTTTCGAAGATGTGACCGCTAATATCAAGCAACGGTTGCAGCTAGAAGGCGGGGCTTCTATTATTTCTGTCGATAATGAAGCTTGGACAGAAGCGGGTGTCAAAGAAGGTTTTATCGTCACCCGGGTGGGCAGAACCAGAATCAACAACGCATCGGATTTGGTTGAAACCCTGAAAAAACATGAAGGACAGGAGGTCAGTATCCTTGGGCTTTATCCCAATGGCCAGCGATCCTATTTTGACCTGGACCTATAACACGTTTTAGTTGGATAATTGGTTAATTAATTGAAAAAGCCGCTCCATATTGGATCGGCTTTTTTTATGCGTTCTTTAATGTTTCGTCTGCCTTCGTCGCGCCTTTTTGCCCTAATTCCCTGAGAGAAGGTATGGTAAACGAAAGTATACCTAACACGAAAATGATCCCTCCCAACAAGACGAAAGTCTGCGCCAGGCCGATGATATCGGCAAAGAACCCAATTCCGATCAGACCTACTAAAGAAGGCAATAGGACTACGCTGAAATACATAGAAAACACCCTCCCCAGCATACTCGGATGAACCGTCTCCTGCAAGACCGTATTAAAACACGAGTTATAAATGGCGCCCGACACCCCTGCAAAAGCCGTAAGCACTACAAAATAGGGAAAGGCTGACGGTGAAAGCAGTCCGGACACCGACAGGGCTACTCCTAGCATCAGATACATGCTATTGATCAAAATCACTTTGTTTACCGGCGCCTGAATGATACTCAGCAATAACCCTCCTACCAACATCCCTACGCCCCATATCACTTCAATTAAACTCACCTGGAATACATCGCCTCCGAAATAATTCAGTGTCATCAACGGAAACAACACGCTCACCGGCATAATGCAGAAGGTGGATAAGATGGAAAATAAAAACAGCCACCGTAGCCCGTTCTGTTTGGTGACTTCTTGAACACCGCTAAGGATCTCCCGCAATACGTGACGGGATGTTTGCTCCTTACGCTCGGGAGTGGGTATTTTTACAAAACAAAGAGAGCCAATTGCCATCATCGCGCCGAAAATATCCAGGAGCAACACATGCTCCATATCCATAATCGTAATAGCAAGCGCTCCTACGGCTGGCCCGGCTATGGTGGACACCGACTGGATGGATTGATTGATCCCCGCAATTTTCAGAAGCTTGGATTCAGGGGCAATCAAAGGTATGGAAGCCTGCATGGCCGGCACATGAAAAGCCGCGCCTATGGACCGCAAAGCCAACAAAACTATAATGTACCAAAGATCAGCCAAGTCCAGGTAAAACAGGACTGCAATGCTCAACGTACAAAAGGCGATAAACCCGTCCGCCAGCATCATGGTCAACTTCCTGTCCCAGCGGTCGATATACACTCCGGCAAAGGGCCCCAGCAACGACTGGGGAAGCAGGGACGCAATCGCGGCATAAGCCAGAATTTCCGCGGATCCTGTATTAATGCTCAACCATACAATGATGGCGAAGTTGACCGTATGACTGGTTAAGATCGAAAAGAACTGTCCTGTCCAGATAATGAGGAATATTTTCTTCCAATTATGCATGAGTAACAATAATTGATCAGACTACCAATAGCCCAACAGAGGCTAAATGCGACGCAATAGGATGTAAATAAGTAATAGAGTGTACATCAAGCCTCAGCTTGACCTCGAAAAAGTCAACCAGTTGAATTAAAACTTAAACCTGGCCTCTGTCTACGACCGAGCGGTCTTGGAGAGAAAAAACTTCATGGCAATAATCGGTATCGTACAGGGGCAAAATTAAAGAGAATTCTATTTGGATGCAAATGCACCAACCAGAGAGGTCAGGATGGAATTAACGAATTCATGTACAGAAATATCGAACCAGGCGAATTGGGGCTATTTTTAGCAAGACCCCACGTTTAGCACTATCTTTTACCGCCCTTTTTTTTCAATTGATTCCGGTTTTTCTTGGCCTTGCTGTTTTTGTTACCTCTAGGTTTTTCTTTAACAGAAGAAGGTTTTTTCCGGGTTTTTTTTTCATGAAAGGCCCCTTTAAAATCCGGATCGGCTTTTCGTTTCTGGTTATCGATGTCCCGCTCATAAGCCTGCTTTTCCGCAAAAGGGGTCTCGGGAATAGCCACCTCTACGGGAATTTCTTCTTCGGGCACCTCCATGCGGATAATTTCCTGGATTCTGCCAAAGTGATATTCTTCTGCTGGATTGACAAAAGTGACGGCTGCCCCCTCATTTTCTGCCCGCCCCGAACGTCCGATACGGTGGACATAATCCTCATAGATCAACGGCACATCAAAATTGATCACGTGGCTCACCATGCCGATATCCAAGCCTCTGGCGGCCACATCCGTAGTCACCAAGATCCGCACATCCCCGGATTTAAACTCGTCCATGGCATTGATCCGTGTGTTTTGACCCTTATTGGCATGAATGACCCTGATGATGCCGTCCGCGTTTTTCTCTAAATATTTAAAAACGGCTTCAGCATTGGATTTTGACTTGGTAAAGACCATCACCCGCTTGAAGGCCTCATTCTTTAGTAAATGATCCAATAAAAGGATTTTGGTTTTTAGGTTGGGTACAACATATTTTGTCTGCGCGACGGTCTCCGCTGTGGTCGCCTGCTGATCAATTTCCACCCGTTCGGGGAACTCGAGGAATTCATAGGAAATTTGTTCCACCCTTTTAGAGAAAGTGGCCGAAAAAAGCAGGTTCTGCCGCTTCACAGGAATCACCTCCAAAATCGCCTTGATCTGGGGGAGAAAACCCATGTCCATCATTTTGTCGGCCTCGTCCAGAACCATGGTTTTGATCTCCTTTACCAATATTTCTCCCCGTGCATAAAGCTCCAGAAAACGACCCGGCGTTGCTACAATGATGTCCACACCGGCCTGGATCTTTTCAATTTGTGTTTTTGGCCCCAAGCCACCGTACAGGCTGACGATCCGGAGATCAGTAAATTGGGCGAGTCGGGCAGACACGGATTCGATCTGCATGACCAGCTCGCGGGTAGGCGCCAGCACCAAAGCCTTTGGGTGCATCCCCTGTGCATATTTAACCTTCATCAGAATCGGCAAAACATAGGCTGCCGTCTTGCCGGTGCCTGTCTGGGCGATCCCCAAAACATCGTGTCCTGCCAGGGCCAAAGGAATGGCCTTTTCCTGAATCGGAGTAGGCTTGCTATAACCGGCTTCTCTGATGGCTTCAAAAAGCTGCTTGTTTAATTTAAAATTCTCAAAAGAGAGCTGGCTAATGGACATGTTTTACTAATTTTAAAGTAAATTTTGTTTGGAATTTGGCCTATACAAAGGCTCAACAGCGAAGGCTTTATGAAGAAAATACTGATCACCAATGCAAATATAGTAAATGAAGGCAAGATTATCCGTGGGGATGTGTATGTGAAGGACGGACTGATCTACATCGCGGGAGGAAATCTCAAAGAGTATGAGGCAGATATCGTCATCGAAGCAGAAGGCAAATACCTGTTCCCCGGCTTGATAGACGACCAGGTACACTTTCGGGAGCCGGGATTGACCCACAAAGCAGATATTTATACCGAAAGTAAAGCAGCTGTAGCCGGAGGGATCACCAGTTTTATGGAAATGCCCAATACGGTTCCCCAAACCACCACGCTTGAGCTTTTAGAAGACAAATACGCCCGGGCAGCCGAGGTCTCCCTGGCCAACTATTCCTTTTACCTCGGCGCCACCAATGACAATTTGGACGAACTGCTAAAAGTAGATCCGGACAATGTCTGTGGCATCAAGGTATTTCAGGGCTCTTCTACCGGCAATATGCTCGTGGACAATCCGGACACCTTGGAAAAGATTTTTTCAGAATGCAAGTTGCTGATCGCTACGCATAGCGAAAATGACAACATGATCAAAGACAACCTGGATAAGTACCGGCAGCAATACGGCGATGAGATACCCGTCAAATACCATCCGCATATCCGTTCTGCCGAAGCCTGTTATGATGCTTCCAAGAAGGTGGTGGACCTTGCCAGGAACCATGGCACCAAATTGCATGTCCTTCATATCAGTACGGCCAAGGAAGTCTCCCTTTTTGATAACAGGCTGCCACTGGAAGAGAAGCGGATTACCGCAGAGGCCTGCGTCCACCATCTTTGGTTTTCGGAGGAAGACTATGAAAGCAAAGGCACCTTGATCAAGTGGAACCCAGCGGTCAAAACAAAGGAGGACCGGGACGGTGTGCTTCACGGGTTGCTCGAGGGGCATATCGATGTGATCGCCACCGACCATGCGCCTCATACTTTAGAAGAGAAGCAAAACAATTATATAAACGCCCCCTCCGGTGGCCCGCTGGTACAACATAGCTTGGTGGCGTTATTGGAACTGTATCACCAAGGGAAAATCACGCTGGAGCAAATTGCGGAAAAGGCCGCCCATAATGTGGCATTGATCTTCGAAATCGACAAACGAGGCTTTATCCGGCCAGGCTTTCATGCAGATTTAGTCCTGGTGGACTTAAATGATCCATGGACGGTCACACAGGAGAATATCCTGTCCAAATGCGGCTGGTCTCCTTTTGAGGGAAAGGAATTCCGTTCAAAGGTGACCCACACGATTGTTTCCGGTCACTTGGTGTACGAAAACGGCACATTTCACGAGGAGGTTAAAGGGCAGCGGTTGAAGTTTGCCCGAAAAAATATCCTTGAGAAAATTGGATAGATGGGAATGTAATATTACTTTTGCAGTCCAATCACAAGTGATTGGGCTAATAATAATACACGGTGATTGTAGCTCAGCTGGTTAGAGCGCTGGTTTGTGGCACCAGAGGTCGCC
>CAZHZP010000080.1:0-9570 GCA_964537165.1 uncultured Roseivirgaceae bacterium | reverse complement strand
TGGCAGTTTTTATCTCTTGCTCAGAGAGTGATTCCTCCCAAGGGGATCAGTTTTTCTCCAACCAGCAGTACGAACAAGCCGTGGAGGCTTATAGTGGGGTATTGCGCAGTAATTCAAAAAATGTCAACGCCCTGTACAAACGTGGGAGGGCCTATGAGGAGCTGGGGGATCTGGATCAAGCCGAGAAGGACTTTAGAAGGGCCTTTGACTTGGATTCCAGAAACGTCCAGGTATTGATGAGCCTTTCCAATTTATACCAGAAGAGAAAGGATAATGAAATGGCACTGCAGTATGCGAGCTATGCCACCGAAGTGCCGGGAGCGCCGGCGATGGCTTTCTTTCTGAAGGGAAGGGCCTATCATTTATTAGGCAACACCGCAAACGCCATGTCCGAATACAACACCGCGATTAAGATCGAGGACGATTTCGGCCAAGCCTATTATTATAGGGGCATGTTGAAGCGTGCCACCCAGCAAAACCGGACCGCTTGCGCGGACTTTAAACGGGCACTATCTTTAGACTACAGCCAAGCTACCGAAGCGATTGAAAAATATTGCCAGTAAATAATCACATTCAGGCATGTTGACCGGCGGTCAATTTCAAGGTGGCATGTAACCTTTAAAATGCGCGCGTGTCGCCATTTTAAGGGTTACTTGTTATCTGATTAACCTGATTACTTCAATGGGTTTATTCCGCTTCCACTGTGTGATCGCAGAGCTTTTCTGAATGGAGTCTGCCAGTGCCCTGGCAAGTTCTGCAGGCGCTGACTTCCATTTTTGTTCCCTGACAGGTAGGGCAGGTGAGACGGCCATTGCCGTCGCAACGCTCACATTCGAAGTATTCGATGATGTTAAAAATGTTTTTCTTGGTTACCAGTCCTGAACCCGCACAGCGGCTACAGCCCACTATTCCTTTTCCTTTACAATAGCTACATTCCTGTTCTACCTCTTTCTTTCCCTCACAGGTGAAGCAGACTTTATACCGATATCCCCTTCTGTCGCACAGTTGACAAATGCGGATTTCATCCAACGGTTGTTTTAACTTTTGTTCAAGCTGCTTTGCATAGTCGTAATTGTCACCCTTGAATCCATTGATCTCCAGATACTTGTTCAGAAAGTTGGCACTGTTGTCATATTGCTTCAGTTCATATAAGGTTTCAGCAAAATAATAGGGCATTTCCTGCGGGATGGGAACGTTGCTGTCTATGATTTCCCTGAAGCGTGTGTTGGCCGTAAGGTAGTCTTTCGCCTCCATCGCCGTCAGGGCTTCCCTCATTAGCCGGGAGGTATGTCCCAAATTGGGTTGTACTTGCCCCACCACATCCGGTGCGTTGATCAAAAAGGCTACAGCAAAAAATAAGAACATGCGGGAAGGAAGGCGTAATTGCGGTGTACTATACATTAGTAATATCCTGTTTTTTCTTGTAAAGAAGATGATTTTCATTGAGATAATCAATCGGAAGCGGGACCTTTAGCTTCTTTTAGCGCCTGCACGAAGTCGCAAGCCCCCCTAACTTGGTCACATTTTTGCCCTATGTAGCATGAACTAAACCAGATCAACCATGCTAAATACAATCGTGAAAAACATTGCCCCGGACGTTTTGAATGTCTTTACCGACAAATTCGGATTTAACCAAGAATTGGGCAACAAGGCGGTGGATACGACCAAGGAGTCTTTACGGGAAGGCGTTTCCACAGAGATCGGTAAAGGTAACCTTGATGGACTGCTTGCAATGTTCGATAACAGAAAGGCTGGCGAAAGCAGTACCACTTTTCAGTCGCTCTCCAGCAAACTTTCGGGGGATTATATCCAGAAGTTGGGCATCGCTCCCGAGCTGGCCTCGCAGATCAGTCAATATGTGCTCCCTTTGGTATTGGATAAAATCTCCGGAATGCTTGACGGGAAGGTCGATAAAGAAAGCCTTAGCAAGGCACTTTCCAAAGGTGGGCTGCTGGGAAAAGCCGGGGATCTAATAGGAGGACTGGGGAGTATCTTTAAGAAATAGACCGGTTTTGAAGTAGGGAGTCCGAAGCTTGATCAGATCTCGGACTCCTACACCTCAGGAATACGCCCATCCAGTCAACGATTATTTTTTACCCCTCTCAATCCATATATCTTTTGACCACTTCAGCCCATAGGTCGTAACCAGCTTTGTTCATGTGGAGATCATCTTCCAAAAAGATGTCCGCTCTTGGTTTCCCTTCACTGTCCAGCATAATGTCCCATATGTTGACAAAATCAACATAATCAAACAGTTCGCTGTATTCTTTAAAGTGTTGGTTTAAGTCCTTATACTTTGCGGCAAGGTGCCAACGTGAAATGCTTGGCTTCGCACTGATCAATAAAATCTGGGTTTCAGGCAGTGCTTTATGAATGGCATTTGCCAGCTCATGCATGGTAAGAATGATCTGTGTAGATGATTTGCCGGATGAAACGTCATTGTCTCCTTCATAGATGAAAACCTTTTTTGGCTTGTAGTCAAGAACCAACTCGTTCACATAGTGAAGAAGTTCAAACGTCTGGGATCCGCCGAATCCCGCGTTCACCAACTCGTGGTTTGGGAAATAAGTCTCCAGGTTTTTCCACATTTTAATGCTGGAACTGCCAGTAAAAAGGAATAGGTTGTCTCTTTTGGTGTTTGGGGGATATTTCTCCCTGATCTCATCCACTTCATTTTGAAATCGTAAAGGATCTTGTGCTGAGGCTTGAAAATGGAGCCCTGCCAGCAACAACATGCTAAAGCAAAACTTTAACCAGTGAGGGCGGAAAGAAGGAATTTTCATATTCTTTGGATATTATTTAAACGTAGGGAAATATAGTTCATTTGCGAGCAATATAGCGAACAATTTAACAAGATGTTCGCCATTGGCAGCCAAGAACGAAGCTGTGTAGCCTGGTGCTGCTAGCTAGTTTCATCCCATCACCTGTAGTTTTGGCGTCAAATAAGGTGCTTTTGATCACAATTTTTCAACTCCTTTCTTGACTGATGGTAGATTTACATTTCTAGCTTCTTTTTTGAAATGAGAAGCCGGATGATTTCTCTCCAACAGCAAGTACAACAATATGAATAAAACAAAAAAGTTCCTGTGGTTTTGTAGCGGAGCATTTATCCCCCTGCTTAAAAAAAGTCCTTCTGAATCTAATAAATACATAGGGATTGGTGGAGCGGTGCTGTTTACCGGTATATTGGCGGCGCTGTCCGCTGGCTATGCTTTGTATACGATATTCGAATTTTTATGGGCTGCGGCGTGGTTTGCGGTTTTATGGGGCTTGCTGATCTTTAATCTGGATCGCTTTATCGTTTCGAGCATGAGAAAGAGAGAAAGCATCTGGTCGGAGTGGAAGCTGGCTCTTCCCAGGCTTGCCCTGGCGGTGTTGCTTGCTTTGGTCATTTCTAAGCCGTTGGAATTGAAAATCTTTGAGCGGGAGATCAACAGAAAACTGGACGAAGGCAAGACCGCCGCAATCATTGAGACCAAGGAACGTCTGGACCAGGGATTCCCCGAGTTGCAGGCACTGGATAGGTCCATTCACCTGTTGAGGGAGGAAATCCGTGAAAAAGAGACTTTCCGCAACCAAAAGCAACAGGAATATGACGATGAACGTTTTGGAAACAAAACAGCGGGGACGACTGGCTTGCGGGGTCTGGGAATCAATGCCCAAAAGAAAGAGGAACAGCTTGACGATGCTCAGAGGGATTATCGGGAAACGGAACAGAGAAATCAAGCAAGAATAGACGACCTTGAAAAGCAACGGAGGGAATTTATGGAACTTCGTCAGCAAGAATTCGAAAAACAACAACCGGGCATCGATCAGTTCGCTGGCATGGCAGCGAGAATGGATGCTTTAAGCCGATTGACAGCAGAAAGTAAGGCGATGGCCATGGCCAATATTTTTATTATCCTTTTATTTATAGCGATAGAAACCGCGCCCATCTTCGTCAAGCTTTTGGCTGAAAAAGGCCCTTATGATCACTTTTTGGAAAGACATGAAGAAGAGCTTTTGCTATACAACGAGGAGATGCTTACAAAAAGCCGTGAAAACAGCCGTGGGAGGTTGAAGCATTTTATGGCGGTACGGGAACAGGCCACGGAACTATCGGTTGATAATGATTTGTATATTAATCACTTAAGAGCAACTACAAGAAAACAGATAGAAGCCGCTAGGGTTGACTTTGAGTTAAAAGAAGCAATGAGGGAGTGGGAGGTGGACTAGGCTTAACGGGAGGAACTTGCTTTTTTGGAAGCCACCCGCATAAACAAATTTTTTATTGACGTTATTAGGATTTGCCGGCCTAATCGGCCGGCGGTAACGCTTGGCTGGTTGTGTGGCTCCTGTTTCCAAAATTTGTAGAGCTGAACCAGCACTTTAACGGAGTGGGGACAGGTCATTAAACCGCAGTCAACCCCCGTGACCGGTAGTCATTTTAACGGGTGACCATGCTGCTTCGGGTTCTCCGTACATTCAATCCAGGCATTCGGTAGAAGGCGGTGGTGCACATCATGCACCGACGCTGTTTTTTGAAGCGGAGGTATTATTCGGGAAGAATCGGATCATTTGCCCGGTATCTTACATTTATTGGTTTACTTTCTTTATTTTGGAGAAAATTTAACGGAAAAACCTAACCATTTTATATTATGAACAACCAAATTAATCCTGTAAGGATCCTTGTAGTGGGTTGCGGCAATATGGGATCGTCCCATGCACTGGCTTACCATCAGTTGGACGGATTTGAGATTTGTGGCCTGGTGTCTACCGGAAAAAGCAAAGAAGTGCTGAATGAAAAGCTGGGGGGCGACTACACGTTATATAACAATTATGAGGAAGCACTAGAAAGCACGCAACCCGATGCTGTTTGTATTTCCACCTATCCAGATACGCATGAAAGCTATGCCATTAGAGCTTTCGAAAAGGGTTGTCATGTATTCATAGAGAAGCCTTTGGCTGATACCGTGGAAGGTTCAGTGAGGGTAAGGGATGCCGCCAATAAGGCAGGTAAAAAATTGGTGGTGGGTTATATTCTCCGGCACCACCCGTCATGGATGCGGTTTATCGAGCAAAGCCAGACATTGGGTAAGCCGTTGGTCATGCGGATGAACCTTAACCAACAAAGTCAGACAGACATGTGGACGGTTCATCGCAACCTGATGAAAAGCTTAAGCCCGATTGTGGATTGCGGTGTACACTATATAGATGTAATGTGTCAAATGACCCGGTCCAAACCTGTTCAGGTTTATGCCATAGGGGCGAGGTTGACGGATGAAATCCCATCCGACAACTACAACTATGGACAGTTACAGATCCGCTTTGAGGATGGTTCTGTAGGCTGGTATGAAGCTGGCTGGGGGCCCATGATCAGTGAGACTGCCTTTTTTGTAAAGGATGTTTTTGGACCAAAAGGTTCTGTATCCATTGTCGCCAAAGAAGCGGGGGGAGCGGGTAAATCCGGCTCCATCGAAGCCCACACCAAGACAGAATCCCTATTGGTACATCATGCTGAACTCGACGAAAATGACCGTTTTGCCAAAGAGGATGAGTGGATTGACTTAACTGATGAGCCGGATCACAACGAACTTTGCAAAAGGGAACAGGAATATTTCCTTAGATCCATACAGGAAGATACTGACCTCAGCGACCACATGGAAGATGCGGTCAACAGCCTCCGGATTGCTTTCGCCTGCGATGAGTCGGTCCGAACCGGACAGGTGGTGAAGCTTTAATTCGGGTACTTTGCAATTTGCACATAGTACCCCGCACAACAACAGGTCGCTGACCACATGGAAGAACAGAAAAAGAATCAAGTAAGAACATGGTAAGAGATTAACCACGCTGCTCCGTCGACAGTGTACCGTGGACGGTCGACCATTCCACTCTAAACACCATTTATGCCTAACCAAAATAACCAGATCAAGACCAGCGACATCCCGGTAGGGGTTGTCGGTCTTGGCCTGATGGGTTGCAGTATCACCACTTGCCTGCTTATTGCGGGTCATCCCGTAGTGGCTGTCGCACCCATTAGCAGTGACCTTTCGCATGCTGAAGGCCGGATCAGGGAGCATTTGGCCAAATCTAAAGAGAATCAACTCGTGGTCAACGACCCTGGGTATTATTTAAAGAATTTGTTGATTACGGAGGATTATGCTGAGCTCCAGAACAGCGAGTTGGTGATTGAATGTACCATCGAAAACAAAGAGGTCAAGGCTTCTGTCTATCAAAAGATTGAGGAAGTCATTTCCTCTGAGGCTTTGCTGACCAGTAATACCTCGGCAATCCCCATCAGCATGCTACAACAGCTGACCAGACATCCTCGGCGGTTCTTCGGTCTTCATTGGGCGGAGCCCTCCCATACCACCCGTTTTCTGGAAATTATCTGTGGAGATCAAAGTAAGGTTGAACGGGGGGAATACCTCTATCAGTTGTCGCATCTGTGGCGAAAAGAGCCCATTTTGGTAAGAAAGGATATTCCGGGATTTATTACCAACCGGCTGATGTACGCGATGTACCGGGAGGCGATCCATTTGGTGGAAAACGGTTATGCCACCATTGAAGATGTGGACCGTTCCTGTAGGAACAATGCTGGTTACTTTATGACTTTCGTGGGCATTTTTCGCTGGATGGATCTCACCGGTGTCCAGGCTTATCATACCGTGATGCAAAATCTTCTCCCAACACTGCATAACGGAACCGAGGTGCCCAAGCTGATTGATGACGTGGTCAAAGCAGGAGGAAACGGCGTAAGCAATGCCAAAGGGTTCTATGACTACAGTCCAGAAGAGGCCAGGTTATGGGAAGAGACTTTCTCTAAGTTCACCTATCAGATCCGCGAACTTGCCCTTCAATACCCTGCTGATTTGATCGAAAAACAACTGCAACAGACCAAAGAAGAAAATCCCTAAACTATGCTGATTATTGACGGACATCTGGACCTGGCCATGAATGCCATGGAATGGAACAGGAATTTGAAGGAAAGTGTCTACGCCATCCGAGAGCGGGAGCAAGGCATGACGGACAAGGTGGATCGCGGCAGAGGTGTGGTAGCTTTGCCGGAACTGAGGAAAGGCAAGATAGGCTTGGTAGTCGCGACGCAGATTTCCCGTTATGTCGGGAAAGGCAGTAGCTTACCGGGCTGGCATTCGCCCGAGCAGGCCTGGGCCCAGGCACAAGGCCAGAGAGCCTGGTATCAAGCCATGGAAGATGTAGGGGAGATGGTGCAGATCGCCGATAAGAAGGCGTTGGATGCTCATCTTGTCCTGTGGGAAGATGATACTGTTCCCAATGAACAGAAACCGGTGGGCTATATCTTAAGTTTGGAAGGTGCGGATTCCCTGATTGACTTGTCCTATCTCGAGAAGGCTTATGCTTATGGCCTCAGAGCCCTTGGACCGGCGCATTATGGCCCGGGCCGCTATGCAAACGGTACCGGAACGACCGGGCCGTTGGGAAAGGCGGGTTTTGAGCTATTGAAAGAAATGGACAGCTTGAACATCATCCTTGATGTCACCCATCTGACGGACGAGGCTTTTTGGCAAGCTCTGGGCTTTTTCAAGGGGACGGTTTGGGCAAGTCACCACAACTGTAGGAGCCTGGTGAATCACCAACGGCAGCTGAACGACGAGCAGATCAAAGCCCTGATCGAAAGGGGAGCAGTAATCGGAGGAGCTTTGGATACCTGGATGATGAGTAACGGCTGGGTAAGGGGCCAATCCGACCCACGCCGGGAAGGAATCAACCTGGAAAAATTGATCGACCATTACGACCATATTTGCCAAATGGCAGGTAATAGCCGACATATAGCCATAGGCAGTGATTTGGATGGGATGTTTGGAAAGGAGCAGAGCCCTTACGACTTGGAGACCATTGCGGATCTGCAGAACCTCAAGGGCCTGTTAGAGAAAAGAGGCTATTCGGAGCAGGATATTTCTAATGTTTTTCACTACAACTGGCTCAGGCTTATCAGAAAAGCATGGACCGAATAAAAAATTTTAAAAATACAGGGGTATTTTATACACTTATCCGGTAATAAGAAGGATGGTAGTGGTTGTTAAGGATCCCGATATCCGTCAATCTAGTCGCATACCGAAGCAGTTAGCGACTAAAAGTCAAATTTATTGAAAACAAGTCGATTCCTTATTTGAACTTATGAAACCTATTGTACAGATTTCCCTAGACCTGACCAATATTGATGAAGCATTGGAGACAGCGGCGATGGCCATGAGAGCCGGCGTGGATTGGCTTGAAGCCGGCACCCCTTTGATACTGGCTGAAGGACTACATGGCGTCAGGAAGCTTAGGGAGGCTTTTCCGGACACGCCTATTGTAGCCGATTTGAAAACCATGGATGGTGGCTATTTGGAAGCTGAAATGATGGCCAAGGCGGGCGCAACGCACGTGGTGGTGATGGCCCGGGCACATGAAGAAACCATCAAATGTGTGGTCCAGGCTGGGCGGGATTTTGGCGTCAAAGTCATGGGCGATAATTTAGGAGCAGAGAATATGGTGGCGGCTGCCAAGTGGCTGGAGGACTTGGGATGCGACTATGTGATCCACCATATCGGTTATGATGAGCGCCGGGGTATCGCGGCACGCGGGGAAAGGATGCCGAGTCCACTGGATCAGCTGAAAGAAGTGGTCGAGGCCGTGACTATTCCCGTCCAGGCAGTAGGTGGACTGTCATTGGAGCAGGCGATACAATGTCCCGGCTACGGTGCGCCGCTGGTAGTACTTGGGGCGCCGCTTACCATTGATGCGGATGCCTTTAAGACCGCGGACGGCAACCTGGAAGAGTCCCTTAGAAAGATATGTGCGGCTATCCATGCCTATGGAGAGGTTAAAGGAAAAGGCTAATCTTATTAGGGTATTTTAAGTCTACAGACTACGGTTCTTAATTTCCTAAACCTGGCCTTTGAATTTGATTCATGGAAAAGGAGCCGGTATCAAGATACCACAGGGATCCAAGACCGGGCACCGGATGTCCGGATTCCAACTTTTGATAAACAACAATTTGATTCATTAAATGATACCAAATAACAAATCAGCCGCAGTTGTCAATTACTCTCCCGAGAAAGGATCTGTAGAGCTGCGAGAGATAACCGTTCCTGAGATCGGGGAAGAAGAGGTGCTGTTACAGGTAGAGAACGTGGGGGTATGCGGGAGTGATCTGCACCAATGGACGGCAGACCACAGCTGGCCTGTCAATTACCCTGTCGTGCTTGGCCATGAATTTGGCGGTAAGGTTGTGGAAATGGGCAGCAGGGTTACCGGATGGAACATCGGTGACCGCGTGGTCAGTGAAACGGCTGCAGTCATTGACCCAAACAGTCCTTTGACCCGCTCAGGTCTGTACAACCTCGATCCCAACCGTAAAGGCTTTGGTTACGGCGTCAACGGAGCCATGACCAGATATGTAAAAGTGCCCGCCAGATGCCTCCACCACATTCCTGAGCACTTGCCTTTCGAAGAAGCCTGCCTGACAGAACCGTGTTGCGTGGCCTACAATACCGTAGTGGTTAATTCGCGGATCAGGCCGGGGGATCGGGTGATTGTAATCGGTCCGGGAACCATCGGTATTTT
>CAZHZP010000079.1:0-9623 GCA_964537165.1 uncultured Roseivirgaceae bacterium | reverse complement strand
ATTTGATGGATCAAAAATAATTTTTTAAATTCAACAGCACATTATTCAACTTAAAACATATAGATCTATGGCGGGTGTAAACAAAGTTATTTTAGTGGGAAATTTGGGGCAGGATCCCGAAGTAAGACACTTGGAAGGCGACAAGGTGGTCGCAAATGTCAGCTTGGCCACTACTGAATCCTATAAGGACAGAAACGGCAACCGGATCGATAACACGGAATGGCATGATCTCGAGCTTTGGGACGGGCTGGCGAAAATCGCTGAGCAATATCTAAAAAAGGGAAACCAGATCTACGTAGAAGGAAGGATCAAAACCGACACGTGGCAGGACGAACAGGGTAACAACCGTAAAAAAGTCAGGATCAGGGTAAATAATATGACCATGCTGGGGTCTAGAGGCGGTGACAATACGGGTGGAAATTCCAATTACATGAGTCAGTCGGCTCCTTCCTCTCCGTCCGCATCCATGCATAACAGCTCCACGGATCAGGAAGAGGACGACCTGCCGTTCTAAGGTGTATTTTCAATATATCAGGATAATCACTAGCTTTGTCTAATATATTAAAAACTAATGGACGACGACCCCTATCCGAGTATGTTGTTATTGGCTGAAATCGCTGAGGTTTCAGCCGGATTTTGGCTGATAAATGGTCTTTTTTTTATCGCCTTGTTAGTTTTTTCTGCTTTAATTTCAGGCTCAGAGGTGGCGTTTTTTTCCCTTACCCAGCAGGACTTAAGGGATCTTCAAACCAAAGCGGATGAAAAATCCCAACTGGTGCTCAAATTGGTGGCGACCCCCCAGAGACTGTTGGGCACTATCCTTATTCTCAACGTATTTCTGAAGGTCTCCCTTGTCACATTGAGCACCTTCATGAGCTGGACGTATTTCGGTATTCAGGGAGCGGGGTTGCCCTTGGTTATTTCACAGGTCCTGATCATCGTGCTTCTCCTGGTGTTTCTAGGGGAAGTTATTCCGAGGGCTTACGCCAATGATTTACGGGTAGCCTATGCGAAGGCTTCCGTTCAAACCATTTACGTTTTTTCGATTATCCTGGGTCCACTCTCCTCCTTGTTGAACGGTATCAGCAACGTGATTGAGCGGAGAATCGACAAGAAGGGTTATTCCCTCTCCGTCAATGAATTGCAGCAGGCCCTTGAAATCACCGCTGAAAATACCACCACCGAGGAAAAAGACATTCTTAAAGGCATTGTGAATTTTGGTACCCTGACGGTCAGGCAGGTGATGCAGTCCCGGATGGATCTTACCGCAGTGGACATCACCATGGACTTTCACGAGTTGATGGATAAGATCAATAAAAGCGGCTATTCGAGGATCCCGGTATATAACGAGACGATAGACCACATCGAAGGGATCCTGTACATCAAGGACCTGCTGAACCATATAGATAAGGAGGAGGATTTTGAGTGGCAGAAGCTAATTCGGAAGGCGATGTTTGTCCCGGAGTATAAGAAGGTGGATGCGCTGCTCAAAGACTTTAAAAACAAAAGGGTGCATATGGCCATAGTGGTGGACGAGTACGGAGGGACTTCAGGTTTGGTGACACTGGAAGACCTGATCGAGGAGATCATCGGGGAAATCAACGATGAGTTTGATGATGTCGAAGATGTGAGCTTTAAGCAATTGGATGAGCAGACCTACGTCTTTGAAGGAAAGGTTTCCTTAAACGATTTTTTTAAGAAGTTGGAGATCGATCCCCAGGTGTTTGATGAGGTAAGGGGTGAAAATGAATCGCTGGGAGGTTTGCTGTTGGAGTTGAACACCAGGCTGCCGAAAAGTGGTACCAAAATAGTCTATGACCGCATTGAATTCACTGTAATTGCCGTGGATGCAAAGAAAATCAAAAAAGTGAAGGTTTTTGTCCAGCCGGACATGCAAAAAAACATCAACCACAATATGGACTGACTCCAGTCCTTTTGAATGATTTAAAAAAAACCTGTTTCTTGCGGATGGCACTATAAAGAATCTGCGCCGGCCGTCAATGACAGATTTTAAATATGGCCTATGAGAGGATCGGGAGATA
Organism: uncultured Roseivirgaceae bacterium; assembly: GCA_964537165.1. GTDB lineage: Bacteria > Bacteroidota > Bacteroidia > Cytophagales > Cyclobacteriaceae > DATGMS01. The sequence goes on along the minus strand of CAZHZP010000079.1, from coordinate 7,581 downwards.
AGATCCATATTTTTTCTCGTTGAAATTTTTAAAAAAAAGTTCTGAAAAGATCAATTACCCAATTTGTGGCTAATTTTCTCCCTCTGTTTTGCAGAATACGTTTTCTCGGTTAAAAATCAAGCCATGTTTCGGCCAAATCCACTCTTATATCGGAAAATCGGTTAAAAAATTATGTAGGTGTTGTTTTTCATTAAAATCAATATTTTTCTAAAAAATTGACTTTGTTTCATTTTTATCATTCTTTTGTTGATGAAAGTTTAAAAAAAGAATTTTTCTTTATAAATTATTCATCCATTAGAATTCAACATTAACGCTGATAAAATGAGTCAAGGATTATACCGTTCGGAATTTGAGCATGATGCCTGTGGCATTGGAGCGGTGGTGAATGTGAAAGGAAACAAGAGCCACGAAACGATTAGCGACGCCCTGTTGATGCTCAGCAATATGGAGCACCGAGGGGGTAGGGGAAGTGATCCCAAAACCGGCGACGGTGCAGGGATTCTGATTCAATTGCCTCATGTTTTTTTAAAAGAAGTAGTGACACGCAGCGGATTTTCGCTCCCCGATGAAGGAAGCTATGGGGTGGGGATGACTTTTTTTCCCAGGAATCGGCAATTGTACAAGAAGTCCAAAGCTTTATTAAACCAGGTTTTGACTGAACTGGATTTTGAACTGATCGGCTATAGGGAAGTCCCTGTTGACGAGACAGTGCCGGGATCGGGGGCGCTGGAAGTAATGCCTGTTATTGAGCAGCTTTTTGTTAGGCATCGGAATGGTTTAAAGGGGCTTGATCTGGAAAGAAAGCTGTACGTGCTAAGAAATTACTCATCCGGGGAGATTAATACGAAGATACCCGGGGTCAACCAATCTTTTTACTTTGCCAGCCTCAGTGCCTTTACAATGATCTATAAAGGCCAGTTGCGGACCGACCAGGTTTTGGCCTTCTACAAAGACTTGCAGAACAACAAGCTCACCTCGGCTCTGGCCATCGTGCATTCGAGGTTTTCTACAAATACTTTCCCTAACTGGCGGCTTGCCCAGCCATTCAGGTATATTTCCCATAATGGGGAGATCAATACCATTCGGGGCAACCTGAACAAGATGAGGTCCAAGGAAAACCTCATGAAATCCGCTTTCTTTTCTGATGATGAACTGAACAAGTTAATGCCGATCACCGACAGCAGGTTTTCGGATTCGGCCAATCTGGATTTTATGGTGGAATTGCTTACCCTTACCGGAAGGTCGCTGCCCCATGTCATGATGATGCTGGTGCCTGAGGCCTGGCAGGACAACGCCACCATGGACAAGAGAAGAAAATCCTTCTATAAATTCCATGCTTCTTTGATGGAGCCTTGGGACGGCCCTGCTGCTCTTCTGTTTACTGATGGGAGAACACTAGGCGCTACCTTAGACAGGAATGGCCTTAGGCCCTTGAGGTATTTCATCACTGCCGATGACCGGTTGATCTTGTCCTCTGAAGCCGGTGCGCTGCCTATCAGGGAGGCAGTTATCACCGAAAAAGGCCGCATCAGCCCCGGCAGGATGCTCTTGGCTGATCTGGAGAAGGGCAAGATCATGTTTGACGAGGAGGTGAAAGCTTCTGTCTGTGACGACAAGCCTTACATGGAATGGATCAGGAAGGAACGTCTGAAGCTCCGGTTGATGCCTGCTCCCAAAAAGTTGAGCATCCCTTACAGTACCGAAAACCTCAAAAAAAGACAGACCATCTTCGGCTACACGACCGAAGACGTCCATACCATTCTTGCCCCCATGGGTGACAGCGGATACGAGGCATTGGGATCCATGGGAGCAGACACGCCGCTGGCGGTGCTCTCCAGGCAGAGCCAGCATATCTCCAATTATTTTAAGCAGCTGTTTGCACAGGTGTCCAACCCGCCGATAGACCCGATTCGGGAAAGAATGGTCATGTCACTGTTTACCAGAATAGGTGAAGGTTCTAATATTCTGGAGGAAAGCCCGCAGCATACCCGGCAAATCCACATTTCCCAGCCGGTGCTTCTAAACGAGGACATGGAGAAAATAAAGAACCTGGAAGCCAAAGGTTATTTTTCCCATACCCTTCATGCCCATTTTGTGTCTGACCACCAACCCGGAAGATTATTGGAAGCTCTGGACAGGATATGTCGGGAAGCGGTGGAAGCGATTAAAAACGGCAAAAATATCCTGATCATTTCGGACAGGCTATGCCAGCAGGGCACTGCTCCGATTCCTTCGCTGTTGGCGGTGGGAGCGGTGCACCATCACCTGGTCAATGAGAAAATCAGGACGAAAGCGGGTATTGTAGTGGAAGCCGGGGATATCCGCGAGACCCATCACTTTGCCACCGTCATCGGCTATGGAGCCAGTGCGATTAACCCCTACTTGGCCCTGGAGACCCTCATCGACCTGAATGAAAACGGGAAGCTGAGCAAGGTACTGCCACAAAAACAGCTGTTCGACAATTACAAAGCTGCTATCGGAAAAGGCCTTTTGAAGGTGCTTTCCAAAATGGGGATCAGTACGTTGCAGTCATATCAGGCCGCCCAGATATTCGAGGCTTTGGGACTTGGTCCGGAAGTGATCGAGAGATGTTTTAAAGGCACGGTCAGCCGGATCAGCGGTATTTCTTTTGATGAGCTGGCGGAAGAGGTATTGGTAAGGCATCACGCCGCTTATGAAACAGAAAACATCACCCTGGAAACGGGGGGCGTCTATCAGTGGAAAAGAAGGGGTGAAACCCACATGTTCAATCCCGATACGATCCATTTACTTCAAAAGTCTACCAGAAACAACGACTATCAGCTGTATAAGAAATTTTCCGAAAAGATCAACAGCCAGACCCGTGATGCTTTGACGATCCGGGGTCTCTTCGAGTTCAAGAAGAGCATTTCTATTCCCATAGAGGAAGTGGAGCCGGTGGGCAATATCCTGAAGCGGTTTGCTACGGGCGCCATGTCGTTTGGATCCATTTCGCACGAAGCCCATACCACCCTGGCCATTGCAATGAACCGCATCGGAGCGAAGAGCAACAGCGGAGAGGGCGGTGAAGACGAGATTCGTTTTGCCCGAAAGGAAAATGGCGACTGGGAAAGATCGGCCATCAAACAGGTGGCGTCGGGGAGGTTTGGGGTGACCAGTAATTACCTTACCAATGCGGAAGAGTTACAGATCAAAATGGCCCAGGGAGCAAAACCCGGGGAAGGAGGACAATTACCCGGACATAAAGTAGACGATTGGATAGGAAGAGTGAGGCATTCTACTCCCGGGGTAGGTCTGATTTCCCCTCCGCCGCACCATGATATTTATTCTATTGAGGACTTGGCACAGCTCATCTATGACCTGAAGAATGCCAACAGAAAAGCCAGAATCAATGTCAAACTGGTGTCCCAGGCCGGAGTGGGCACCGTGGCTGCCGGGGTGGCCAAAGCCCAGTCGGATGTGATCCTGATTTCAGGAGCGGACGGAGGAACCGGTGCTTCGCCCCTAAGTTCTATCCGGCATGCAGGGCTGCCCTGGGAGCTCGGGCTATCCGAGGCGCATCAGACCTTGGTAAAAAACAATTTAAGAAACCGGGTGACCTTACAGACCGACGGGCAATTGCGGACTGGCAGGGACTTAGCCATTGCTGCTCTGTTAGGGGCGGAAGAATGGGGGATTTCCACCGGCGCCTTGGTCGTAGAAGGATGCATCATGATGAGGAAATGCCATCTGAACACCTGTCCTGTAGGTGTGGCGACACAGGATCCAGAATTGAGGAAATTGTTTACCGGTGATCCCGACCATGTGGTCAACTACTTCAGGTTCCTGGCGCAGGATCTAAGGGAAATCATGGCTTCTCTAGGTTTCCGCACCGTCAATGAAATGGTGGGACAAAGCAACGTACTGAAATCAACCGGCCACCTCAATCATTGGAAATGGGATAAGCTGGATTTAAGTCCCATATTCCACAAGGTCGTAGCGCCTGACCATGTCGGGATCCACAAGCAGATAGACCAAGAGTTCAAGCTCAAAAAGGTGCTGGACAGGAAGCTGATCAAAGCAGCCCATGCGGCTCTGGAGCAGGTAAGCAAGGTAAGTGGAGAGTTCGAAATCAGAAACACCGACAGGACGGTTGGCGCCATGTTGTCCAACGAGGTGTCGAAGGTTTTTGGAAGCGCGGGATTGCCGGATGACACGATCCGCTACAAGTTTCACGGTTCGGCGGGACAGACCTTTGGAGGCTTTCTCGCCAGGGGGATCGCCTTCGAGTTGGAAGGTGAGGCCAATGACTACTTTGGAAAAGGTTTATCAGGAGGGAAATTGGTGATTTACCCCAGCAGGAATGCCAATTTCGCAGCAGAAGATAATATCATTATAGGTAATGTGGCCTTCTATGGCGCTACTTCTGGTCAGGCTTTTATCAACGGAAAAGCCGGCGAACGTTTCTGCGTCCGAAACTCTGGAGTGGAAGCGGTAGTAGAAGGTATCGGAGACCACGGTTGTGAATATATGACCGGGGGCCAGGTCATCGTCTTGGGGGAAATAGGAAGAAACTTCGCCGCAGGCATGAGCGGAGGTATAGCTTATATCCTTGAATACAACATTGGCAATGTGAATAAAGAAATGGTAGATATTGATCCCCTGAATGAAGATGACTATATCATTATCAAAAATTCCCTTAAGAAGCATATTGCTTTGACAAAAAGCCATCTAGCGGAGACCATGCTTAAGAACTGGGGTTCTACTAAGGAGCACTTCGTCAAAGTCATCCCTGTGGAATATAAAGAAGTTTTAAGAAAGAGAGCTTTGGAGCAAACGAAAACATTGATTTAAAATGGGAGAGAAAGAAGGATTCATCAAATATAAAAGGGAAATGCCCGCCAGCCGATTTCCCCAGGATCGCATCAATGATTATAAAGAGATTTATCAGCCCATCAAGCCCGATGCTTTAAACCGCCAGGCCGCAAGGTGCATGGACTGTGGGGTCCCGTTTTGCCACCATGGATGCCCCTTGGGGAATATCATTCCGGAATTTAATGACAAAGTCTACAACAACGAGTGGGAAGAAGCTTTCCACATTCTGAGGAGTACCAACAATTTTCCTGAGTTTACCGGAAGAATCTGTCCGGCTCCCTGCGAGGCCAGTTGTGTGTTGGGGATCAATAAAGATCCCGTCACCATAGAACTGATCGAAAAAGAAATTGCCGAACAGGCCTACAAATTGGGGTTTGTCAAACCAAGGAGCAATATCCAAAGAACCGGAAAAAAAGTCGCGGTAATAGGCTCCGGTCCTGCCGGGCTGGCCGCTGCTGACCAGCTTAATCAGGCAGGCCACGAGGTGACGCTATTTGAGAAAGACAATAAAGTGGGTGGGTTGCTTCGATATGGCATCCCCGATTTCAAGTTGGAAAAATGGGTGATCGACCGGCGGGTCGAAGTCATGGAACAAGAGGGTGTTAAGTTTATGACCGGTACAGAGATAGGCTCCGGTATCAAGGCGGAAGAGGTGCTGCATCAGTTTGATGCGGTGGTTTTGTCTACCGGAGCCCAGCAGCCCCGGGATTTGAAAATCCCGGGAAGGGATTCTAAAGGCGTCCACTTTGCCATGGAATTCCTTGGCCGACAAAATCAGGTCATCTCCGGTGAGCTTCCAGAAAACCCCATTTATGCTAAAGGCAAACATGTTTTGGTGATTGGCGGGGGTGACACGGGTAGTGACTGTATCGGAACCTCCCACCGGCATGGTGCGGCTTCTGTGGTCCAGCTGGAGCTGTTGCCCAAGCCGCCGCAGCAAAGGACCTATCTCAACCCATGGCCCGAATGGCCAATGACCTTAAGGACCTCTTCCTCGCATGAAGAAGGAGGGGAGCGCCAGTGGTCGGTTCTGACCAAAGAGTTTACCAGTGACGCCGAAGGGAACGTGACGGGTCTGAAGATAGTGGATATCGATTGGAGGGAGGAAAATGGAAGGATGCAGTTTTACGAGCTTCAAGGGACGGAGAGAGTCTTGCCCTGTGACCTGGCCTTCCTGGCGATCGGGTATACCGGTCCCAAACAGAATGGACTGCTGGCGTCCTTTGGGGTGGGTTTACTGGAAAATTCCTTGCCTAAATCCCAAAGCTACCAAAGCACCCAGAAGGGGGTTTTCCTGGCGGGAGATATGAGAAGAGGCCAGTCTCTTGTGGTTTGGGCCATAGCTGAAGGAAGGGAGTGTGCCGTTCAGGTGGATCTATTCCTCCAAGGCAAATCCTCCTTGCCGCAACGAGACCGGTCCCATTTCAACAATGCTGAGATGGTCGGCCAAGACTGTTGACATGTTTTTTGTTGATGATAGAAAAGATCTGCTCCTTAGGGCAGGTCTTTTTTGTTTTTACGTGCAGGTCGGTGGAGGCACAAGATGCTTTGGAAGTCTTTCTTTTTTTCCAAAAAAAGAAAAGAATTAAACTTCTTATTTTCCTTTATAATTTTTCTTTCAGTAGGATTAGTTTATTTTTATGAGATACTCGAAAACTTTTATTTCAATGGGCTACATACATTTTGATAAAACACAGCTGATCAATCTTAATTATTCTCTGGAGAAGGAAATCATAAGGGCCAACCGTTCAGGCTGCTATACAAGCACTACCATTATCGGCTGCAATACCCGCAAATACCACGGCCTGCTAGTGGCTCCACAACCCCAGATAGATTCTCAGTTGCATGTGATGCTTTCCAATGTTCATGAAACCGTTATTCAACATGGAGCAAGCTTTAATTTGGGTATCGCTAAGTATCCGGGCAATTATTATCCCCGGGGGCATAAATATCTGGAGGATTTTGACACCGAACCCATTCCCAAGCTGACCTTTCGGGTAGGGGGGGTGGTACTCCAAAAAGAGATCATCCTGGATACCAAAAAGGACCGGGTGATGATCCGTTACACTTTGTTAGAGGCGCATTCCGCCACCAAACTGAGGCTGAGTCCCTTTTTGGCTTTTAGAGGGCATCACGTCTTATCCAAAGCCAATACCTATGTCAACAAGAAATTTATCAAGATCGACAAGGGAGTTCAGTTCAAACTATACGACACCTATTCCCCCTTATCCCTACAGATTTCTAAATCTAATGAATTTATACCTGCCCCCGACTGGTATTACAATGTGGAGTACATCATGGAACGGGAAAGGGGATATGAATATCAAGAGGACTTATATGTTCCCGGATATTTCGAATTCGATATCGAAAAAGGGGAGGCAGTGATTTTTTCAGCGGGATTGGAAGTGGCCCAACCGGAGACCCGGCAGCGCTCATTTGCCAAAGAGATCAGCAGGAGGACTCCCCGTAGCAACTTTGAGAATTGTCTGAAAAATTCAGCGGGACAGTTTATCTACAGAAGAAGCGGAGAAACCAGGGTGATAGCAGGATTCCCCTGGTTTGGATGGTGGGGAAGGGACACCTTTGTATCCCTTCCTGGCTTGACGCTTACTCAGGGGGACACCGCCACTTTTTTAGAAGCCATCGACACGATGGTGTTGGATTTAGAGGGGCCGCTATTCCCTAACTTGGGAAGCGGGGCGCAGAAGAACCGCCACTCTATTGATGCCCCGCTTTGGTTTTTTTGGT
>CAZHZP010000078.1:0-9820 GCA_964537165.1 uncultured Roseivirgaceae bacterium | reverse complement strand
TAAAAGATATGTCCCTGACCATGATCCTAGGCATCTTATTCGGCGTGGTCATCGGACTTTTACCGATTATCTTCAGGGTGAGCCGGTCCATCTGGATCAACTGCTTTGTGCATTATGATCCCAAAGCGATCAAGGTATAGGTTTTCCCCTGCTACTTTAAAGACGTTACATCCAGTTTTCCGTTTTGCGCTCCACCTCATACAATACCTGGTCGACGAGGCGGGTGGCCGTCGGCAAGGGGATATAGGGCAGGGTCAATTTACCGCCGGCGGTGACAAAGACGATGGAGGCCAGGCGACGGTTTCTTTGATACAGATTTTGATAGAGATGCACCTGCTGGATCTTTTGCCAATTCAGGAGGGAAAACTTTCGTCCAAACACCCCCGACCGCATTTGGATGCCGGTTTCGCCGGTTTGCCAACGGAAGTTGCGGTACCACTGAAAATCATTCCACACCAAAATAGGATAGAGCAGCAGTACTGCCAGTGCCTGCCATCCGACCCAGATATAAAGAATAACCGCAGGAACCAAGGTGATGATCAAAGCCCTTTGCAAGGCGCTTCTTTTCCAATAGGCAGGCGATATTTTTAGACCTCCTTTATCGTCAAACCCTTCATAATGCTGATACCCGGCCACAAGCTGAACCACCCTTTCGAAAGAAACAACCGGCACATGGATATTGGTTTTTTTATTTTCTTTGTGGCCCACAGATTGAACCTGGATGGTCCAGTAGTCAATCTTCCTTCTCAGCCAGTTGGCCTTCCAATGCAGGATCTGGATTTTGTTTAGAGGGACGATTTTCTTGGTCTTGTCAAAAAGGCCATAGGAAATAATCCATCGCCGCTCCGCATCCCTGAGCCGAAACCCGTAAAACTTGATCATGGTACGGGCTATGGAGAACAGCATGGAAACCACCACAACAACTGCCAACAGGAAAGTCAGTACAAAGGCAGTTTGTCCCAGAAGGCTCCTTCCATACGTGTCGAGATAGTCATTCCCTCCGAAAATCTGCTTTACCTCATCCAGGACATTGACCAACAGCGCCGCTAGGATGAAAAATGCTTCCAGGTGATTGGCGGTTAAACTGAGCTTCATCAAGTCGCCAAAAGAAAGCGCATAAGCTGGAAGGGCCTTCTCCTGAACGGCCTCGTGCATATCGGGAGAATCCAAAGCTTTTTTCTCCATCAACAATTGCCGGAGTTGTTCTGCCTTAGCCATGGTTAAAGCATCCAGCTTGGCTTCAATGTCGTCGCTGCCGACACTGTCAAAGGAAACCTTGGCCACGCCAAAAGCCTGTTGCCACAGGTTTTGCTCCAGATGTACCGCTTGAACCGTATGGATTGGAATGCTCAGGGTCTTTTTCTTGAGCCAGCCGGATTGTATGACCAACGTGTCGTTGGCGATATGGAATTTTTTGAACCAGTAGCCCACCACCGCTCCAAGGATACTCAGGATACCAAAGCCTATAAAGGCTGACAGGAAGGTGAGGGAACCGTCCTTTTCCCCCCGGAAAAAATAGATCGCCAGGACCGGCCAAAATCCCTTAAGAAGGTTGACAGCGGTGCTCCATATCATGATGAAGATGGCGGCCGGGGACTGCCTCTGCGGTACCTGCCAGTGATTCGCCGGGTTAATGCTCTCCATCTTCATTGGTTTCGGTACTGACCCAGGCTTTGATTTTTTTTGCGGTTTCTTCCTTAATGCCTTTAATGGTAAAATCCGCGGCCGCTGAACCGGCAGTATAAACTGACACCGAAGCCAATCCAAACCTTCTTTCCAACGGCCCTGACTGTACACTGACATGTTGTATGCGGTTGATCAGCACGATCCTGGTTTTTCTCTGTAGCCATCCGTTGCGGTACAGCATGTCTTTTTGCCTGAGCGCATAGCCGCTGTATTTGTAGTTGATGTGTACAGCGACCACGTTGATGGTGACAAAAAGGGCATAAGCGACTGTTGCAAGGGAGATTTTGACCGGATCTTGTATTTGGTCAATGCTCAAAAAGAAAGCCAATCCAATGACCAGGAGGATCCCCATGCCGATCGCCATGGAAATCCTTTCCACGGTAAGGTAATCCTTTTCCAAGGGAGAAAAAACCACCGTTTCGATAGCAGGAAGCTCATCGGGATCAATCAGGCTATTGGTAAAATTCATGCTTAAAGTTAACAGCATTTTGGCGTACGCCAACATAAAATACACGGTTATCCCTGTAAATTGTATCCTGAGTTATCTGCCTCCCATTTTTTTTTATTCAGAGCGCTTTTGCGAACGCTTTTTTTGGCCATTTATATTTCTTACTTTGGAGTGCTTATTATAGTCAAGCAATAAACCCAGAGGAAAATGAAGGTTTCTAAGAAAGACGAGCCCATTGGTGACCGTACACCGGTACAGGATGGACCAGTCCCTGAAACGCAATGGTGGATTGAGTTTTTGAAAGGAGATGATGTGGCCTTAGCCCACATTTACAGGAAATATGCCCCTAAGCTTTTTAACTACGGGCGGCAGTTTACCGCTGACAACACTTTGGTTCAGGATGCCATCCAGGATGTTTTTTTCAAATTAGTGGACAACAAAAGCAAGCTCGGTGTGGCCCAGTCGGTGAAGTTTTATCTGTTTGCCAGCTTTAGGAGAATCTTGCTAAGATCTTTAAAAAAAGAAGAGAAATATGTGGGCGACCGTTATTGTGAAGAAAGGGGGTTTCAGATCATGGTCGACCCGGACTTCTTCGTAGTGGATGGCTATCTCACAGAAGCCCAAAAGGAACTGCTTAAAGATTCCTGCAACCAACTTCCGGCAAGGCAAAGAGAGATCATCACCATGCGGTTTTTTGAAAACATGGATTATGCGGAAATCGCGGAAATGATGGGACTGGCCAATGCAAAGACAGTCCGCACCATGTTGTACAGAGGGTTGAACCGACTTGCAGAAGAATTGGGCCCCAAAAAAGATTTTTTCTCTTTTTAGTGGTTGTTAGGTAGCCGTCTGTCTCTTTAATAGAAAGCCGACCTATTGACTACAGCGATGCCGTTTAATCCAGAGAAGGAAGAAGATTTTTTATTGAATGAATATTTTATCCAGTGGGCTATGCATCCCAATGAAGAATCTGACCGGTTCTGGAAACATTGGGTGGAGAAAAACCCGGATAAAACGATTCTGCTAAAGAGGGCTAAAGAAATCTTACGATCTTTTAAGCCTGTCGAATACCAGATGGATGAAGCTGTCAGCGAACAGCTATTGAACAATATCCTGCTACGCAATCAAAGTGGAGATACGAAAGAGACCAGCCGTAAGAGGAGCCGTCCCATCAGGGCCTTTTCGGCTGCCGCCGTGCTGTTCTTTATTATTGGTTTGACGGCCGGGTTGATGTATTTGCTGACTCCAGCCACCGAGCCTATAGTGGCTCCTAAACAAGAGTGGGTTTCCAAAAGCACGGAGAAGGGTGCCAAACTGACTTTTAAATTGCCCGATGGTTCCCTGGTCAGACTGAATGCGAGCAGCTCGATCACCTTTCCTACAACGTTTACGGACAGCCTGCGTGAGGTCAGGCTCGAAGGGCAGGCTTTTTTTGAAGTTGAAAAAAACCCCAGTGCCCCCTTCGTGGTGACGACGGATGAATTACAGATCAACGTCTTGGGAACCTCCTTCGACCTAAAGGCCTATCCTAACGAATCTGTACAAACGGTGGCGTTGGTGAGCGGTGAGGTGTCGATTTCCAGTGGGGATGGTCTCCATGAGGTGCTATATCCCTTAGAAATGATTTCTTACTCCAAAGACAAAAAAGAAATGGTCAAGGAAATCTTTGATCCAGAACAGGTAGTGGGCTGGAAAGAAGGAATTATCCGCTTCAAAAACACTGATTTTCCGGAAGTGTTCGGCACTTTAGAAAGATGGTATGGTGTAGACATCACTATCCGGCCAAGCCAGACATTCACCGGGCGGTTCACCGGCAGATTCGATAATGAAAGTCTTAAAAATGTCCTTACCGGCATGTCCTTCAGCGAGGGGTTCCACTTTCGCATCCAGGGGGACCAGGTCGAAATATATTGATACCAACCCGTAAAAATTCAACAATGAAACCCTTAAAACTTAACAGATGATGAGAAACAGTTTACCCGTAAAAGTCAGGACCAGTACGGTGCTGGCTTTGGTTTGGCTGATGATTTATTCAACGGTTGCCCTGGCAGAGCAATATGCTTATGAACCCCTTGGCTTTACCATGGATATGTCCAAAAACCGACTGAACCTACAAGTCAGCGAAAAACCGTTTAAAAATGTGGCCAAAGAATTGGAGTCGGAGACAGGCTTCTTCTTTGCCTACAACGACCGCTTGGAAAATTTACCAGTTAGCGTTTCTGCAAATAACGCCTCCCTGGAAGAGACCTTAATCGATCTGAGCACACGATATGGTCTACGCTTCAAGCAGGTCAACAACACCATCCATGTCGTAAGAAACGTTCCGAACACACCGGAAGTGGTAGAAATTAAAGAAGACCGGACCATCACCGGGGTAGTCATGGATGAAAAAGGCGTCACGATCCCCGGTGCCAATATTATCGAAATAGGAACTACCAACGGTGTAGCCACCAATATAGACGGGCAATTCGCCCTTAACCTGATCACCACCAATCCCAGGATTCTGGTATCATTTGTCGGCTATACCTCTCTGGAAGTCACCATCGGAACAGCCAATGCCTACGAAATCGTACTTCAGGAGGACTCCGAAGCCCTGGAAGAGGTAGTGGTCGTGGGATTCGGCGAACAGAAAAAGGTGAGCTTGGTAGGCTCCCAGTCCACGATCAGGCCACAGGAACTAAAGTTGCCTAGCAGAAGCCTTACCAATGCTTTGGGTGGCCGTCTCGCCGGGATCGTTTCGGTGCAGAGAAGCGGTGAGCCCGGTTATGACGGCTCACAGATATTTATCCGGGGGATCTCTACCTTTGGCTCCAGCCCCAGAGGCCCATTGATGATTGTGGACGGTGTACCCGATCGCTCAATCAACGACATCAACCCTGAGGATGTCGAAAGCTTTACCGTCCTCAAAGATGCCTCGGCTACCGCAGTGTACGGCGCCAGGGGAGCGAACGGCGTGATCATCATCAACACGAAAGCAGGTCAGGCAGGGAAGCCGCAAATCACCGTGGAACTCAACCAGGCGGTGACCCGGTTTAGCCAATTGCCGGACTTCGTAGATGCTCCTGATTTTATGCGGCTTTACAACGAGGGTCTGGAAATGAGAGGACGGACACCTCAGTATTCAGAAGAACAGATCCAAAAGCACATTACCGGGGAGGATCCGGATCTTCACCCCAATGTCAATTGGTTTGATGAGATTTTTAACAAATACGGTTCTAATAGAAGCGCCAACCTGAATGTGAGAGGCGGATCAGAATTTGCCAATTATTATATCTCCGCAGGATATTTTTCGGAAACGGGCATGCTTAAGACCGACGATATCCAATCCTACAACTCTTCTCTAAACCTCGACCGGTTTAACTTTCTCACCAATGTGGATGTGAACGTGACGAATACCACCAAGGTAGAGCTGGGGATTAGTGGCTTTATCATCAACGGGAACTATCCAGGAATAGGCACGGGTGACCTCTTTAACTTGGCGACAATGTCTCCCCCCCATATTATTCCTCCCCAATATTCTAATGGCCAGTTCCCAAAGGTGCCCGGCGGCGGGCATTATAGCCCTTATAAGGACCTGACCCAGTCGGGGTATGCCACCGAATACAGAAGTACCGTGAGGTCGAACATCAGGGTACGTCAGGATTTAGATTTTATCACGCCCGGTTTGAAAGCTACTTCCATGTTCTCTTTTGACTCCTACAATTGGAACAACCTGCGAAGGACCAGGAATGTGCAGACCTATTTTGCCACCGGAAGGGATGAAAACGGTGAGCTGATCACGCAGGTGGTGGATCCGGGCTCCGATGTACTGGGTTTCAATATTAGCCGCGGGGGCAACCGCAAGTTCTATACGGAGACGGCTGTCAATTACAACCGCAATTTCGGTCCGCATGAGGTGTCCGGTATGATGTTGTATTATCAATCGGATTATGTAAACGCAGATGCTGGGGACCTCATCAGTTCGATTCCTTTTAGGCACAGGGGACTTTCCGGTAGGGCGACTTACGGATACGAACAGCGGTATTTTGCTGAAGCTAACTTTGGTTATTCCGGTTCTGAGAACTTCTCTCCCAAGAAGCGGTTTGGGTTCTTCCCCTCCTTTGGTGTAGGATGGATGGCTTCCAACGAGGCCTTCTTTGAGCCTTTGAAAAATGCCATTTCCCTGCTTAAATTCAGGTACACCTATGGATTGACGGGCAACAGTGATACCGGCTCGAGGTTCCTTTTCCAGACAAGGATCGACAATGGCGGGGGCTATACGTTCGGCGTTCCCGGGAATACCCGGCATTGGGATGGATTACAGGAAGGCCAGGTAGGATCGGATGTGACCTGGGAAACTGGCAAACGCCAAAACCTCGGTATTGAAATCGGTGCGTTTAATGATGACCTTTCCCTGATCGTGGAACTGTTCCATGAAAGGAGGAGTGGGATTCTGTTACGGCAAAGGGATATCCCCTATGCTTCCGGTTTTACCGACAGCAACATTCCCTATGGAAACATAGGAATTACCGAAAACAAAGGGATCGACCTTACCCTTAATTATAACAAATATTTCCCTTCCAGTGCGCTTCTTGATTTTATTTCGTTTAGAGGAACCTTCAACTATAACCAAAACAAGAACATCTACGATGCTTTGCCCCCTTGGCAGTATCCCTGGTTGGATAGGGTGGGCCATCGCATAGACCAGCGTTTTGGATATGTGGCTTCGGGCCTGTTTGAAAGCGAAGAAGAAATTCAAAATTCAGCGACCCAGGCAGGGGATGTCAGACCTGGGGATATCAAGTATGAAGATCTAAATGGCGATGGCCTCATCAATAGCTTTGACCAGCGAGCGATTGGATATGGATCCATACCCCAGATCTTATATGGGCTTAATCTTGGCATCGGTATCAAAAGGTTTGAACTGGTGCTGTTCTTCCAGGGCGCAGGCATGTCTGACTTTATGTATTCGGGAGGGCATGCTACACAACCCTTCTTTGAAGGCCCCACCATCGGCAATCTCTACACCAAAGCCATGGACAGATGGACGCCGGACAATCCTGATCAAAATGCCTTCTATCCAAGGTTATCTACACGCCAGGATGTAACGACCAACTACTACGGCAGCACTTGGTGGTTGTACCGATCGGATTACCTCAGGCTGAAAAACGCAGAAGTGGCCTATAATTTCAAAATAGAATCTCTGGAGAAATTTGGGATGAAGAATATGAGAGTTTATCTAACCGGAACGAATCTGCTGACTTTTTCCCCTTGGAAAATATGGGATCCTGAGTTGGGAGATGGCAGAGGTACTTCCTATCCCAATACGACCGCATTCAATTTAGGATTAAGAGCAAGCTTCCAATAATATAGAATAACCATGAAAATAAGAAATATAGTTAATCGGCTGATAATTGCCGGGATGGTGTTTACCGCATCCTGCAACGGTGACTTCTTGGATACCGTGCCGGACAATATCACCTCACTTGAAGATGTATTTACCAATAAGGATATGACAGAGCGCTGGCTGGCGAGGATCTACAGCCCAATCCCCGACATGTGGGATCAGCCTTACGGCGTTCCCTGGACCGGCCAGAGTGATGAAGCCTACTACGCGTGGGTACAGCCCGGAATCAATTCCGGGGCCATCACTCCCGACAACGCCAGCCCCAATCATTGGAACAGCTACTACCAAACCATACGGCAAGCGTCCGTCTTTCTGGAAAACATCGACCAAAACCAAGAGATCCTCCGCCAACCCAACGGAGAACGCCTGATTCAACAGTACAAGGGGGAAGCTAGATTTCTTCGGGCATATTATTATTGGTTATTGATGAAACAGTACGGTCCGGTGGTCCTGATGGGGGAAGAGAGTATGTCGACCGATGCTGATTTTCAAATTCCAAGAAGCCCTTGGGACGACTGTGTAGCTTATGTCCTTTCGGAGATGGACCGGGCCATGCAAGATGTACCTGAGCGACACGTGAACCCCAACAATCCGTCGGAGATGGACGTCATCCAAACCGGGAGGATTACCAAGCCGATCATCAAGGCCGTAAAGTCACAAGTGTTGCTGTATCATGCCAGCCCTTTATTTAATGGCAACACCGAACTAAGCGGCTTTACCAACCCTGATGGGCAAGTTCTATTCAATCCCAACTATGATCCAGAGAGATGGAAGGCAGCGGCAGATGCGGCTAAGGAAGTGATTGACCTCAACCTATGGCAGTTGTTTAAAGTAGATCATGAAGACCCCTTCCGAGCAGGGTTTCTATCTGCCCGAAATCTCATGTTTGACGGTTGGGAAACAGAAGGAATCTGGTTGCGTCCATCATCCAATATATTTTGGAACTGGGAGAGACACAGTGCGCCACGAAATTCCAATGGTGCCGCATGGAACGGTATAGCGGTTACTCAAGAGATGGTAGATGCCTTTAGGATGGCAGATGGTCGAGAAATTTCAGATGCCAATAGCGGGTATTCAGAATCGGGCTTCATTGACCAAACCACGGAGTACTATACTTCGGGAACGTTCAACATGTATGTGGGAAGAGAACCGAGATTCTATGTTAATGTAACCTTTAACGGTTCTTATGTGCCTGTTGTCCCTGTTCCGGGCCAGGAGGTGGTGGAATATTTCTTCTCAGGGAATTCCGGCAAAAGAGATGCGCCGAGGGACTGGCCCGTAACGGGCTATACTGCCAGAAAGAACATCCACCCGAATTCGGATTTTAGAGATGGGAGAAGCTTTTCCCGTCCAGCCATGATGATCAGGTTGGGTGAAATTTACCTCAATTACGTCGAAGCGCTAAACGAATATTCCCCAGGCCATCCTGATATTCTTAATTATCTCAACCAAATAAGAAACAGAGCAGGCTTACCAGACTATGAAGGAAGTACGGACCAGGAGGAAATGCGAAGGGAGATCAGGCTCGAAAGACAAATTGAGCTGATGTTTGAAGGACATCGCTATTGGGATGTACGTCGATGGAAAGTGGCTCATACGGATGAATACCACCAAGGCGGCGCGCTCCATGGAATGAATATCGAGGCTGGAGACCATCTGTCAGATCCGAACTTTCATCAGCGGATCGTAGCCTTTACCAGAGCACCTTGGCAGACAAAATTCTATTTCTATCCAGCACCTCAAAGCGAGATCGATAGAAACAAAGTTTTAGCTCAGTTCCCCGGATACTAAATCCCAGGATAGACAAAAAGGGGCTAAGTTGACAAATGTCAACTTAGCCCCTTTTTTTTTTATTTGACTTCCGCCACGGCATTTTTAGAAGGTGATATTTATCATTCTAAGGTTTGGCGTCCCACCATAGCCGGGTGCTGTTCTTATTACCGCCTCGGCTGACCAGCTCTGGGAACTGTTCGGCTTCCGTGACGGCTGCGTTGTTGTTATCATATTCTCCCTGTACGAAAACCAGTCTTGACATCTGATCCGCCACTCCTACATCAGGATTGTCGGAATTAAGGCGTGGGTAATGTTTGGGGTATTTGGTCCGTCTGATTTCGCTCCAGGCTTCCCATCCGTCGGGGTATAAGGCGAGCCACTTCTGGGTAATGATCTGTTCCAGCTGCTTTTCCTTATCTCCTCCCATAAGGAACTTCACCGGGATATCGGAAGAAGCCGGGGTATTCCAGGCATCATTCAAAGGGACTGGGGTTCGGGTGCTGGATTGGTAAGCGGTCACCTGAGCC
>CAZHZP010000077.1:0-9856 GCA_964537165.1 uncultured Roseivirgaceae bacterium | reverse complement strand
AAAATGGCTGTATATTCCGCATTTTGGAACATCATCTTAAAAAATAAAGAACTATTAAAAATAGGTCGTAAAATTTCTTTAGCGGGAATTGTTCGCCGGTTTTTCATTTTTAGAAGTTGGTTTTATACAGACAATCGGATTGGATCAATGGATATTAAGCGACTTGAATTTAGCTCATTTAATATCGTATATGAAATCCATACCCCAAAAATATTCCCAAAATAAGACCTCAACCTGAGCATTAAAGACCAACATACCCTTCTTTGTAAATAAGAATCGTTTAGTCCCATCCATTATCCACCATTGCCAATCCAGTATCCTTCGATGATCTGCTGCTTAACAATTTTTTAATATTCATTTAATATCCAGTTTCCAAACATTAAGCATAATCCTCCCAGCTTTGCAGAAAAATCATCCTCCCATGGCTTATTCTAACTCCGGTTCGAAGCTGATGAACCACAAAAGTTTCCTCACCCTATTTTTCCTACTGTCTTTCTCTATGATATCGCTTGCCCAAGAAGGCATTATCCGGGGAACGGTAATCGACCTAACCTCCGGAGAACCTCTCTTAGGAGTGGCTGCCCTGATCGAGGAAAGCGGCATGGGTGCTGTTTCGGATTTTGACGGGAAATTCGAAATAAAAATACAGCCGGGGCAATACAGCCTGCAACTGTCCTATGTAGGCTACGCCAAGGTCATCATCCAGGACATCCGGGTTGACGACGACGAAGTCACCGTACTGGAGGACATCAGGATTAAGGAAGAGATGGGGGAACTGGGCGAGGTGACCATCACGGCAGCAATGCTGAACACCACCGAAGAAGCCTTATTGACCGTAAAAAGGAAATCTGTCAACATGTTGGACGGCATCTCCTCCGCCAACTTCAGGAAAATCGGCGACTCGGATGCAGCTTCTGCGATTAAAAGGGTACCCGGTGTCTCTGTTGAAGACGGCAAATACGTGTACGTCCGCGGATTGGGCGACAGGTACACCAAATCCACCCTCAACGGCATGGAAATCCCCGGTTTGGATCCGGATCGGAACACCATACAGATGGACATGTTCCCCACCAGCCTTTTAGACAACATCATGGTGGTCAAGTCCTTCACAGCTGATCTTCCCGCTGATTTTACCGGCGGGATCGTGGACATTGCCACGAAAGATTTTCCCGATCAAAAGACCATGGGACTGTCCGTCAGCGCTGGCTACCATCCCCAAATGCACTTCAACAGCAATTATCTTTCTTATCAAGGCGGAAAACTGGATTTTTTAGGCTTTGATGATGGTACAAGGGCCATTCCGACAGGGAAAACCCCGGATGTTCCACAATATCCCGGCGTGGTGGGAAGGCCTAATAGCGAAGCCGGTCAAGCTTTTAGAGGGATCCTGAACAATTTCAATCCCACGCTGGCAGCAATGAGAACGGGGAGCACCATGGATTTCGGACTGGGATTCAACTTGGGTAATCAGGTGTCGGCCGGCAACAATGTTTGGGGATATAATTTTTCCCTGACTTATAAAAACGAAACAGAATACTACGAAGGAGCGCAGTATGCACGCTACGGTAAAGGAAGCCCTAACAAAACCGCCCTGGAAATCAGGGAGTATCAACAAGGAGACTTCGGTGTCAATAATGTTTCGCTTAGTGGTTTAGCAGGAATTGCCTTAAAAAGAAACCGCTCCAAGTACAAATTAAATCTCTTCCATTCCCAAAATGGCAGTTCCAAGGCCGGGATTTTCGCTTATGAAAACTCTGACCTGGGAGCCAATTTTACTGCCAATCAACACAACCTAGAATACAGTGAACGCTCCATGACCAACCTCTTGCTCGGCGGCACGCATTACAACGCCGGCGGGAACTGGGAGGTAGAATGGAGAGTCTCCCCCACCTGGTCACGCATTGCGGATCCGGATATCCGGTACACCCGCATCAGGACCGATGGCGGCAACTACAGCATAGGCTCTGAGTCCGGTTATCCCGAGAGGATATGGAGATTTTTAAATGAAAAAAATCTAGCTGGCCATGTCGGCGCCATCAGGGATTATGTCTTATTCGGCAACCTTGCCAAGCTCCGGGTAGGCGGGGGGTACACCTATAAACTCAGAGATTATGAAATAAGAAATTTTCAGATCATCCCACAGGGCGTCCCGGTCAACGGAGATCCTAACCAGTTATTCCAGACGGAAAACTTATGGCCTACCAACAGCGGAGGGACGCAAGGAACCCGGTACGAAGCGTTGTTTTTACCCAACAATCCCAACCAGTACGACGCCATTTCGAGCAATGCTGCCGTGTATGTATCCAATGAGTTCAGTCCGGCACAAAACCTGAAAGCCATCGTGGGCATCAGGGCGGAAAAATATGACCAGCTATATACCGGCAGAAACCAGCAAGGACTGGTTCTAAAGGACGAAAAAGTACTGAACGATTTAGACTTTTTCCCCTCGATCAATCTGATCTATGCCTTAAATAACAACCAGAACGTCCGTCTCTCTTTTTCAAAAACCATAGCAAGGCCTTCATTTAAAGAGGCTTCCTTTGCCGAAATCCTGGATCCGCTGACAGGCCGGTCCTTCATTGGTGGCTTCTTTCAGGATGTCAACTCCGAAGGAGAAGTGATTTGGGACGGTAATCTAAGAGCTACCCGGATCAATAACGTGGACCTGAGATGGGAATTGTTTCAAGAGCGGGGACAAACGATCGCACTTAGCGGCTTCTATAAAACCTTCGACAACCCTATAGAAGTAGTACAATATGTGCAGGCGCCAAATAACTTTCAGGCGAGAAATGTCGGCAATGGTAAGGTGATGGGGGTTGAGCTAGAGATACGGCAAAACCTAAACACCCTCTCTCCTCTCCTGGCAAACTTCTCTATCAACGGCAACCTGACCTTTACCAATTCGGAGATCGCCATGACCCCCACAGAATTTGCTTCCAGGGAAAGAAATGAAAGAGTTGGGGAAACCACCCCCAACACGCGAAAGATGGCTGGACAAGCCCCCTATATCATCAATACCGGGCTATCCTATAACGGACAAACCAACGGATTGGAAGCTGCACTTTATTACAATACTCAGGGGGAGACCTTGCGGTACGTGGGCATTGCGGATAAGCCGGACGTATTAACCGTTCCCTTTAACAGTTTGAACTTCAACGCCAGCAAAACAATAGGTAAAAGGGAAAATATTCGTCTGGGGCTCGGCATCAGCAATCTGTTAGGGGATAAGAGGGAATCGGTCTTTAGATCTTTCGGAGCCGAAGATCGGCTGTTTGAAAGCATCCACCCCGGCACAAAGATCAATCTGAGCTTTGGTTTCAACTTTTAAATCACTGGGGAAACCGGAGCTTGATAAACCGGGGGCGATAGAGATAGGGGTTGGCTTTGATTTCTTCGAAAAAACTAAAAGCGTTGACATTGTAACTGATCAGCAGCTCCCCCGGAGCGGATAAACTGGGATGGGCTTTAGCATTATAGGTGATGTAGTTCTTTTGCTGCATTTCCGCAGCTTCATAAAGTTCAATAACCTCGCCGAAGGGGCCATATGGGCTATCGCCTATTCTCATTCCCACGACAGGGCTGAGTCCGTTTAACGTGAAAACCAGGGCATAGCGGCCATCGGGAAGCACGGAAAGACTCAGTTCATTGGATACGCCCCGGGTGACCATGGTTACTTCTTCCATCTTTGGACTCCATTCTTTCCCATCCCAGAATCTCCAGGCTCCGAAGTTTTCAAAATCTTTGGGCAACACCCGGGCGACCATCAGGTGCTTCTCCATCCCCCTAACCCCGTAAACATATATAAAACCATCGGGGTCGGGTGCACCTGCCTGCTCTGTGTTCACAAATATGCCGGCACCAAAGCCGCCATCTTCAAACCGCAAAGGTGTTTCGATCTGTCTTTGATGGACAAAGGGAACACTATCCCTGAGCGACAGGGCGATGAGATCAGTGCCCATTTCTTTAAATGACCATTCCTCCCCATTGTCGAGATTCCTCATCCTGTAGGCAAAAATATAGAGGGTACTGTCCAGGTCAACATTGAGAAACCCATCTCCTAACCAATAATAATCTCCTTCTTGAGCGGAGGGGCTCCTGGGTACAAAAAGCGACTGGGGTCTGGATTCCGGGTCTTTTGCCCAGCAAAATTCAATGTTGTCGGCTGTGGGGCGACTACCTTGCAAATATGCGAGGCTGTTGTTAACCATGGAAAAACCGGGTTTTAAAGAATCTCCTTCAATCTCCCCCAGCATCGTATCGCTAAAAATCACCAGATTTTTTGAATTGGAAGATAAACCGTTCTCCTTTCCATTGAGGGGGATGGCGAATATACCATCCCCACCAAACCAGCCTGAACTCCGTCTAAATAAAGCTGTCCACTCCGGTGCCTCCTCCACGACAAAGATACTACCTATAGTCTGTGTCTGATCACTTGCAGCATCCCCCGTGAGACTGGATTTGGAGGCATTGCAGGATAAAAGCAACAACAAACAGGGAACTATTAGAAGGAAACCGGCCCTGATCATCTGTTATTTCATCACCTCTACGCTGGTCAGCTCAGGGCCGCCACCCCGGTTGCCACTACCAGCCACCACATAAAGTTCCCCGTTTATTTCCACAAGCGGAAAACCGTGCCGACCTTGTTGCAGTCTATTGAGAAGCTTCCAGCCCTGACCCGGTTTGAAGTATTCCACCTCGTTGTGTGCAGCTTCCTGGCTGGCACTTTCCCCTCCAATCACCACAAAGCCCCCGTCGTAGACCAACGTAGAACTCCCAGCCCTTTCCGTAGGCAGGTTATGTTGGGCGGGCAGAGTTTCCCATTTGTTAGCCTTAAAATCATAGACATCTACTTCGGCGTACGTCAGCTCAAAGCCGTGTCCTTCCTTCGCAAAAGACTTTCTCCCGCCAACGGCATAGATTTTACCGTCTAATACCACTGCCTGGAAGTGGTCCCTTACCCGTGGAAGATCCGGCAAGGTTTTCCACTCTCCCGTTGCCGGGTCGTACTCGTCAAAATAGTCTCTGTTATCCGCCCAGTGGCCATCCTTTATCCCCGCGACAAGATAGAACTTATCGTCTTTCACCACCAGTCCGGCGGCACCCCTTCTCCTTTCCTCAGGAATTTCATGTCCCTTTTCCCAGGTATCAGTTTTGGGGTCAAAAATGTAAACATGGCTGATCGGCACTTCGTGAGGGTAAGGGCCGCTTAAGGCACCTATGATGTAAATCTTTCCTTTATACGGCACCGCCTGAAAATGGTGCATTTCCATCGGCGGCATGGACATGGTTCTCCATTCATTCGTGGCAGGATCAAATTCCTCCACAGCTTTCGTCCCTCTTCCTCCGATTAAGTATAATTTGCCGTCGACTGCGGCACCTGAACATTCATGCCTTTCCGTACAGGTATTTTTTGTTTCAACGGTAGACCAGGATTGCCCAAACGCCATATGCGACAAGCCCAATAGAAACACGAGTTGGAATAAAATTTTCATTCGGTAAATCAGTTTGTTAAGTTATTGGAATAAATTTTTTCACTAAAAAGGAGGGCAGGTAGGCGCATTAGGCCTATTCGTATCGCAGGGATTCGATAGGGTCCAGCCTACTAGCTTTGTAAGCAGGCACAACACCGGAAACCAACCCCACACTAATACAGATAGCAAAGGCTAATAAAATCCACAGCCAAGGAATCAAAAAACCTCCGGGTCCCACAAAGTTGGCCACAATATTCCCTATCCCGATTCCCATTAAGACACCTAATATCCCGCCCAATATGCAGATCACGACAGCCTCTATGAGAAACTGTTGCCGGATCCGGAGCGGCGTGGCGCCTAAGGCTTTCCTCACGCCTATTTCGCGGGTTCGCTCGGTTACCGACACCATCATGATGTTCATCAGGCCGATGGACGCCCCCAATAGGGTGATAAAACCGATGCCAAAGCCACCGATCCTCAGGTAGCCAGCCACCTCCTCCAGACTCTCGCCTAGGGATTGGGATTTGACCACTTCGAAAGAATCCTCTTCACCGATCCTGTCCTGCCGGATATTTCTCATGATGCCCGTGGCCTGTCCCATTTCGTATTGAAGCTTGGCCGGGTCAGAACTAGCGGCCGTGATGGTGTACCTGAAATTTCCGGTTTTATCTAATCGCCGGGCATTCTCCAGGGGGATAATGATTTCTCTATCAGCCCCCGAATCCCCGCCGACAGCGCCTTGCTTTTCAAGGACGCCTACGATACTGTACCTGTTGCCATAAAATGAAATGTATTCGTTTAAAGGATCCTCTCCTTGGTCAAAAAGCAGATCCACCAGCTCCGTGCCGATGACGCAAACGTTGTTGCCATATTGGCTTTCGACATTACTAAAACTCCTTCCCTGTTCGATCTTGATCCCTTTGATCAAAAAATAATTTTCATCTCCTCCTGTGATCCGGACATTCGGATTGGTTGTCTTGGAGCCCCTCTTTACCTCAGCAGATCCCGACACCCTGGTAAAAACCGTCGAAATGCCCCTGCTGCCATACTCTTCCTTGAAAGCTCTGGACTCACGGTAAGACAGGTGGGGGTACACTTTCTCCGCTACGCCATCCGTGGTCACCCGGGTACCCGACGACCGCTTGGACCGGACATCAAAATTATTGGCCCCAAACCCGGAAAAACTTTCCTCAATCTGGGCCTTCATCCCATCTATGGCTGTCAGCATGGCCACCAGGGAGGTAATGCCTATGGCAATGATCAAACCTGTCAAAATGGTTCTCAGCAGGTTTGACTTAACCGACCGGATAGCTTCTTTGATATTTTCAAGCAGGTTCATAAGATCTGAATTTGCAGACAATTTATGGATTTACAGCCAAAAAGATAAGATGTTAGCCACTAAAGTTATTATCCCACCCTTTTTTTTATTTAACTTAACCCTCCGTACAATCGGCAACCACAAAACATACAGCAATGGAACCCATCAAAAAAGAAGATTTAAGCCAGGATGTTTTTGACATCTATGATGAATATGTTCACAGTAAAATTGACCGACGGGAGTTTGTAAACCGGCTCTCGGCTTATGCTGTCGGCGGATTGACCGTGGCAGCTATTTTGTCTTTTCTCCTTCCTAATTATGCCGAAGCCAAAAGATTCCATCAGGATGACCCCCGGCTGATCACTAGCTATGAAACCTATGACTCCCCAAAAGGAGGGGGTAAAATGCGGGGCCTATTAGCCCGCCCTGCGGATAAGAAAGGGAAGCTGCCCGGAGTCATCGTCGTCCATGAAAACCGCGGTCTTAACCCTTACATAGAAGATGTTGCCCAGCAAGCGGCCGTTGATGGCTTTATCGCTTTCGCACCCGACGCGTTGACACCCCTGGGCGGCTATCCCGGCTCTGACGATGAAGGACGGACGCTCCAAGCAAAAAGAGACCGGGAGGAAATGCTGCAGGATTTCATCGCTGCTTTCGAATGGCTCAGTCAACATCAAAATTGCTCGGGGAATGTCGGGGTAGTTGGCTTCTGTTTCGGTGGCTGGATATCCAATATGATGGCGGTCCGCGTGCCTGAACTAAAAGCGGCCGTGCCTTTCTACGGTGGACAGCCAAGTGCGGCGGATGTACCTCATATCAAATCACCCTTGTTGATCCATTTTGCTGAAAACGACGAACGTGTCAATGAAGGATGGCCAGCCTATGAGGCTGCCCTCAAGCAGCACCACAAGAAATACGCTGCCCATTTTTATCCCGGCACCAACCATGGCTTTCACAACCATTCCACTCCCAGGTATGACAAAGAAGCCGCCACATTGGCTTGGAATAGAACCCTTGTTTTTTTCGGAGAGAATCTGAAATAAAAACTGTCGTAAAACTCAAATATCTGAAGTGAAGTCCCATTCCTGTGCGTGAAAATTAAAGGCTGCCCCACTTATGAGGCAGCCTCTTCCTCCCGCTATTCGTGGGACAATGGAACCAGCCTTGCGGTGAGATCCGGTTCCTCCATGTCTTTATCAAAAGGGAACATCGGCCTGTTGATCCTTTTGAATTCGAGCCGCTCCAGGTCCTGGTCTACCCCGCCTGGCGTCAGCGCCATGATCCAATCCGCCCGCATATCATAAAGTTCCGGCACGAGATATCCTATTTTTACCACGACAATATCCGTATCCCTGGGGTTAAGTCCTAAGCGGGTAAAATCTGCTTCTCTGTGATAAGGTTTGCGTTTTTTGGTGACAATCACTGACACACTTCCGACTTTTACCACCACTTCGGTCTCCGCATGTTGGTCGCCATGTTCTATGGCTTGTACTGTGCCCTCTAAAAGGATAGGTGGACTAAACCTGCTGTCCACCTCCGCACCGGCATAAGCGCTAATTTCAGCACCTACTCCCGCTTCGACGGCTTTTTCTATCAAATCAGGTCCCGGGAGAGAAGCGTAAATAAGGGATGGACCGTTTTCTGATTTAAACTCAGGGCGATCCAAAATTTGTCTCAAGGTCCAAGTCACATCTCCTGCCCCGCCGGCCGTGGGATTATCCCCCATATCACTGACCATAAAAGGCTTCTTATCACTGGCAACGGCTTTGTCCAAACTTTCCGCGAGAGAAGCTGTGGGCGCAATAAATTCAAACTCATTCCGGACATCCCAGAAACTTTGCGCCAGAGATTCCGCAGCTGAGGTGACGTTTTCCTTATCATCACCGGTTACCATGACAACAGCATGGTTGCGGGGTTCATCGGCCCAGGCGTACCCGACCCAGATGGCTGCATCCACCACGCCAGCCTGATCGGCTGCGGGGGCTACTTTGGCATAAAGAGATTTTCCAGGATCCACCCGGGTACTGGTTTTTTCCCCCGGCAACAAAATCGGCACAGGGATCCAAGCTTTGTAGGCGGGCTTGCCCTTACCGCTTTCCAATCGTTCCAGCAGGTTATCTACGGCCCTCTTCTTGGACTCTATAGCATCTTCGTGCGGCGCCATCCGGTAGCAGGTGATCAGATCGGTATGCTGGGCCAAGCGCCAGGAAACATTGCCATGCAAATCCATTGAGGTGGAAATAACGGTCTCCTCACCTACCACCTCTCTCACCCGAACGATAAAATCCCCTTCGGGGTCATCCAATCCAACTACGCTCATGGCGCCATGGATGTCAAAAAACAAGCCGTCGTAGGGAAGGTTTTCCTTCAACATGTCCAGGGTTTTGTTTACCAGGGATTCGTATGCCTCGCGGCTGACAATTCCTCCCGGCAGGGCATGTCCCCTTAATGTGGGAAACCATTCGGCCCGAGCCCGGTTAGGCGCGTCTTCCGATAAGAAAGGGTAGTAGGTAAATACCTCATCCCCAACCCGGGCATGAAAAGCTTCCTCCTGAGTCACTGCGGG
Source organism: uncultured Roseivirgaceae bacterium (assembly GCA_964537165.1). Lineage (GTDB taxonomy): Bacteria > Bacteroidota > Bacteroidia > Cytophagales > Cyclobacteriaceae > DATGMS01. The sequence goes on along the minus strand of CAZHZP010000077.1, from coordinate 501 downwards.
AGAAAAGGTACTGGACTCAATGGCCAGACCCGCAATGGCAATCCGCGGGAGATCAGATGAAGAGGAGGTAGACTGGCTACAACCAAAAGCAGAAACCAGCAACTGTAGTAAGATAAGGTGGACGAATGTTCTCATGCCGCAATATGTGAAAAAATGGGTGGATAAGGAACGGGAGAAAAAAGTTTCTTGACTGGGGTCCGGAAAACAATTAGGGAAGATATATATTCAAAAAGGACGGCCTCAGGGCTCGTCCTCAAAAAATGCCCTATTACCGTTCCATGTATGGGTTTTGTTACAATGGGGGCATGCTGTTTTCATATTTTTGAGCCCCCTAAGATCGGCATGTCTGGGAAATTTCAACCCGGTAAATACATCCAATTTGGTAATTGGGCATTTAATAAACAATTTATAAATCATAAGCAGCACCTGATGGCCTATTGAAAAAATCACCCTCAGGATTTATTGGTGAGCCGGATCAAAGTCAGGAATGGTGCCACAGAG
>CAZHZP010000076.1:5418-10251 GCA_964537165.1 uncultured Roseivirgaceae bacterium | reverse complement strand
AATAATCTTGTTGAATTTCAAAATCATCACTTTCTCCGAATCCTCTATAATCAAAGGTGACCACCGTGTAGCCAGCGTTCGCAACTATTGCTGAATAGTAAACAAAATAAGACATATTCCCGGCATCAGGATAGGCCAGAATGATGACAGTGTCTTTGTTTCTTTCAGGTTTTGCCTCGTAAATCCAGGAATTCAGCTTAAAACCATCCTCGGTCTTAATTTCCCACTGCTGGTAATTCCAGCCCACGGAATCAGGTGTCATGAAATATTCCCGGTCCGGTTTAATGGCAAAAGCATGATTAAAAAAGCCAAGCAATGCGACAAAAATGACTAAGGACGTGGTTTTTTTCATGATAGATTATAAGTTTTTGTCGGGAATTGGTCTTATAGCAAATGTGTCCAAACTAATTCAGCTTTAAGATAATAAAATTTGTTGAAATGTTATTCTCTATTTCGATTAAGCACACTGATCACCAATTACTTTACGGTATCCATTTTCCCGACCTTCGCCGGGACAGGCTCCCCGGCTTACTTGAAGCAATAAATAAAGTTAAGCTTGCCAGGGCATCATTGCTGATGATCGGGATGCTTTCGCTGTTATGAAGCAGCTCATTATGCTGCAGAAAAAGAAGAAAGCAGGCCGCTGCAATCCTTTTGTTGCCATCAACGAAACCATGGTTTCTCACAATCAGGTAAAGGAGGGTGGCAGCTTTTTCTTCAAGGGTAGGGTAGAAATCCTCTTCCCCAAAGCCTTTGCCGATCTGTGAAACAGCACTTTCAAAGCTTCCGTCTTTTTCTTTTCCAAACACACCAGATTCAAACTCGGCTCGCATAGAGACAATTACTCGTTGGTAATCAGCTAGTCCAGGATAATTAGCCTTCCTCTTAGTTAATCCTTTGTTATCCAGGTTTTCATGGTCGTAATCATCGAGCAATCCCAATCCCTTAGCAAAATGGTGAAGCCAATCCGGGTTTTGGTCATCAGCTTTTTGCTCAATGGCCCTGCTAAGAATTCGAATGCCATCTTTAAGGGTTTGAACTTCCTGTTGCTTTTGGGCCAGCCTTTTTTCATTGATGGCGTAGCCCTGAACGAGGTAGTCCTTGAGCCGCTGCGTGGCCCGGATTCGGAACTATGTGCCTGGTCTGAAGTTTATCCGGTAGCCTACCGACAAAATAAGATCTAAGTTATTAAATTCAACTTCTATTTGAACTGTTGCATTTTTTTGCAACAGTTGCTTCCTTGTAGCCTACTGAAATAATGACATCCAGGTTGTAATGTTCGGTTTTTGTAGTTTGCGTTTTTCCTTTGATAGCACCGTGTTGAGTGGTTGTCGCAAATTTTGCGACAACCACTTCCTTCACCAATTCACCTTCATTAAAAACATTGTTGATGTGTTTACCAATGGTTTTTAACATCTCTGTCAAACACACTGCCGAATTGATAAAAGGCAGCAAGAAATTATCATCTCCGGGATTCGGAACTACAAAACTCTCTCCTTTTTTTACCGTCCATCCCACAAGGTTGAATTAGTACCTCAACAGACTAATCCAGCATCGGCCTATCGTTCGAGAATGGGGGGAAATCTGAAATCGAAATTAAAATGTCCGGAGGCTGAGATAAACAGCAGGAGGGGCCATAGCTAGGACGGTGTGGAGACCTACCTTGTAGGGTTTAAATTGGTCTAATGAAGCGCCTAACATTAAGATGTTGTTTCAGGCTGGCAGGGAAGCTCAGGATAAAGAAGTCTTTTTTTCAAAAAGAACAGGTTCCGGTTCTGGTTTTTCAAGTAAACATAACTTGTGTCGTATTTCGCTCAAATGTCAGGGGTAAAATACGCTATTTGCCGTATTGACAGTGGGGGCCAATTGTGGTAAATTTGAAATCATAATATATTTTATAACTATTTTTCTCTGTTGATAATGAATAAGTTAGGTATAGTGGGTCTTGTTTTATTTTTCTCTTGTCAAAGCTCGAAAGAACTGCATTTTATCAAACAATATGACAATTATTACAGACTAAAGATTAATCAGCACGCCTTCTTGACCAGTTCCCGCTACATGTCCGGGAAGTACGATGAGAACTCGGTGGATTATTTTTTTGGGGAAATCGGGCGTCCCGATTCTTCAAAAATAGTGAAGAAAGAAACCTTCTTAATCAACCAAAGTGGAAATGAAATCCCACTGGACAAGACCTTGATGTTTATACTTTCCACTAATTCGGAGGAAGTCGCAGATCAAATTGGAAATTTTGCCAGCAATGAGGAAACCCTCCAGTTGATTGCAAGACTTTCTAATAGAGAAGTTGAAACTGAAAATAAAAAGTTACTATCTGAAAAGGTTTCACAGGAAATAAAGGTCAATGATCTGTTTGTGTTTGGTGATGAAATAATGAACAGTTTGAATGTTGAAAATACGGAAGAGACAAGGAGCTTACTGATTACATTTTTGAATTATTTGGCAGCCAGTAGAGGAAAAAAAACTGGTTTTCAAAATATTGAGGACGCTGAAAATTGGTTTTACGATGAGTTTTAATACTAAATATATCTGGCTTTATAGTCTCATCTTGTTTTTAAGCTTTTCCTGCTATTCAAAAATGAAGATTACGGTTGACACGTTCGACAGAAACGCATTTATGAATTCTCATGATTATAAAATTAATCAAGGCACAAAGACAGTCGAACGGGTTTACAACAAAATTAATTTGATTTCGAATTATGAGGATGGATTATGGGGATACGAGGTACTTATACAAAAAAATAACAGCATACCGTCTCAAGAGAAAGACAGTTTAATCGCTGAGATAAAGTATACACTGGATTCAATGACGAAGGACGCGTCCGAACGATATTCGGAGGCTCTAAAAGTCTATTGGGACGCTGCGGATAGGAATAGATTTCTGAACGTGGATCTGTTGAGGTCTTCTGAGCTACAGGCTGATTTGATCCTTAAAAATTTATTTGATGCTATTGACATGTTGTTAAGGACGGTAAGTTCATTCCCTTTACTCGAAATAGAAGGAGTTTCAGAGGTAAACAAAAGTATATTATCTTCAAGTTTCGGGAACTCAATTTTAGGAGATCCTATGGCTTCCCTCATTACCAGGGCTCCTGAAAAATATTGGCGTAAATACAACAGGAATGTCAATATAAAGCTTGAAAGCGACCTGGATGGGAAGAGAAAATTGGGTAAAGCAAGGTATAACCGGGTAAAAGCACAGACGTTCTTTGGTAATGCCGATATTGCCGTTAAAATGGATGACCCTGGAAGTTTCACTATCAAAGGTGTCAGAATGGATGCCACAGAGTCAATCAAGACCTCATTCAAAGTCCTCAATCAGGGGATTAAGTATATTTCTTTCGCTGCCGGTATTCCTGTCCCGAACCACGCTGAAGCTTCAACCTCAAACGGAACGTCTCAGGAAGTCGGCTCAATGAAAATTCCAAGTATCTCCGATAATGAAATTTTGAAAAACGAAGTAATGGAGGCACATGAAAGAATTGATAGCCAGACGAAGTCATTTTTATCGGTATATTTTTTTCACATCAAAATAATCGACAGTCAGGATCCTGACATGGATCCGAATAGGAGAAAAGAATCCATAGAAATTATAAAGAAAGCATACAAGGTATTTAAATCCCAAGCAAAAACAACAACTCAATGAAATATTCGAAGGGTCAATGTGTACAAACAAATGAATCGTTGAGTGAAGTTGGGTGGACTATTCCTTCGGGGGAAAAAGGAATAGTAACCGACACTATAGACGTACTTATACGGCCTAGATATTGGGTAAGATTTGAAAGGGTCGGGAAAGATATTTTGGTATCTGAACATCGGCTGGATCCCTGTGAATAATATGATCTATATTCGAAACAATGGTAGATCCCCAAAGAGTTGCCAACCTATCGAAGCAGTAGGGGTGTGTTGATAAGGCAAAGTTTATGTGCTGCCATTGAAATGGCCGTTTTTTATTTTACGGGGGAAGATTTTTATGATGGAATCGTTAAAAATCATATTTTGCACTAATCTTTTGATAACATCAAAACCCCGCTCCTATGAACAACCCCATTCACCCCTTATTAAAAGCTTTCTCCTCACTTCTGCGGGGTCTTTTCTTGGTTTTGATCCTCACCGGAACTTCCTTTGGCCAGCAGGCGGAAAGTACCCATTCGCTTTTTGATGGCCAATCCCTTAAGGGATGGAAAGTGTTCCCGGCTGAATTTGAAAACCTTTGGAAGGTGAAGGACGGAATTATCGTAGCTGGGGACGGAGAACAGACCATTCCCGAAAACAACTATCTTTATACGGAAGGTGAGTACGAGAACTTCGAGTTCCGTTGCCTGTTTAGGCTGACGGGCGACCATTCTACGGGCATGATCAATAGCGGTATCCAATACCGTTCTTTTATAGAAGGGGAAAATATGGTGGGCTATCAGGCGGATATCGGCCGGGGCTTTTGGGGGGACATTTACGATGAGCACCGTAGGGCCAAGCTAATCGGCGGAGATCTTTCTATACTTGAGCATTTACTTAAGGAAGATGGATGGAACAGCTATATCGTCCGGGTCAAAGGCGATAGACATGAGCTGTATATCAACGGCGTGAAAACCGCCGACTATGTAGAACAAGACGCCTCTATTCCTACTAAGGGTATCATCGCCGTACAGCTTCACAGTGGAGGCAAGGCCCAGCTGGAGTTGCGGGACATTATTATTACAGAACTAGAGTGAGCTTAGTCTATATCAAAAACTTATGAGTTCCGGCAATTGGTCTCAGGAAACGGACGGTCAGACAATCGATGCTGAGTCTCAGGTCACAGACCTGAGACAACGGTGG
>CAZHZP010000076.1:0-5318 GCA_964537165.1 uncultured Roseivirgaceae bacterium | reverse complement strand
TCCATCACAATATTCACCCGCTTATAAGAGGAGGAACTGGCTGGTACTTCTTTAAAGCCGAGTTTTCTATACAAATGAATAGAGGACTCCAACAGGGTGTTGCCTTCCAAATAGATTTTTTGTGCGCCCGTTTCTCTGGCTTTTGCAATGGCGGCTTCCCCCAGTTTTCTCCCTATTCCCAAGCCCTGGGCCTCTTCAGCAACAGCCATTTTGCTTAACTCATAGAGACCATTTGCTTTTTTGCGCAATGCACAGGTTCCTACCGCTTTTCCATCCGTTAACGCAATGAATATAAAACCGCTGTTGTCGAGGATCTTATCCGGAAAATTCAAAGTGTTGATGTCATCCTCTTCCAACTCAAAGTATTTGTTGATCCAGGCTTCGTTCAGCTCCTTAAAGGCTCCGGCATAATCCGGATGGTAGTTGATAACTTCTATTTTGTCCATACGGATATTTAAAAAATCGTACCAGAGCCAATGCATTCATCCCCCTCATACCATGCGACAAACTGCCCCGAGGCAATCCCTTTTTGTGGGACATCGAAGAGGACATACAAGCCGTTTTCCTTCATGATCAGCGTGGCCATGCTGAGCGGTTGTCTGTACCGGATCCTGGAGAGGTACCTGGCGGATTGGCCCGGACTCAGCTTGAGATCGTCCCTGATCCAATGTACATCTTCCAAAGGTACAAAAAGACCGTTTCTCATCAGGCCTGGGTGATCTTCTCCGAGACCCGTGTAGATGATATTTTCCACGGTGTCGGTTGCGATGACAAACAAAGGTTTGCCAGTGCCGCCCACATGAAGCCCTTTCCTTTGTCCCACGGTGTAGTAATGTGCGCCATTGTGTTCTGCGATTTTCGTTCCCTGAGAGGGGATAAATTTTTCCGGCAGACAAATTTCCTCCAGGGTAGCCTGATCAAAATCTTCCGGTGCAATTCCCGCCGGCACTTGCTGTTTCGCAAATTGCGGAAGGTCTGAAGGAATCACCAGAATGTTGCCTTTTTTTGGTTTAAGTTGTTGCTGCAAAAACTCCGGCAACCGCACCTTGCCGATAAAACATAGTCCTTGGCTGTCTTTTTTATCCGCCGTGATCAGGTCCTGCTCTTTGGCGATGCGTCGAACCTCTGATTTTTGCAAATGCCCGATGGGAAACAAGGCTTTAGACAGCTGCTCCTGGCTCAACTGACAAAGAAAATAGCTTTGGTCTTTATTGCCGTCAGCTCCTGCCAGCAATCTGAATACAGGCTCACCGTCCACTTCCATTTCGTCTCTTCTGCAATAATGTCCGGTAGCCACGTAATCGGCTTTTAATTTTTCAGCTGCTTTGAGAAAAATATCGAATTTGATTTCCCGGTTGCAGAGAATATCCGGGTTCGGCGTTCTGCCCGCCTCATATTCGGCAAACATATAATCAACAATCCGGTCTTTGTATTCGGCGCTGAGGTCGATCGCCTGGAAAGGAATCCCCAATTTGTCCGCCACTAACATGGCATCCGTACTGTCTTCCATCCAAGGGCATTCATTGGAGATGGTAACGGATTCGTCATGCCAGTTTTTCATAAACATGCCGATGACTTCATAGCCCTGCTCGATCAGCAGGTAGGCGGCGACACTGCTGTCTACACCGCCGGAAAGGCCAACAACGACCCTTTTTTTTCTTTCCATAACTTGAAATTTTCATGGGTTCAAGGCCCATGAGGTTTCTGATATGCATTCAAACAGAGAGGAGGGACGGTTTGGTTCGTTCTCCCGAAGATTTCGTAAATCTACGCAGAAAATGTTTATATGGTGACCGAAGGTGGTTACAGCTGTGGTGAGGGGCTATATCTCATTTTCAATTTGTCCTCTATATAGTTGCCAACTCGCAACGGAGCGTGATCTTGTTGTGTTTAGTCTCTGGCAGCTGTGATCTTCTTCATTATCCTCTTTCGGTTAATTTTTTCCGTACTTTTGCATCATGAATGATTTTACTCAGAAAGGCAAGGTGGTCATCACCTGTAAAGACCGGTTTGCACCTTATTTAGAAGAAGAAGTTAAGGCTTTGGGATTTAGGCCCACGGGGGTTTTTAGGACAAGGTTGGAGTTGGAAGGGACGCTCAACGATTGTATCTTTTTGAACCTGCATTTGCGGACGGCCAGCCATGTGCTTTTTGAGATCAAGTCGTTTTATCTCCGTCATGCCGATGATATTTACCGTAGGGTCAAGGCCCTGCCCTGGGAAGATTACCTGACGGATTCCACCTATTTTTCGGTTTCCAGCCAGGTAGACAATGACAGCGTTGACAACCCGCTGTTTGTTAATGTCCGTGTTAAGGATGCCATTGTGGATCGGTTCCGTGAAAAGAGCGGGGTGCGTCCCGATTCGGGATCTGATTACGAAGGGGCGGTTTTGCAGCTTTTTTGGAAGGATACCCAGGCTTCCATCTATATCAATACCTCAGGAGAGACCATTGCCAAACATGGCTATAGAAAAATCCCCGGTCAGGCACCTATGCTGGAGGCCTTGGCGGCAGCTACTGTACTGGCTACGGGCTGGGAAGGAAAGGGTGTTTTTCTGAATCCCATGTGCGGATCGGGGACAGTGGCTATAGAGGCGGCTTTGATGGCCACCAACCGGTATCCCGGTCTGTTTCGGGATCATTATTCTTTTATGCATTTCCTGGGTTATGATGCCGCCGTGTACGAAAAGTGCAAAGCAGAACTGGAGAGTAAAATCATCCAACCGGAGGACTGCCGGATCATAGCTTCTGATCTCAGCCAACAGGCGGTTTTGATCAGTCAGGAAAACGCCACAGCGGCGGGGGTAGCGGATTATATTGAATTTGAAACAGTAGACTTTAGGGAAAGTACGGTGCCCGATACCGAAAAAGGGTTTGTTTTTATGAATCCGGAATACGGTGAAAGGCTGGGGGAGACCGAAGAGCTTGAGGCCACCTATAAAGAAATCGGTGACTTTATGAAGCAGCGATGTTTCGGTTATAAGGGATACATATTCACCGGCAATTTGGAACTGGCCAAGAAAATCGGACTGAAGGCGAAGAGGAGAATAGAGTTTTATAATGGGACGATTGACTGCCGCCTGTTGCAGTACGAACTTTACAAAGGAAGCAAAACTACAAAGGGTGAGGTTTAACTTTATAGCCTCCAAGGTTTGTGGGTTTTTGGAGGCTATATAAGACCTTCTCCTCCTTCGGATTGTTCCACTGCCTGTGATAAGAAATCATTCAGTGGCTTCATCAACCTGAAGCTTTCCATAACCTTTGTCGTTAAGCCCGAGGCGGTAACTTCTTTATCGCTTAAAGCGTGGCCTGCAATAAAACTCTTCATCCGCAGAAACTCGATGTGTGGATGATCCTTAGAATAGTCTTTTGGCGAGGTCTTTAGCTTTTCGCCTTCGATCTCTCCAAAACGTTTCCTGAATAATGGCTCATTTACGATTGCGGCCAACTCCTGTCCCGAATAGTCGATTTCCTGTCTGATTTTTTTCAGTACCTCGGGGGCAGGCCAATATATGCCGCCGCCGACAAAGCTCTCCTCCGGCTGGATGTGTAGGTAATAGCCGGGCCCGTCTGATTTTTTCCCTCCTACAGCGAAGTAGGCGGCCATATGGGTTTTATAGGGGCTTTTGTTCGCACTAAAGCGGATGTCCCTGTTTTGTCTAAAAATACAGTCTTGAGGCCTTAAAGTAGCCATTCCCGGTTCGAGTTCCACCATTTGCTGTAGCAGTTTGCCCACCAGCGACTGAAAATCCGACCGTGCCTGTTGGTAGCGGTTCCGGTGGGCATCCATCCACTCCTTGTTGTTATGGACTGCCAAGTCTCGGAGAAATAAAAGGGTCTCTTTCATGCTTTCTGAAGTGGATGTGAAGGGCTTGTTCTTGATCAATGGAGGGCTAAGATAGAGAGGATGTAGTATAAAAGAAAAAACCGGAGTGACTTTGCTGAGAGGAAACGGATTGTTGCTGGCGACAAGCTTCTTGATTCATCTTGCATAAAATACCGTGAATTGGGTATTTTTTCGGTAAAAGGAAAGGGCGACCTTGCGTAAGATAAGGTTCAGATAGAATTTTTTGAGTTGGACAGCAGGGGGCTTTGGTAAGACAAAGCCCCTTTTTTTCATTCCAGTTCTCTCCGACAGGGGCGAAAATGCAATTTAACCCCTTCATTCGCATCTCGATGGTAACCCGTATGGGCGAAGAAAAAGAGGATGGTTTTTTTGTGATTGCTTTGCGCAAAACTATGATGATCAAGTAATTATGCCCTGACGGGTTTTGTTAGTGTCTTTTTGGTTAGCCCCGTAAGCAAAGATAACAGCCAACTAGGTGCCGGCTGTTATCTTCCTAAATTTCACTAAAACCAAGATTATAGATTATGACAAGTCATTATTTACTCTCGGGGACTGTTTTTTCCTTTCTTGCTTTCTTGTTCTGGATTTTTTTCGGTCTACTGGCCCCGAAAGTTCCCCGGGCGACTTTTCCACGTTTACTCTTCTTATCTCCTTTTCCCATGTAACTGTAAATGTTTAAGTGAAAGAATTTATTAACGAACAGTTACCAAGTTAATAACTTAAACGGTCATTCCCAAACATTCGCCAAGAATGGTTAAGAGGTTAGAAAATAGGCGCTTCGGACGCTTTCCTCTCATCAGGCAGGTATTGGACTTTCAGAATCCCCGCTTTTCCCAATATGTTTTGGACATCTTGAAGAGTTCCCATTTTTACGCCGTTCGGCCCACTGATTTGTGCCGTAAGTTCATTGACCGGAATGTGCCCGCTTTTGTACAAGGCGATTTTTTCCGCGAGGTGTTCTGCCAGTTCATCTATCTTGGTTTCTTTTCCAAGAAGAAGGACTGTGGTCGCATCCCGCACCTGTATGTCAATTACTTTTTTTTTTCGGCAGGGAGAAACCGGGGATCAGGTCGCTGGCTGGCGTCATAGCTGGTCACTACCACTTGTTGCAGGGAATTCTGCTGAAGGCTTGTGTGTTCGTCATTGCTTCTTGCCAAACTAAAACGGATGGGGATCCTCATCTTTACATTGACGACTTGGCCTTTTTGACTGCCGGGGATCCATTTGGGGGCCTCGTTGACCAAGCGTAGGGCCTCCTCGTCCGCACCCGCCCCTATTCCACGGAGTATTTCGGGCTTGACCAGATTGCCCTCCTTGTCCACCGTGAACACCACGTAAACAGTCCCTTCAATATTGGCTTGTTTTGCTCTTTGGGGATATTGCAGGTTTTGTTCCAAATAGGCATTCCAGCCGTTTATCCCGCCTTCGGGTTGAGGCATTTTTTCGACTACATCATAAACGATTTCCCCTT
>CAZHZP010000075.1:0-10300 GCA_964537165.1 uncultured Roseivirgaceae bacterium | reverse complement strand
ATCCGATTAATCCTATTTTTGTCGTTCCTCCCTTTGACATGAACAAATTCCAGCTCTTTTTCCACCATCTCTTTCGGTTTGTTTGGAATGCCGTGTTCATCCTGTCCTATCCGATCATGGCAACCTTCGGCTTGCTGTTCGTAGGGCTGACCTATTTCTTTTCTGCTTTATCCCGGCTGTTGATGCAATCCAGGTCGGCAGAACCTGCTCAAGAAACCCATCCCGCCGACTGGAAGGCGCTATCCCGTGATATTGAACTGATCGAAGCAAAGATCCACCGACAGATTCTCTTTGGCCCCGTCTGTTACCAATTAAGGAGAAAGGATGGTATCCCTTCGGTACTGGAAGACCATGTTTTCGGAAAAAAAGCAAAAGTCATCGAAGAAGGAATTTTACTGGAGCGTTGGAAAACAACCGACCTAAAAGAGCTTCCCGATTTTGATATCTGTTTGTACGTGCCTGATGAGGACCGGTTGAGCACGCTGGCCCATATCAAATGCTTTGATTGGCACCTTTCTGAGCAAGAAGAAAACCAGCTGCTGTTCAAGTGGTTTGACGGTACGCAGGGAGGCGAAGTGAAAGTAATATTATGAATGTGAATGAGCAACTAAAAGAGTTTTTAGAAGAGAAAGTCGAAGAATACAACCAGCCCAGCTTTATCACCTTGGATCCGGTATCCATTCCCCACCGGTTCAGCAAAAAACAGGACATTGAAATAGCAGGATTTGTCGCAGCGACACTGGCCTGGGGTCAAAGGAAGACCATCATCAACAAATGTCTTGAATTATTGGCCATGATGGACCATGCACCCCATGACTTTATCCTCAACCATCAGGATAATGATTTAAAGCCCTTCCTCCGCTTCAAGCACCGGACCTTCAATGACATTGACACCCTATATTTTATCCGTTTTTTTTCTGAATTTTATCAGAATCACGCGAGTTTGGAGGAGGCCTTCTCCATCGGCTGGAATGACTCTGCAGATGTGATGGAAACCTTATTGGCCAACTTCCATGACCGCTTCTTTGAGGATCCGGATGCACCCCAAAGGACACGCAAGCATGTGGCCACGCCAAAGAGGAAAGCAGCCTGCAAGCGGATCAATATGTTTCTTCGATGGATGGTCCGCGAGGATGGCCAAGGCGTTGATTTCGGTATCTGGAAAAAAATCCGGCCTTATCAGCTCATCTGCCCATGTGATCTGCATGTCGACCGGGTGGCAAGAAAACTTGGGATGATCACCCGAAAACAAACCGACTGGCTAACGGCTATGGAATTGACAAGGAACCTGCGGATACTGGATCCCCAGGATCCTGTCAAATATGATTTTGCCTTGTTTGGCTTAGGCGTAAACGAAAAGTATTAGCCCAGCCTAGACAGACCAGCTTCCCGGGTCTTTCCTCCAAGTATTTAACGACTCTAGGTCTGTACGGGACACGTAGCTTTCTTCTATGGCCTTCGGCAACAAGGCACTATAATCACTCAAACATACCAGTTTGACACCGGCTTTTTCAAAATTTTCTTTGGCAATCTCAAATCCATAGGTGAAGATCGCTACCATACCGACCACCTCAAACCCCGCGTTTCTTAAATCCTGAACTGCTTTTAAGGAACTTCCACCGGTGGATACCAGGTCTTCCACTACCAATACCTTTTGTCCCGCCGTCACTTTTCCTTCTATCATATTCTCCATACCATGGCCTTTGGCTTTGGACCTGACATATAAAAAAGGGAGACCCAGGGCATCTGCCAACAAAGCACCTTGGGGAATACCTGCTGTGGCTACCCCAGCGATGGCTTCAACGCCCATAAATCTCTCCCTTGCTACTTGTACCAGTCTTTCTTTGATCATGGTTCTTACCTCGGGGTAAGACAGCGCCAAACGGTTGTCGCAATAGATAGGCGATTTCCAGCCAGAAGCCCAGGTGAAAGGCTCGTTGGGTTGCAATTTGATGGCTTTAATTTCCAATAATTTGCTGGCCACCAGGCCGGCAGTAGTCGTATCCAATAATTCCATGGCCCAAAATTAGCCGTAAATTAATTACTACCGTTGCGGGTGGCCGAAATTTTCTGCATTTTTGGGCTGAAATACTTCTACCATGAGAATTTTCATCAATGACAAGCCGCTGGACATCCTGTCCCCGGAACAGTTGGTCAAAGAAAAAACCTTCGAATGCGTGTATGACAATCCCAAGGATCTTCCTGCCTCTTCCAGTTTTCACGACGATGTATTGATCATCAACCCTTCCAAAAACATCCTTATCAAAGTCCTGTATGTGTTGCGAACCAGAAAGCTCAAGCACCTGGACTCCGTTACCATTGTTTCGAAAGAAAAAGAGGACGTCAAAAGGTTTATCAAAAGCCGATTCACCATTATCAAGGCGGCTGGTGGGATCGTGACCAAAGGCAACAAGGTGCTGTTTATTCACCGGCTGGGAAAATGGGACCTTCCCAAGGGCAAGTTTGAAAATGGGGAAAGCCCGGGACAATGTGCCATACGCGAGGTGGAGGAGGAGTGTGCCATCACAGTCAAACTGGGTCAGGAAATCGGAAAAACCTGGCATACTTATACAGCCAACAGAAAGAGCATCCTCAAAAAAACGTACTGGTTTGTGATGGAAAACTTGGACGATAGCAAGATGAAACCCCAAAGGGAAGAAGGGATTGAAGACCTCCAATGGTTAACCCATCAGGAGGCAAAAACCGCTTTGGTCAATTCTTACCCGTCTATGCGATACCTATACAAGAAATTTTTAAAAATGGTGCCGGAGGTTCAGACTTCGTAAGGCAAAAATTTGCTGACACTCCTCCCGTAACGGTGCACTTCCCGGATAATCGTAGAGGTGATAGAAGCAAATTGTGGAGAAGTAATTAAAAAGACCGTTTCCAACCCTTCGTTGAGATACCTGTTCATTTGGCTGATGGTGTTTTCATATTCAAAATCTGTGGTGTTTCTTAAACCACGGATGAGGAATCCGGCATCATACTTCTTGGCCAGCGTGGAAGTCAGCTCGTTATAGACCACTACACTGACTTCAGGAATGTCTTTATATACCTCCTCGATTTTATTGACCATGGTACCAATCTCAAAGTACCTGTTCTGTTTGGAGGAATTGTACCCAATTCCGATAATGATCTCATCAAACAAATTTAACCCTCTCATGACAATATCATGGTGGCCGTTGGTATAAGGGTCGAAAGAACCGGGGAAAATAGCTATTTTCTTCATACACTTAAATCAGAGGGTCCAAAACGCCTCCAAAAGATGGGTTTCTTTAAATTTCTCCGCACCCGGAGAATAGGTCTGGTTGGATTGGGGCTCCCCTACCTGGATGTTTTTGAAATAGGCTTTTAAGCTCTCTAGATCTACTTGCATTCCCGCTATGTTTCCCAAGATGGTAATCCTACAATACATCCGGTCGAAAGCCAATTGATGGGTGACGGCAAAGGTGTATTTCAAGAAATCCTGTTCACCTTTAACAGGAAAACGGTTGAAAAGCCTTAGCTCGCTTTCCGCAAAGGCAGCAACATACATATGTTCATCCTCCGCAAACACAAACAGCTCTTGACCTAAGAAGCCACCTTTTTGCACACTACTAAGATAGGAAAGCGGCACACTTGACCCATGGGCGATTTCCAAATCCGGAAGGGCATTGTCCAAAAGAGCAATGATTTCCTTATCGACCGCCCCTACCACCTGGATATTATTGCTATCTACCCCTTCATAAAAAACCTCCTGTCGATCTTCTTTAAGATCCGCGGAAAAATTCAGATAGGTGGATTTTACTGAAGGGTCAAAAAGCACGCTCGGCACCAGACAAAAATGGTTGTTGTGCACATACAATTTGCCGGATGTGTTTTCGGCATTGACCATAAGGTCGGCGGCAATGATCTCCCTGAGCCCTTGTTTATCTTCAAAGGACAAAAGATGGCTTCCAATCACCGCACCGTCCTGTCTTTTTGCCATGATGACCAGCGCCCGGCCATATAAGAAAAGCGATAGATCTGATATGTCTTGCACATCAAATCTATCGCTATAAAACACCTGTTTATTTTGTTTCTGAGTAGCCAAATTATTCCCAGTTACCTGATGTAGAGGCATCGGTCCTAGATCCTACTTTCAATGCTTTTTCATTGTTGTTTAATCTTCTATTCGGATTCACAGGTGCCGGGTCTCTGATTTCAAACACGCCGATCTGTCTGCCGCTTCTTTCGATTTTATCCGCAAAAAATTCAAATTGCCTTCCTTCAGCACCTGGCACCACGGCTAAAGCCTCCAAGTTGAAGTCTGGATATTTGTTATTGTTGAAAAGTGAGTCCATTACGGGCACCGACCCCAAGGTATCGAAAGTAACCGTGATCTCCTCTTTACCATATTCCAACAATTCGGTGGTTTCCGTTCTTTGGACAATGTAGATATCACCGTTTTGGATATAGTTTTTCAGGTCGTTCCAATTTGCCGCATATTCACCATGTGCTCCCTGATAAGCTATCTGGGCTTCTCTAAGCATCTGAAGTTTCTCGATAATTCTAGCCTCTATTCTGGCTATTCTCTTTTCTTCCTCCATGACACTATCTACACTATCATAAAGCATGTAGCCCAAACCTAACGCAACAGCTAGGAAGACAATCGATAAAATTTTGGTTAGATTCATTTTAAAAGGATTTGATAAGTCTAATTAAGGTTGATGGTAATTGGATTAAGGTGCTATTTTATACAATTATTTTCAAAATTAAAATATCCTTTCCAATTTCTTAACTCGTCGAAAGAATTTAATTGCCAAAAGAGCCGGTGTTTTTCCTGATTTTTTATTTCCGCCAGCTCCCTTATGCTTAAGAACGCCAGCTCAGCGATGATCTGTCGGTTGCCAGCCAGCTCAGGATCAGCCCCTTTCGTCAATTCGCCGCCCCTTTTGCTTACCGCAAAATACAACTCTACGGCATGCAAAGGGGGGGTCAGGAATTCGTGGACGCAAAGTAAATCATTCACGGCTATTTCCAAACCTGTTTCTTCCGAAAACTCCCTTTTTAAATTATCAACGGTATCGCTGCCGTATTCCATTCCTCCCCCGGGGACATTCCAAAAGTAACGTTCATCTGACATTTGATGTTTGATCATCAATATCCTGTCACCCTCCAACAGCACGCCATTTACCCTAAGCCGCAGCCTCCGCCCGAACTTCTCGTCGATTTCCCTTTCGATTTTATCCATATTAACTGTAGATTCGCCTTGATGAGTAAAGATAACTATCCCTTGCCAAAGCCCTCTTTATTGTTAAAAAGAAATTTTCCCCATCAGGCGACAAGGGGGCAGGATTTTTTTTTCCGACAGATGGATGCCTTTTTAAGTCCCGATTTCGACCAAAAAGCCACTTTTCTCCTCAAAGGATATGCAGGTACGGGCAAAACCTCCGTGATCTCTGCCCTAGTCAGGTCACTCCCCCAGCTCAATTACCGGTCTCTGATGCTGGCGCCCACCGGCCGGGCAGCCAAGGTAATGATGGCCTATACCGGCAAAGGCGGCTACACCATCCATAAAATCATCTACAAGCCCAAAGGGGACCTGGCTTCCGTGGGAATGGTCTTTGATCTGGTCAAAAACTATTACAAAAACACTATTTTTATTGTCGACGAAGCCTCCATGCTGGCTGATGACGGGGGCAAGGGCGGCAACCTGCTGATGGACCTGGTCCGCTACGTCTTCCAACACGAATCCAACCGATTGATACTGATCGGGGATACTGCTCAGTTACCGCCTGTGGGCAGCCAAAACAGCCCGGCTTTACAAAAGGATTACCTGATCCGTCATTACAAGCTGGATGTGCTGGAAGCCGAACTTACAGAAGTAATGAGACAACAACTGGATTCAGGGATCCTGTACAATGCGACCCGCCTAAGAAACGAAGTACTGAAGGAAAAGCCCTTGATCGGCTTTGTTTCCAAAGGCTTCAAAGATTTCTTTAGGATGACCGGGGAAAAGCTAGAGGATGGCCTCCGTTATGCCTATGATAAATTTGGAAGGGAAAATACCATCATCATCACCCGCGCTAACCGGTCGGCGGTCCAGTACAACCAATATATCCGCAGGACGCTTTTCTTCTACGAAGAAGAAATTGACGCTGGGGATCTCTTGATGATCGTCAAAAATAATTATACGTACATGGCGGATTCCGACAAGGTGAATTTCCTAGCAAACGGTGATTTTGCAGAGGTTAGAAAGATCCGTTCCTTTGAGGAGCTATATGGGCTGAGATTTGCCACCGTAGAACTCCAACTGATAGACTATCCCGACGAACCTGCATTCGAAGCCAAGATTATTTTAGATACCCTTTATTCGCATTCTCCCGCACTGGATGCCAATCAATCCAAAGATTTGTATAAATTTGTGTCTGAGGATTACCAAGACATCGAGAGCAAGAAGGAGCGAATGGAGTTAATTAAAAAGGATCCTTACCTCAACGCACTACAGGTCAAGTTTGCCTATGCCCTCACCTGTCATAAGTCCCAGGGCGGACAATGGGATGCCGTCTTTGTGGACCAGGGCTACCTCTCGGACGACCAGCTGGACAAAGAATACCTGCGCTGGCTATATACTGCCGTGACGAGAGCGACAAAAGAGCTGTTTATGGTGAACTTTAATCCTAAATTTTATATTAACGAGGACAACGAATTTAACTAAATCGATTCATACAATGAAAAAACTAGTTTTCTTAATGGCAATGGTTTTGGTGGTCTTTGCCGCCAATGCGCAAGAAGAAAAAGAAAAACCTGTCAAGAACGGCCCTGTAATCACCTTTGAGGAATCTTCCAAGGACTTTGGCGACATCACGCAGGGAGATAAAGTGGAACACACCTTCAAATTGGAAAATACCGGAAATGCACCCCTAGTCATTTCCAATGTGGCGGCTACCTGTGGCTGTACGGTGCCGAAATGGCCCAAGGAGCCCATTACTCCCGGAAAAACCGCAGAGATCAAAGTCTCCTTTAACTCCGCAGGGAAAATGGGCAAGCAAAACAGTGTGGTTCGAATCTATTCCAACGCCACAGAACCCATTGAAAAGGTATCGATGATTTCTAACGTCTTGCCGAAATAATTTTAATTTCTGATAAATGTAAAAGCCCCGGTATCCGGGGCTTTTTTGATAACTTACGCTTTTGCTTTTTTTTGCTTCAGTAGAACCTGGCGTATTATTCTTCTTCCCTGCGCCGGTGGGTTCGATGCCTTGAGCCCGGATTTTATCCTGAAATTCAGCCAGCCTCTTCCTTTCCTCCCAGTCATCCGGGGTATAACCATACTTAAAGTTTTGGGTTCAAGACCTACGACACATGTTTTCGAAGCGTTCGACGGTGGAAGGTTAAAAACATTGTAAATGTTCGCCTAAGCTTTGTAACTTAGCTTCAGTTTTCCAAAAAAACGCAAACCTTACCGACCAACCATGTTAACACCGCCAGAAAAAACAGAATATGGAGCCTATTTCGAAACCTATATTTCCAAAGTAAGGGGAAGCGACGTGGCTGAACTGCTGCTGTCACAGGTTGAGGAATTACGTTTTATCGTAGAACAGTTAACCGAAGAGGACGCCGTCAAACCCTATGCTCCTGGCAAATGGTCATACAAGCAGTTGCTGGGACACATTAATGATACGGAAAAGATCATGTTTTTCAGGGCGCTCTGCATAGCCAGAAACGAGCAACAGCCCCTGCCCGGTTTTGACCAGGATGGGTATGTTCAAGCTACTAATTTTGATGATATTTCTCTCTCGGAGCTGCTGGGTGATTTTGAACATACCCGCCATGCCATCGCCTACTTTATCAAGCACCTATCGACGGAGGCTTCCCGCCGTACGGGAACGGTCAGTGGTCACCCCACAAGTGTCAGTGCACTGATTTATATCATACCCGGGCATTTAGAACATCATCTAGAAATCCTGAAAGGGGCATCCAAAACCAATCCCGGTGAATAACAGCCAAAAACCACCAGCACTATTCGCTTGGCAGGTTCTTTAAAATACCAATCAATCCGGATTTGGTTATGGGTTTAATAATAAAATCCGATACGTCGGAAATGTTCTTGGCCCGGTCTATATCGTAAGGCGAGATAGACGTGCTTACCACGTAGATGGTAATTTGTTTACCGATAGAAGGTTTTAGCAAAATAAACTCCTCCAGAAAACCCCATCCGTCCAGGATCGGCATATTGATATCCAGCAAGATGACATCTGGTAAAAGCTCTTGGTTGCCTGCGGCCGTTTCCAAGAAATCAATGGCATCTTGGCCATTGCTGAATATCTTTATCCGATCCACGAGATTGGTTTCCTCAATCGTCCGCTTGGTGAGAAAGGTGAAGATTTCATCATCATCCACCAAAAAAAGGTTTTTAATCGACTTCATTGTTATTTATTGATTGTTAAACTCCACGAAAAACGTACTTCCAACGTCAGGAGTACTTTCAACCCAGATCCTGCCTTTCATAGCTTCTACTTGGGTTTTCGTTATATACAATCCGAATCCCTTAGCATCCGGGTGTCTATGAAATACCTTCCTTATCTTGAAAAGATTGCTCTGGTGCTTCTTCAAATCTATCCCTAACCCGTTGTCTCTCACGGTCAGCAAGACCTTCTTTTGTGACCGGGTGGTTTTGAGGAATATTTTCAGTCGTCTCTCAGGCGACCTGTACTTTAAAGCATTGCTAATCAGATTATGGAGAATACTAGACCAGTATTTAGGGGGATAATAAAGCGTGCGGGCTTGGGAGAAATCTGCCTCAACGGAAGCATCAGATACCGCAATTTGCCCTTCAAAACCCGCAATCATTTTCCCAAAACTTTCTTCTATATCGATCCTCTCAGATTTTATTTCGCTATCCTGTTGTATCTGTATTGATTCAACCAACTCATCAAAAGTCTCGCTTAACCCTTCTATTACCGGTTTTAACTTGTCAATGTAGACCTTCCTCTCCACTTCACTGGAACTTTCCTCAATAAACTCTACCAGCATCGCTATATTCACCAAGGGTGATCGCAAATTATGGGATACTATGTTACAGAAATCAAGTAACTGGGTGTTTTGGAACGTCAGCAGTTCCAGATTTTTCTCAATTTTTTGCTCGGCGTTTTTTCTGGCCGATACATCTAATGCCAAAATATCCCACAAGACCTCCCCTTCTGCCATTCGTTTGGGGGTGCCGATCGCGTTTACCCATTTAATCCTGCCATCACTCATCACGATCCTAAACTCGTGGACCCAGGGGGCAATAGTGCTCTTAGATTTTCTGAAAGACCTCAAAAAATCTTTCCGGTCATCCTGATGAACGGTCCTTCGAATAATACTTATATCCGAACGGATTTGGTCTTTAGTAACTTCCCATAGGGATTCGGCCCCCTTGCTTACATATTGGATTTTTGGAGGTGCATTTTCATATTCTACATACCTCATGACCAATCCAGGTATATTATCTGCGATCTTACTGAGTATCTCCCGGCTGTCAAGAAGCTCCTGTTCCCGCTTCCGCTCCTCTGAGATATCTTTGAGAACTCCGATAATATGTTTTTTTTGGCTATCCTTAAAGAACTTCAGCGTACTTGAGCTTTGAAAGATCCGGGAAGCGCCGTCCTTCCTAAGCATCCGGAATTCAACGATTTCGGGTTCTGATTTTTTTAGCATTCTTTGAAACGCCTCCTTCAACAGCTCCTGATCCTCTGGATGGACCCACTCCAGCACTTCTTCGGACTTCTTCGTAAGAACCTTAGCATCATAACCCAATAAGCGCAGTGTATTCGACGAGAATACCACTTCTCTCGTGTCAAAGTCCCAATCCCAGCTTCCAATGTTCGCTATCTCCTCGCCAATAGCAAAAAGCTCATTATGCCGCTTAATTTCTAGCGCAGATTTTTTATTTTCAGTATCATCTAAGGCCAACATCACAAAACCGTCGGAATCTCCAGCTGGATCGAACACCGGCCTATAAATTAAATTGTAATGTCTGCCTCTGGTGTATACCTCCTGTGTCAGCGTTTCTCCCCCCAATATCCGGGGCAAATTCTCCGTCAGAAAAGCGATCGTCTGGGGGCTGACGGCATCCTTTAATGGCCCTCCCGTAACTTGATCGGGGGCAAAATCCACCGCATCATAACCCGCTCCCGCAGTAAAAAGTATGTTAAGATCTTTATCAATTAAACTAATAGATCCATTAGGGAAATTCTCCGCAACCAGTCTGAGCCGGTTTTCACTTTCTGCCCGCTGTTCTTCGGCAAGCTTTTGCTCCGTTATATCCAATCGAAAAGATAAGTATTGGTAAGGC
>CAZHZP010000074.1:0-10360 GCA_964537165.1 uncultured Roseivirgaceae bacterium | reverse complement strand
GGCCTGAAGCCGTGAAGCGGGTCTTCCGCATTGATCCGGCATTCCATGGCGTAAAGCTTCGGGAAATAGTTTCTGCCGCTGATCTTTTCTCCGGCGGCTACCTTGATCTGTTCTTTGATGAGGTCAAAATCAGTCACTTCTTCCGTAATGGGATGTTCTACCTGGATCCGGGTGTTCATCTCCATAAAATAAAAGTTCCTGTGCTTATCCACCAGGAATTCGATGGTTCCAGCGCCTTCATAACCGATAGCTTCCGCACCTTTGATGGCTGCGGCGCCCATTTCGTCACGAAGTTCGTCCGTGATGAAGGGGGAGGGCGTTTCTTCGACTAATTTCTGATGTCTCCTTTGGATGGAACAGTCCCTTTCGGAAAGGTGGCAAGCCCGGCCTGTGTTGTCCCCGATGACCTGTATCTCGATGTGCCGGGGCTCTTCTACGAATTTTTCCAGGTATAGACCATCGTTGCCAAAGGCTGCTGCAGACTCCTGTCGGGCGTCATCCCAGGCTTTTTTGAACTCGCTTTCTTGCTTGACAATCCTCATTCCCCGACCTCCGCCGCCGGCGGTGGCTTTGAGGATGACGGGATAGCCCATCTCGGCGGCAATGCGGGTTCCTTGTTCCATGGAAGACAGCAAGCCCTCCGAGCCAGGGATGGTCGGCACGCCCGCGGCAGCCATAGTGGCCTTGGCGGTAGCTTTGTCCCCCATCTTGTTGATCATGTCAGGGCTGGCTCCTATGAATTTGATGTTGTACTCTTCACAGATTCTGGAGAACTCCGCATTTTCTGACAAGAAACCATACCCCGGATGGATAGCGTCTGCGTTGGTGATCTCAGCGGCAGCGATAATACGGGGGATATTAAGGTAGGAATCCCTGCTTGGGGCGGGGCCGATGCAGACCGCCTCATCTGCAAACCTTACATGAAGGCTATCCTTATCAGCGGAGGAATAAACCGCCACCGTCTTGATCCCCATTTCTTTGCAGGTACGGATGATTCTGAGTGCGATCTCTCCTCTGTTGGCTATTAATATTTTATTGAACACAGTGTCTGGGATAGGTTAAACATGGATTTTATCCGGCTGGATCTACTAAAAACAAAGGTTGGTCATATTCGACCGGGGAAGAGTTCTCCACGAGGATTTTCACCACTTTACCGGAAACCTCAGATTCGATCTCATTGAACAGCTTCATGGCTTCAATGATACAGACCGTCTGCCCTACGGAGATATTATCCCCCACGTTGACAAAAGCTTCAGCATCCGGATTGGGGGTGCGGTAGAAAGTGCCGATCATGGGTGACTTGATGGCCACATACCTGGAAGTATCTTCTGCTGCCGGCGCTGCCTGGGCAGGCTCAGCCGAAGGGGCTGGCGCTGCAGGGCTGGCAGCAGGTGCCTGCTCGGCTTCTTTATAGTAGGTGATGGCGGGCGCATCCGAATTTTTCTTGATGGAAAGTTTGAATTCATCCGTTTTGATTTTCACTTCGGCAAGCCCTGAATTGGAAATGAAATCTATTAATTCTTGAATCTCTTTGGCTTTCATGATTTTGCGTTTTGGTGGACTCCTTGTAAGGGAGCGTATAGATAAGAACAATAAAGCTGGTACTTAAATATACCAGCTTGTTGTTATTTTACTCTTTCGGAGTAAGAACCGTCTCTGGTATCTACCTTTATCTTGGTATCCTGCTCTACAAACAGGGGCACCATGATCTCGGCACCGGTTTCGAGCGTAGCAGGTTTTAAGGTATTGGTAGCGGTATCGCCTTTGATGCCGGGTTCGGTATAGGTTACCATCAACTCCACAAATGGCGGTAACTCCACCCCTAAAGGTCTTTCTGTCTCAGCATGCACCAGGATGTCAACCAGCTGTCCTTCCTTGATCAATTTGGGTCGTTCCAGCAGTTTTTCTTCAATAGAAATTTGGTCAAATGTGGAAGAGTCCATGAAGTGGTAACCAAGGTCATCCGAATAAAGGTACTGATGGGGGCGTCTCTCCACTCTCGCCGTCACGATTTTTTCCCCTGCTGTCCAAGTCTTGTCCAAAACTTTGCCAGTTGTCAGGCTTTTTAACTTGGATCTAACGAAGGCCGGTCCTTTTCCGGGTTTGACGTGTTGAAATTCAGTAATGGTGTAAATGTCATTGTTGAATTCCATGCATAGGCCGTTTTTGAAATCTGCGGTGCTTGCCATTATTCTCTTATATTAAGTTTATTTTGGGTCATATCCCCATTTTAGATAAATAGATCCCCACGTAAATCCCCCGCCAAAAGCGGCCAACACCAGGTTGTCGCCTTTTTTCAACCGAGATTCGTAGTCCCACAGGCACAAGGGAATGGTGCCGGCAGTGGTGTTGCCGTATTTCTCGATGTTCATCATCACTTTTTCAGAACCTATTCCCATTTTGTTGGCGGTGGCGTCGATGATCCTTTTGTTGGCTTGGTGCGGCACCAGCCAATCAATGTCCTCGGCAACAAGGTTGTTTTTTTCCATGATCTTCACGCTGACGTCAGCCATGTTGTTGACGGCAAATTTAAAGACAATGGATCCTTCCTGTCGGGCAAAATGCTCTTTGTTTGCTACAGTCTCCGCGGTGGCCGGTCTGAGGCTTCCCCCTGCTTTCATGTTCAGGTAAGGGGCACCTGATCCGTCGGTATGGAGAAGGGAGTCCATGACACCCAGGTTTTCGGTGGTAGGTTCCAATAATACCGCGCCGCCACCATCGCCGAATATGATGCAGGTAGTCCTGTCTTCATAGTTGACAATGGAAGACATTTTATCTGCGCCGATGATGATGACTTTTTTGTGCATGCCGGTTTCGATAAACTGGCTTCCCATGGTAAGGGCGTATAAAAAGCCCGAACAGGCAGCGGAGATGTCGAAGCTGAAGCTGTTTTTTGCACCTACGTTGTGAGCGATGATATTGGCCGTAGCCGGGAAGGGCATGTCAGGGGTGACCGTGGCACAAATGATCAGGTCGATGTCTTCGGGATTGGTATCGGTTTTCTCCAGCAGGCCCTTTACAGCTTCCGTTCCTATCACTGAAGTTCCCAGGTTGTCGCCTTTGAGGATCCTTCTTTCTTTTATTCCTGTCCTGGTGGTGATCCATTCATCGTTGGTATCGACCATGGTCTCGAGTTCTTTGTTGGTCAGAATATAATCGGGGACCCAGCCGTGGACACCGGTAATGACAGCTCTAGTTTTTTCCATTTAGTACACGTTGCGGAATAAAAGATCATTCAACGATAATGCCACGCCTGTTCTTTTTATTCCTTTTTTGTTAACTGACAGCTAGTTAAGCCGCTATTTTTGAATGTTAGGGTAATTGGGAACCAAAATTATTTAAAATGTCCCTCACCACCAAAGAAATTGCTAAGTAGAATGATAAATGTAACGTTTTAAAGCAATATGATTTAGCCAAAAACCCGCATGCTTCTATTTTATTGCTTCAAGGGACGAACTTCTGCCAGAGCCGGGTTGAATGTATTAAGCACTTATTGATGAAGCCACCTTGGTAGCGAGGGGCAGGATTTAGAGGCCAAAAAAAAGCCATCCAAGTTATTGGATGGCTTTTTTTGATGTTTTTTATCGGATTAATCAACCACTTCTTTTTCCATGATTACTTGACCTTTATGGTAAAGTTTGCCATCCAGCCAAAAAGCTCTGTGAGGCAAGTGGAACTCTCCAGTGGTTGGGCATTGGGCTAAGCCGGGAGCGGTTAGTTTGTAATGTGTTCTTCGCTTGTCCCTTCTGGTTTTCGAAATTTTTCGTTTAGGATGTGCCATCTCTATACAATTTTTTGATTAATCTTTTTTCTTTAAATTTTTCAATACTTCCCATCTAGGGTCGGCAAAATCATCTGAGGGAGAGTCTTCTTCGTCTTCCTCCCCGTCCTCGTCAGACATATATACTAGTAGACCTTCATCATCAAAATCATCCTCGTCCATCTCGCCGATATAATCGGGGTGTATCTTTTTGGCAGGTAATGCCAACAGGATAAATTCATAGATTAATTGGGCCAGTCTTAGTCTAGGTGTATCCCTGGTGATGATATAAATCTCCTCATTGATCTCCTGTTCTTCTGCCCCGTACTTATATAGTACCCTCTCGGCAGTGTTCAATGGATAATCAAAGGATTCCAGACTTCTGTCACAGACCAGTTCTACGGTTCCTTCTATTTCAAATAATGCTTCAATAAGGTTAATATCCTTATTCAGCACCACCTTGACGCTCAGGTCACCGTTTGTAACCAAGGTGTTATCTTCAAATTGACTGAAGAATTCATTGTTCACTTCGAAGGAAAACGAATGCTTGCCCTCTCTTAGCCGAACAATGTCAATGTCGTAATTCCTTAAGAATTTCACGTTTCCTCCCGCTAATAAGACCGCAAATTTAAGGAAGTATTTCCAAATACTATACTGTATCCTAAAAATATTTTACTCTTCTTCCCAGCCGCCCTTATTGGAAAGGATATCATAAGCTGTAAACAGTGCTGCCCGCATCGACCCTTCATCGGCTGTGTTCTTGCCCGCTATGTTATAGGCTGTACCATGGTCGGGTGAGGTACGAACGATTGGCAGGCCGGCCGTGAAATTCACACCGTTGTCAAACGCCAATGTCTTAAAGGGGATCAAGCCTTGGTCGTGGTACATGGCCAGGACACCATCAAACTTATGCTGATGCATCATACCGAAAAAGCCATCAGAAGGATAGGGGCCAAAAACCATGGTGCCTTTGTCTTTAAACTCTTTGATCACAGGACGGATGATGGTTTCTTCCTCTTTGCCTAAAAGGCCGTCTTCACCCGCATGTGGGTTCAGCCCCAAGACGGCGATTTTCGGCTTCTGAATTCCAAAATCCGCTTGGAGTGATTGGATCATGATCTCCAGTTTTTCCTTGATACGCCCACGTGTGACATTTTCCGCAACCTCCCGCAGTGGCATGTGCCCCGTGACCAGGCCTACCCGCATGCCCTCCGTCACCATAAACATCAGGCTTTTGGTGCTTCCGAATGCCTCAGTAAGATACTCCGTGTGGCCGACAAAGCTGCGTTCAGGGGAGTTGATGTTGTTTTTATTCAACGGAGCAGTGACCAAAGCGTCGATACGTTGTGCCTTGAGGTCTTCGATGGCGTGGTCAAGCGCGGCGAGGGCCAATTTGCCCGCTTCCATGGTTTCCACACCGGGAATGATTTCCGGACATTCCTCCACTACGCTGATGACGTTCAGTTTTTTATGGTGCACTTCCCCGGCGTTTTTAATCTGCATGAAATTAAACTCCTCCAGATTAAGAAGCTTTCGGTAAAAAGTCAGGGCTTTGCCATGGGCATAAATAACCGGGGTAAACGTCTTGATCACTCTGCTGTCCAACAGTGCTTTCATGGTCACCTCAGGGCCGATTCCATTGATGTCCCCGATACTGATTCCTATAACAGGCTTGTTTTTTTTAATGCTCATTATTTTCAGTTAAATTTTTCAAAAAACGGTAGAGAAGCCTCACGCCATATCCTGTTCCGCCTGCTGGCTGGTAGCCTTCCCCTTTCTTGTTATAAGAAGGGCCGGCAATGTCTAGGTGGATCCAGTCATAGTCGATAAAGTGCTCCAGAAACTTACCCGCTGTAATCGCCCCGGCAGTTGGCCCGCCTAAGTTAGTGATATCTGCGATTTCTGAACGGATTTGTTCGCCATATTCTTCCCAGAGAGGAAATTCTATCAGCCGCTCGAAGCTTGCCCAGCCGGATGATTTGAGCTGTTCCTTGGTCTCATCTGAGGCGGTGCCCACCATCACGGCAGCCTCTTTCCCTACGGCGGCGACAGCGGATCCGGTGAGGGTGGCAAGGTCTATCACCAGTTGCGGTTTATATTTCTGGGCGTAAATCAAAGCATCTGCCAGGATCAGCCTGCCTTCCGCATCGGTGTCCATGATTTCCACCGTCTTGCCGTTGGCAAAGGTAAGGATATCGCCCGGCGCCATGGCGTCGTAGCCGGGTCGGTTATCGGTGATCGGGATCAGCCCGATTACTTCCATGGGAAGATCCAATTGTGCCAAGGTGCAAAAGGCTCCGAGGACTGCTGCAGCGCCGGCCATGTCTGATTTCATAAAATCCATCGAATTGGCCGTGGGCTTGAGGCTGAGTCCCCCGGTGTCATACACCACTCCTTTTCCTACTAAGACAAGGGGGGCGCTGTCGGTGACGTCTGGGGAACGATGTCTCAAAATAGCAAAAAGAGGCGGGATCTTGCTGCCAGCGTTGACGGCGAGGAGTCCTGCCATCTTTAGAGAAGTGATCTGTGCCTTTTCAAGAAGTTCCGTCTCAAAGCCGTACTGTTCTCCGAGTTTTTTAATTTCCTCCCCTAATTGCAAAGTATTGAGGTAGCTGACGGGTTCATTGACCAGGTTGCGGGCTTCGAAAGTAGCCCTTACAAGCATTTGGATTTCTTCCACCGCACTTGCTTCCATGTTCTCATGGTACAGATCCAGGAGGCTTGGCCGATGCTTCTTTTTTGATTTATATTTGTCAAAACAATAGGAGGAAAGCATCAGCCCTTCGACAAAAGCAAGAAAATAGCGTTCGTCCTGGCCAAAATAGTAAGCTTTAGGTGCTTTCCATTCCTGGATTTTCTGCCAAGCCTCTGCTCCGGATTTTCGGCAATGGTCTAGAAGGTATTCCTTGGAACGATGGTCTTTGGCACAGACATAAAGCGTCTGCGACGTTCCGTCGGCCCATAGGAAGGAATCTCTGTCTCCCTCCAATGCGCTTTTTAAAAATGATTTGTCCTCCTCCGGTAAAGGCAATAAGGAAATCTCTTCTTTTTGAGCGATGAAGACCACAGCCTGGTCCAACGACCCCGTACGAGGAGAGTTATTTAACTTTATGGAGGTTAACATATATTGTCTTAATTTTGATGGTGCAATTTATGATAAATTTATCAGAGAACTAGAATGGAAAAAGTCAGGCCTAAAAAACACCTCGGACAGCATTTTCTCACCGACCTGGGGATCGCGGAAAAGATAACCCAGTCGTTGAGGGGGCACGAAGGAGTACGGAAAGTCCTTGAGATCGGACCGGGCATGGGCGTCCTGACTGATTTTCTGATACCTCAAGGATGGGACCTGTACTTGGTCGATATCGATAAGGAATCGGTGGCCTATCTACATAAGAAATATCCCGATTTAGGGGCCAAGATCATAGAGGCTGATTTTCTGAAACAGGATATTGGAAAGGTTATTGGTGGGAAGTATATCGTGATAGGGAATTTTCCCTATAATATCTCGTCACAGATTTTCTTCAAGATCCTTCCCGAGAAGGATCAGGTGGTAGAGGTGGTCTGCATGCTTCAAAAAGAAGTGGCCCAAAGAATAGCCTCCCCGAAAGGCAACAGAGATTATGGCATATTAAGCGTGTTTTTACAGGCTTATTATGATATTGAATACCTTTTTGATGTGTCCTCTGAGGTATTTGATCCTCCGCCGAAGGTCACCAGCGGGGTTATCCGCTTGACAAGGAACGACGTCCAGCGTTTGGACTGCGATGAAAAGTTATTCTTCAGAGTCGTCAAGCAGGCCTTTAGCATGCGCAGAAAAACCCTACGCAATGCGCTAAAGCCGATGAGTCTGACGGAGGAGCTAAATGCTGACCCGGTGCTGGACAAGCGGGCAGAGCAACTTGGTGTTGATGAATTTGTCCAACTAACCAATAAGATACAAGAGGCTTGGAAACAGTAAGAATATTTGAACTCTCCAAGGAATACCTGGAAAGCTTAAAGGAAAGCATTTCCCAGGGGGATAGCGACTATATCCGGCACTCATTAGAAAACGCCAACGAAGCAGACGTGGCGTCGCTATTGGATGAGCTGGATATGGAGCAGGCCCTTTTTGTATTGCGGAGCCTGGACCACCAGTTTTCAGCGGACATCCTTATAGAACTGGATGAGGATCCCAAAAACCGGGTCGTAAAATCCATGGAGCACAGGGAATTGACTTTCCTGGTGGATCACATGGAGTCGGATGATGCCGTCGATGTGTTAAACCAGCTCAATCTCCAGGATAGGGAAGAGGTGATCGCCCATCTCCAGGATGAGGAAAAGACCCAGCATATCCTGGACTTGTTGCGCTACGACGAGGACAGTGCGGGTGGTTTGATGGCCAAGGAACTGATCAAAGCCAACATCAATTGGACGGTGGTGCAGACCATCGACGAAATCCGTCGCCAGGCGGAAAATGTAGAGAAGATTTACGCGATCTATGTGGTAGGCAAAAAGGAAAAGCTGTTGGGGAGGGTGTCGCTAAAGAGAATCATCCTGGCATCCGCCAACACGAAGATTGCCGATATTTATGAGGACGAAGTGATCTCTGTGCCTACCTATATGGATCAGGAAGAGGTAGCCGAGATCATGAGGAAATATGACCTGGAAGCCATACCCGTAGTCAACGCCAAAAATAAATTGGTGGGGAGAATCACCGTGGATGACATCCTCGACGTGATGCGGGAGCAGGCGGAAGAGGATATTCAAGCAATGGCCGGTATTTCGGAGGACGTAGAAGAATCAGATTCGGTGTATAAACTCTCTAAAGCTCGTCTTCCCTGGTTGCTTATCGGGATGGTAGGCGGTTTGCTGGGGGCGAAGTTTATCGGTTTTTTCGAAGATGGCCTTACCGCCGTGACAGCTCTGGCCTTTTTCATCCCCTTAATTACGGCTACCGGAGGAAATGTAGGCATACAGTCTTCGTCCCTGGTGGTTCAGACCCTGGCTAGCCGGTCGATTTTTGAAGAGAGTCTGGGTAAACGTCTGGCTAAAGTCCTGTTGGTGGCTATCCTCAACGGCCTGGTGCTGGCGTTTTTTGTCTTTGTTACCGTTACGTTTATTTACGGGGAGCCGTATAATTTCGGTGCGGTGGTTTCTGTGGCCTTGTTCTGCGTGGTCGTATTGGCTTCGCTCATGGGGACTTTCACTCCCATTGTTTTGGATAAGTTCGGGATTAACCCCGCAATGGCTTCCGGGCCTTTCATCACCACGGCGAATGACCTGATCGGCTTGGGCGTTTATTTTACGATAGCCACACTTTTATTAAAGCTTTAAATTTTCTTACATGAACATCTTGATTATTGATGAGATGCATCCCAGCATCATCCCAATGTTGGAAAATGAAGGGTTTTGGGTCGATTATCGCCCTGACATTTCCCGCTACGAAATTGAGGAGATTATCCACCGGTACCATGGGCTGATCATCAGGTCCAAAACCGCCATGGACAGACCTTTGCTCGAAAAAGCCAGACAGTTGCGGTTTATCGGAAGGGCAGGAGCTGGTTTGGACAAGATTGATGTGGATTATCTGGAGGAAAGAAATATCCCCCTCTACAATGCGCCAGAGGGAAACAGGGATGCTGTCGCCGAACATGCGATCGGGATGTTGTTGGCTTTGTTTAACCATATCCCCAGGGCGGATCAGCAAGTTCGGGACAAGATATGGAACAGAGAGCAGAACAGGGGGGAAGAGCTGTCGGGAAAAACGGTTGGGATTTTTGGTTATGGCAATATGGGGCGGGCTTTGGCCAAAAAGCTAAGCGGCTTTGATGTGAAGGTATTGGCCTACGATAAATACAAGAGCGGCTTTGGTGGGCAGTGGGCGGAGGAGGCCAGTTTCGGGCGCATACAGGAAGAAGCGGATATTCTGAGTATCCACGTCCCACTGACTACAGAGACCAGAAATTTCTTCACCTGGGAGGTTATCGGTGCCTTCAAAAAGCCGTTTTATTTGATCAACACCGCCAGGGGGGAAGTCATTGGCTTTGATACCCTAAACAAGGCACTGGCAAAAGGGAAGCTGAAAGGCGCCTTGTTGGACGTTTTGGAGAAGGAGAAGCTGGACAAGCTTGATCCGGTTCAGGAGGAGGCCTTTCGGCAGCTGGTCCGACAGGCGAATGTGCTTTTCTCTCCTCATGTGGCGGGATGGACTTTTCAGTCCTACGAGAAGATCAATAAAGTCCTAGTGAGCAAATTGTTAGAGGGTTTAAAGAAAAAGAATTTTAAGTAAATTACAGCTTCTGAAATTGTTTTATACTGGATATTGATTTACCTTTGTTGTTTACATATCAGAATAACAATCAGGAAACGGTCTCAGGAATGTGACCGTTATTTATTTTCCATGGATTACCAAAACAAATAAAATGGGAAAAGTACAATATTACACGGAAGAGGGTCTTAAGAAGCTGAAGGATGAACTTCAGGAGTTAAAGACCAAGGGAAGAGCGGATATAGCTAGGCAAATTGCTGAAGCCAGGGACAAGGGGGATCTGAGCGAAAACGCAGAATATGATGCGGCAAAAGACGCTCAGGGTCTGTTGGAACTGAAGATCGCCAAGT
>CAZHZP010000073.1:0-10377 GCA_964537165.1 uncultured Roseivirgaceae bacterium | reverse complement strand
TTTTCGCCCCGGTAGACGGCTGCGGCTGGGATCAACGTGATCCATAAAATAAGAAATCCGTCCGGATATACTTTGGTTAAAAAATGGAGCAAGTAGACATTTCCGATAAAAAAGAGGACGGACCATTTGCGTAGCGGTAGCGGGCTGATCCGCCATACAACATATAGCGTCACCAGGTAGAAGGCTAAGGTCGCCAAGCTAGCGTAGCGGTCACTGAAGCCGAGAAGATGGGTAAAGAAGCCGGAAAACAGGAATGCGCCCCAACGGGAGGTGAAATGGTAATCCGAGATAACCGGCTCATTGTTCCAAAGTTGGTGACCAAGCTGGAGGTAGGTGACTTCATCACTGAAGGCGATGCCGTCGTAGCCCCAAATCCAGTAGATGACCAAGAAGAGGGCACCCAGCAGAAGAGACGATTTTTCGTTTAGATAAGATAGCAATTGTTTGATCATCGGAGATTTTTTCTCTGAGGCAAATTAGACAAAAACCGCTTGATTTTCCTTATCCGATAAGGCGTAATCCATTTCAAAATCCTGTGATGTGCAGACAGAGCCGGAAGAAAGCTATAAACCGGTCGGACGGTTCCCTTCGAAATTCTTTTGTCTTTATTTTTAGGTATTGCCTTGTTATCCGGTTATTTTGCCCTAGTCAAAAACAGTAATAATGGATATCAATATAATGATTTTGGGCCTATTGAGCCTGAACTTGCTTTTGTTGGGGATGCTATGGATGAAGGTATCTTCATTAAGCCGGGACAGAACGAACGAAAAGCAGGCAGAGATGCTGAAGGAGGATTTCAACCGCCAGATGGCTACCAATCGGATGGAGATCAACCAAATGGTGAACGGACAGTTTAAGACGGTTTTTGACACGCTCAGGGCCACCTCGAAAGATCAGACAGACAGCCTGAAAGATTTTGGATTGCTTTTTCGTGAAAATGTCCGGGAATTCAATGAGCTTCAAAGGGAGAAATTCAGCGAACTCATCCTGCGTCAGGAGCGAATGCTTCAGTCGACGGAAGAGAGGTTGGACAAGATGCGCGAGACGGTGGATGAGAAATTACAGAAAACACTGGAATCCAGGATAGGGAAATCCTTCGAAGCGGTCTCCCACCAGTTGTTGGCCGTCCAGAAAGGCTTGGGAGAAATGCAGTCCTTGGCCACAGGGGTGGGGGACCTGAAGCGGGTGTTGAGTAACGTCAAAACCCGGGGAGTCATGGGTGAATACCAGTTGGCAGCCATTTTAGAGAATATCCTGTCCCCCGACCAATACGAATACAACGTCCCTGTGCGCCATTCGGGAGGCGAAAGGGTGGAGTTTGTCGTTAAACTTCCCGGAACACAACAGGGCGAGCCGGTGTGGTTACCCATAGATGCGAAGTTCCCCCAAGATGCTTACCACAGGCTGCTGGATGCTTATGACGTTGGCGACAAGATGCTGATCAATACCTGTAAGACGGAACTCTTCAGGGCGGTCCGCAAATGTGCGCAAGATATCTCTCAGAAATACATTCATCCTCCGTTGACCACTGATTTTGCGGTGATGTTTTTGCCGATGGAAAGCCTCTATGCGGAAATTGTACGTGATCCAGCCTTGTCCCAGCAGTTACAAAAAGACTACAAGGTCGTGGTAACCGGGCCGACCACTTTGGCAGCCATGCTGAACAGCCTGCAGATGGGCTTCAAGACACTGGCCATACAGAAACGAAGCAGCGAAGTCTGGAGGGTGCTGGGTGAAGTAAAGACGGAGTTCAACAAGTTCGGGACGCTTATTCAAAAGGCCCAGAAAAAGCTCACGGACGCCAATACGGATCTTGACCAATTGGTGGGCACAAGAACCCGGGTGATCCAGAGAAAGCTGAAAGACGTGGAGGAAATGCCGGAGGAATCCCGCGAATTACCGGATAAAGCTTAGCCATAATATACAACTTAGCCCCCGTTCCATCGTTTTTAAGACAAAAAGGATGTATATGAAAAGTAGTTTTAATATAGCGTATGTAGGTTTAATGCTCTTGTTGCTGAGTTCCTGCAATCCGGTTCGGGTGTTTCTTGAGCAGGAGCAGCTTCCCAACCAGGCGGTTTACACTACCTTCGCCATAGAGAATCAATTTCCCGGTAAGAGTGTGTACGGCTCTCCCGACTTGGACAAGGCATTTCAGGAACAGCTGATTGCCGGAATGGAAAAGAGAGGTTTTGTATTGGATATCAATGACCCGGATCTTGTGTTGCGTTACAATACCATATTGAGCCAAAACCAAAAGGAAATCAATACCATGGCCCATAACCCCTGGGGTTGGGGAATGTATAATCCCTATATGTGGCGGTATCCTTATCCCTCCGACTACCGAAACGGTGGCTATAAAGTAGAAAAATACAACCTGGGTGAAGTGGTTATTGCCTTCGTCGACACCCAAAAAGATGAAGCCATTCTGAGAATCAGTGCGGTAGGAGAGGTAACCAAGCCGAAGCAGTTGAACAAGAATATACGAGCCTCCACTGAGAGGATACTTACGGAGTTTAGTAAGAAGATTGCTTCTTTAGAAAGGTGAAAAGGTTAGGGACGGGTGTAATAGAAAAGCCGTCTCCCATTTAAGAGGGACGGCTTTATAATTTCCAAATTTGCTTCTAATCCAGTTTTCCCGCCAAATCCAGGATGAAAGTATATTCCATGGCCAGTTCCCTCAGGGCACGGAATCTTCCAGAGGCACCGCCGTGACCGGCATCCATATTGGTATAGAGCAGCAATCTGTTGTCATCTGTTTTCATTTCGCGTAAGCGGGCCACCCATTTGGTAGGCTCCCAATATTGGACTTGGCTGTCATGAAGTCCCGACGTCACCAACAGATTGGGATAGCCGGTTGCCGCTATATTGTCATAAGGTGAGTAGGATAGCATATAATCATAATACACTTTGTGTTTGGGATTTCCCCATTCATCAAATTCCCCTGTGGTAAGGGGAATGCTCTCATCAAGCATGGTGGTGACCACATCTACAAAAGGGACTGCCGCCACAATGCCGTTATACAACGTGGGCGCCAGGTTCATGACGACTCCCATCAGCAAGCCGCCGGCACTTCCGCCCATGGCATACAGCCTTTCTGGACTGGTGTATTGTTCTTGTACCAGGTGTTTTGAGCAGGCAATAAAGTCCGTGAAGGTGTTCATCTTTTTCAGCATCTTCCCGTTTTCGTACCAGTGCCTCCCCATTTCCTGTCCACCCCTGATGTGGGCTATAGCAAACACAAAACCTCTGTCCAATAAACTAAGCCTGCTGGGGCTGAATATCGGATCGGTGCTATAGCCATAGGATCCATAAGCGTATTGGAGCAGTGGGTTTGACCCGTCTTTGGAAAAGAGCGCTTCTTTGTACACCAACGAGATGGGGATTTGAGTGCCGTCTTCTGCCGTAGCCCAGATCCTTTCAGAGCGATAGTCGGATGGGGCATAACCGCCTACCACTTCCTGTTGTTTCAACAGCACCTGCTCCCGGGTCTTCATGTGGTAGTCAAAAGTAGAAGCGGGAGTGGTCAGAGAATTGTAGCCAAACCGCAATACCTCGTTGTCAAATTCCGGATTGTGTCCGATCCAAGCAGCATAGGCAGGGTCGTTAAAATCAATATAATGAGCCGTGTGGTCGTTCCAGCCACGGACCTGGATACGGTTTAAACCCTGGTACCTTTCTTCCAACACCAGAAAATCTTTGAACACTTCGAACCCTTCCAGCAACACCTCCTCCCGGTGGGAAATCAGGTCTGTCCAATGATCTCTTCCCGGAGAGCTCAGCGGCGTCTTGATCAATTTAAAATTGCTGGCGCCCCGGTCATTGGTCAATATAAGAAGATCATCTTGGTAATGCTCTACGGTATATTCCAGATCCCGGATCCGCTCTTGGATGAGGACCATTTCACCATTAGGATCATCGGCAGGGAGCATCCGGGATTCAGTGGATACGGTACTCTGGGAGGTGATGAAAATGTATTTTTTTGATTTGGACTTGCTGACATGACAGGTGAAGGTGTCATCGTCCTCCTGAAAAACCAGCACATCGTCCTCTTGTTTGCTCCCTAAGATATGTTTATAAATTTGAAAGGAACGGAGGGTGTCCGGATCCTGTCGGGAGTAGAAAAGCGTCCGGTTGTCATTGGCCCACACCATATTGCCGGTCACGGCACTTATGACATCATCCAGGAACTCCCCGCTCGCTAGGTCTTTCAGCCTGATATCGTAAATTCTCCTTCCGACGTTATCTTGGGAAAATGCCAACAATTGCTGGTTGGGAGCCACCTCGATGGAAGCCACATTCATATAATCCTGATCTTGCGCAAGAATATTGATGTCGAGTAATATCTCCTCTGCTGCCGACATATCACCGTTTCGTCTGCAAAAAATCGGATACTCGCCGCCTTTTATAAATTTCGTATAATAATAGTAGCCGTTTTTGAGGTAAGGAACGCTTTCATCCTCTTCTTTGATCCTGCCTTTGATTTCAGCAAAAAGCTTCTCCTGAAACTCTTCTGTATGTCTGAGACGCTCTTTGAGGTATTCATTTTCCTGGTTGAGGTAGTCGATGACTTCCGGATTGCTGCGGTCGTTTAGCCAGTAGTAGGGGTCGATGCGTGTATGGCCGTGTATGGTAAGTTCTTGGGGGATCTTTTTGGAAGTAGGTGGTCCTGCTACAATAAGTTCTGACATAAAGTACTATTCTCTTTGTTCAAGGGGTAAACAAGGACGAAAATGAAATTAGTTCAGGGCCGGTGACTTTTCCTTCATAATTATTAAAGTAAACCAAAAAGGGGCGGAAAACACCGCCCCTTTGTCCCATATTATCCAGCCACTGGCTCTGCAATGAGTTCTTTGATGAACTCAACTTCCCCTGTGTCCACATCATAGTAGCCACCTGCGATACCGATTTCTCCATTCTCAAGCAATTCTTTGAGCAGAGGACTTTCCTCCAGGATTTTTTCCATGGTGGCAAATACATTCTGTCGTTCTACTGCTTTGATAAATTGGGGATCAGCGGGGTCGCTGTCTTTCATTTCCGACCTGACCTCATCAATAGAAGGATTCACCTTTTGCAATAAGCCTGTGAGGTTGCCCATCTCTACGCCGGCACAGGCGCCTTTGATTGCGCCGCATTTGCTGTGGCCCAGGACGACAATCTGCTTTGAACCTGCCAGTTTGCAGGCAAATTCCATACTGCCCAGAATGTCACTGTTCAACACATTGCCGGCGATCCTCACACTGAAGATATCGCCCAGGCCTTGGTCAAAAATCAGTTCCGCGGACGTTCTGCTATCGATACAGCTCAGGACGATAGCAAAGGGAAACTGGCCGTCCTTTGTTGCGTTGACCTGCTCCAGCAGGTTTCTGTTTACTTTTAAATTATTGACGAACCTCTTATTGCCTTCTTTTAATATCTCCAAAGCTTTGGCCGGAGTCAGGTTTGCTTGTGTTTCTGCTGTTTGAGTTTTCATCTCGATTAATTTTTTTTTAACCCTTCTAGGGGCATGGTTTAGTTTTTAAATGTTTGGTGTTTTCTTTCTTCAGACAAAAGGTTCTCTTCGATAAACACTTTATTGCTGGCGTCAATATCATTTTCTAATTGATAAGCATCCTTAAACCCTAGCAAGAGCACTTCAATGCCTTTCTCCGGCGCGTTCACCGTTTTGAACTCATGGATTAAATCCAGTACATCATGCGCGATGTACACCGTATCGGAGGCATTAATGATTACCTTGCTATTCCTGGGCAGGTTGTTTAACGTAAGTTTAATCGCAGCTTTATTCAGGAAGGAGACTTCCTGTGCCAGATCCACGTGGATCACGTCACCGCTTTTATACTTTTCTTTTCTGAAGTAATAAGCTCTTTTGATGTTGCCTCTAAGGATGGCAATGACGCTGATAATCATCCCCAGCGCCACGCCTTTCAACAAGTCCAGAAACACGACTGCCAGCAGTGTAGCAATGAAGGGAATAAACTGGTATTTGCCCTTTTCCCAAAAGTGCTTAACAGTAGCCGGATTGGCCAGCTTGTAACCGATAGTCAGCAAGATGGCCGCGAGTGTCGCCATGGGGATCCTGTTGAGCAGTGCGGGTATAGACGCCACACAGATGAGTAGGAGCAGGCCATGGACAATAGCCGACATCTTGGATTTTGCCCCCGCGTTGGCATTGGCAGAAGACCGCACCACCACAGAGGTCATGGGCAGGCCTCCCAAGGCACCGCTGATCATGTTGCCGATTCCCTGGGCCCGCAGTTCCACATTGGTGTTGACGAAGCGCTTCAAGGGGTCTATTCTCTCAGTAGCTTCAATACAGAGCAATGTTTCGATAGAAGCGACGATCGTGATGGTGATGGCTACAACCCAGACGCCCGGATCCGCAATCGATGCAAATGCAGGGACGATAAACACTTCCTGCAGCTCATCCAGGCTGGAGGGCACGGGCAGGCTGACCAAATAATTAGGCCCTACTGCCAATGGACTACCGGTCATGATGAAGATCCCGTTAATCATTACCCCTAAGGCTACCGCAACCAAGGCGCCGGGTATCAGTTTAAGCCCTTTCAAAGCAGGGGTTTTTTGCCACGCAATCAGTACCGCCAACGACGCCACCGTGATAATGACAATCCCGGGCTGAATATCCTGAAAGGCGGCAAATATGGAAGAGAAAATCCCTAATCCGGAGGCGATTTCCACATCCGACCCCAGGGCATGAGGGATCTGCTGGATGAAAATAATCACGCCGATCCCTGCCAGCATCCCTTCAATGACATTGGAAGGAAAATAATTGGAGATTGTGCCTGCTTTTAACATACCTAAAATAAGTTGCATGGCGCCGGCCAGTACAACGGCAACTAAAAAAGCTTCGTAGCCAAGGTCGGCAATGGCCACAAACACGATTGCTGTCAGTCCAGCTGCCGGGCCGGATACACTGATATGGGATTGACTCAGAAATCCCACCACAATGCCTCCCACGACTCCGGTAATAATTCCTGCGAATAAGGGTGCCCCAGATGCGAGCGCTATTCCCAAACATAAAGGAAGGGCCACCAAGAACACCACCAAACCTGATGCAAAATCTGAACGCAGATTTGCAAATAGATAATTGTTTTTCATTGATATATAGAGAAGTTGAAAATTATGCCCAAGGTAAAAGCACACTTTTACCTTGCATGGATAAAATAGACCTCTGGCATGGCGTTTTGCTCCATAAGGTCATAGTAGAAAAATCAGGACAGTTCAGGAGGTGGGGCTACCTCCCCGGGGCAATAAAGATAGGCTACGACAAAATTATAAAATGTTTGGTTGTTGCTGATCTCCTTCATGTCAACTAAGAAGACGAAATGATCGGTATGAAAAAAATCATCTGTTATAGATGTGGACTTCTCTTTGGTCTCTTTGGTTTCTTCTTCTACCAGATTAAAAGCCATACTAATGTCCAGCCCATCATCCACCGCCGTCACCAATACTGTAGGAGCAAAGAGGAATGACATGAAAAGCATCATAAATGCAAAAGCAATTGTCCGATATGTGGTTTCTCTAAATATCAACGCTTCCTGGATAGAAGATGCAAGTTAATCATTAACGTAAATTTATTACGGTATCGGCTACAAAAAGTTAAGGAACGGCGGAAAAATTATAGTTTTTACCGATAAGCATTGTTATATTGATAAAACCGTAAATCTATTTAAGGTCTATTGGGCCACAAAAACTATCCCGGTCTTGTAGTATTGCCAATGATTCTATTATCTTCATTGAATATTTATTATCAACCTAACCACCAAGCGTATGGGAATTATTAAGGAATTCAAAGAATTTGCCGTCAAAGGCAATGTGGTCGATTTAGCAGTTGCTGTTGTGATTGGCGGCGCATTCGGCCGGATCGTTTCATCTTTTGTAGATGATATCATCATGCCGCCTCTTGGCCTTCTTTTAGGCGGAGTGGACTTCACCGACCTGAGGTGGGTGATGCAAGAAGCCTACGTGGATGCTTCTGGTGAAGAGGTTGCGGCTGTATCTTTGAATTATGGATCATTCCTCCAGAACGTGGTCGATTTCCTGATCATTGCCGCAGCCATATTTATGGCCATAAGGGCTTTAAATTCGATGAAAAGGAAAAAGGAAGCCGCCCCGGCACCACCTCCTATGCCTCCCAAAGAAGAGGTATTGCTTACCGAAATAAGGGATATTCTCAAAAGCCAACAACCCAACAGGGGAGTATAAAAAAAAGCGGCTACTGCCGCTTTTTCCTTAATCTCTGCTACTCTCGATTAGTTTAGCCAATTCGTTTACCTGGGCTTGGTTATCGCCGGGCATAAAGCCCACAATTTTGTGCCTGATACTGCCACTGGCATCAATGATGAACTTTACCGGGATGCCGTTTACCCCATAGGCCTCGACTACAGGATTCCTTTTAGAGACAGGGTCTTTTTCATCCACCAAGACGGTGAAATCAAAGTCCCTCTTCTCCATAAATTGCCGGACAAATTCCGTCGGGTCTTCTTGTCGTTCCCAAGTATTGATAAACAGAAACTCAACCTCAGGATCCTCTTTGTATTGGTCCACTGCCATCTGCATGGCAGGAAAAGACTTGATACAAGGTGCACACCAGGTAGCCCAGAAATCCAACACAACGACCTTTCCTTTCAGATCAGCCAAAGAAACGTCTTGGCCTTCCAGGTCCTTCAAGGTAAAAGCAGGAGCTGGCTCGGGCTTCTTTGTAGCTTTTTTTTCCTGTGGCCTGTTGTCTTCTTTAATTAGACTCAGCTGTTGGTCAAAGGCCTTATCTTGGGCAGTCACCCCGCCGCTCCACGCGAGACAGGCTGCAACCCATAGGGTTAGGAGGGTTTTTTTATTCATGACGCTCAATTTTGTTCTTCAATTATAAGGATTTTAACTTATTTTCAATAGGCCATCCGTACAAATAGCACAGAACCCGCCTAAAGACAATAGCTAATAACCAATTTGCGTCTGAAATGATTCGCTTGCGCCTCACCGGCCCTAAAACCGAGGGTTTTGCAGACCCGGTGAGCAATTTTGGGGAGGGAACCACAAAGCCCGGGCGTAGCAGGCCTCTGGGCACATCTTTTCCTTATGGAGCAATCAGGTTAAATGCCCCCTTGATCAGGAACTCAGTGGAAGTTGAAAAATCGTCTGCGTTGAGGATTTCGGTCATTTCCTGGGATGTCATGCCAGGCTTCACCGCTGCTTTTTCAAATACCATCCCCGCCTCTGCCTCTTCTTTTTTCACCAAGACAACATGCGTCCCTTCTACCTCAATGATCGCTTCGGAAGGCAGGGCCATGGCTGTATCCCGGCTAAAGTAAATTTCTGCTTCCACATACATTCCCGGAGTAAATTCCACGCTTTGGCTTTCGTCTTTTAGGTGGGCGTGCACATTGATCCTTCTGTTTTCTGTTCCAATGGTCTTTCCGATCATAAACACCTCTGCCTCAAAATTCACCTGCCGGTCATCCGGAAGCCTAAACCGGATGGATTGGCCTTCTTTCAGCATCGAAATGTTCTTCTCGAATACATGGAGATCCAGATGGATATGGTCGGTGTTGATCAGCTTTACCGCAATGTCCGCAGGAGAGAGGAAAGCGCCATTCACCGTATTTACCTCGGTGATATAGCCGGAAAAGGGGGCATAGATGGAAACATAGGAAGCCAGATTTTCTGGGCTGACCGACTCGGCCTTGATGTTCAGCAAAGCCAGCTTCTTTTTCAATCCTTCAGACTTAGCCAGTGCCGTGCGGTAATCCGCCTGTGCTTTGAGGAAATTTTTCCGTGAGGCGATGTTTTCCTGACTCAGGGTCTGCTGCCTTTCAAAGTCCGATTGCAGATAAGCCAGCTGGCTTTGTG
Organism: uncultured Roseivirgaceae bacterium; assembly: GCA_964537165.1. Lineage (GTDB taxonomy): Bacteria > Bacteroidota > Bacteroidia > Cytophagales > Cyclobacteriaceae > DATGMS01. The sequence continues at coordinate 513 of CAZHZP010000073.1, read as the reverse complement.
TTTCCAGGAAATCCTGCTGCATCTGTATATATTCCGGGTTTTCGAGGGTGAACAACAGTTCCCCTTTCTTCACTTCCTGACCGGTCAACAAACTCAGGTTTCTGACATAGCCGCCATAATAGTTGCTGATTTCTGCCCTTCCTTCCGGTGGCACGTCGATGATCCCGTTGATCTTGATCGAGGAGCCAAAAGGGTGCTGCTGTAATTGACCCAATTCCATCGCTGAGGTTTCAAATTGCCTCTGGGTAAGGACAACTTCATTGGAAGCCCCCGTCTGGGTCTCTTCCGCCTCATCTATTTGCTGTTGTTCATGGGCGCCGCAGCCGAACATACAGTAGGTCATTAGAATCAGGAAGGATCTCCCCTTAAAGGTATAGGATATATTTTTCATTATTACTGGTTGATCATAAGGTAATTAAAATCCAGGGCGGTCTGGTTATAAACCTGTAGGCTTTCCAGATAAGAAAGCTCTATGTTTTTGGCGTTTTCCAGCAACTGCACCAACTGGAGGAA
>CAZHZP010000072.1:0-10505 GCA_964537165.1 uncultured Roseivirgaceae bacterium | reverse complement strand
CGTTTTGCTTTGATCTCGGGATTGATCAGGAAATTCTTTAAAAGTCGGACCATAAGTCGGTTATGTTTAGATTAGCGTTTCCACCCGGCAATTTCATCCCTCAACTCCCCGTTTGACATAGAGGCGATGCGGTACAGTTCCGCGTTCTTGACGTCCATCTGCTCCGGATGGTGGAACTGGCTGTTTTGTCCCCTGGGGTGGGAGAGATGGTACATAATCCCGGAGGTATTTTTGTAGTTGTAGCCCAGGATGTTCCATCTATTCACCCGTTCCCCGTCCTCGATACCCCAGCCGTAAAACTTTTCGTTTTCAATACCCGACTCCTTATATTTCTTCCGATCTGCCAAAAAACCACCTCCGACGGGGCAGGGCGGATAAAGGGGAGTCATCTTGCCTTTGTGCTTTTGTAGGCTATGGATGTCTCTGGTCTTAAAATATAGTTCCCGGATGATCATGGAAGTATCCAGAAATTGCTTGTCATAGGGTCTGACAAAATCTGCCTCTCCCGATCGTAACCGATCTATAGCTTCGGTTATCTGATCGGGCGGAGTAATCACGTCAGAATCCCAAATGGCCACAAAAGGGGTAGCGCATCGTTCGACCATACGATTGATGTGATATGTTCTATGGAAGATCGGATCATAGTCTTCCGCAAAATAATATTTTACCTCGGTTGGCAGGAGTTTCGTTAACATCCCGTTGTTGTACTCACCAGCTTCCAGAACATGAATATGGGTATAGAAGTGACTGAGAAGATGTTCAATTGCCATCTGGAGGTTTTCGATCCGATGAAGACTGTCCAGTCTTACTGGTATTAGAAAAGTCAGATCTTTAAGGGGTTGTGGTTTCGCCATGGGATGGGTGGGGATTACGAAGGTGAATACTCGATAAGTCAATTTTTTTTATGATGAGAACTGTTACAGCCGCTCATCAAAGACCGCTTTAAGGGGGTTGAAAAAGCGTGTCAGCAAGCTTACTTCATCAGCAAGTATTTCTGCTTGACCTACGGCTTGTTGAACCAAAGGAAGGCTGTCTCCGTAAGTCGTGAGTAGCCCATTCTTTAGTAGCACATCTGCGCGATAAAACGCTCCGTTAGGAACCTTTGAGATCATTCCCATTTCACCTACCACCATTCCAAATTCTTGATAAGGATAATTTTCAAGTTTTATATTGACTCTCTGGCCCGTTTTGACTTTGCCCGAGTTCAAGATTGGGAATTGAATGCGTGTCTTCACTTGGACATCCTCTTCCGGTAATACGGAAATGACAATATGTCCCGCAGTGACATTTTGATTTTCATTCCAGTACTCGGTGAAGCTGGCCATTCCATTTACAGGAGAAACCAAAAGATGATTTTGCTCCCATACATTTATGGCGGCACGTAACCGCCGGATATTTTGCTGCAACTGTAATTTTAATTGCAACTGGGTGTTTTTATCCTGAGCGATAATATTCTCGATTTCCCTTTGTATCCTAGCTGAAGTAGATTGGCTGCTTGCTATTCCCATTCTTAAGTCCGTGAGTAGTGATCGGTATTGCAGGTCATTTTGCTGACGGCTTTTTGCAAAATCCCGCTCGGGTATAACCCCGTCTGTATAGAGTAAAGAATCTCTCCTAAAGTCCAAATAGGCTATATCCAGCTGTTGTTTCAGCACCTTCCCTTTCTCCAGCAGTAGCTCCTGGTATTTCATTTCGTTAATGTATTCCTCCTCTTTGGAGGTCAGTTCTAGCCCGTGGACATTCAGAAAAAAATAATTGAATAGTTTACTGTAATTCATAATTACTTCTGAATATGAATGTTGCAGTTCCCCCAATTGGAGCTTGTTTGAAAAATGGGAGGGCTCCGTAAAATCTGGTATGTCATTGCTGATGATGGAATCCATAAGGTCGAGATACTTATTCAGGATTAATAGATGCTCCAGATCCACCGGCGACTCCAATGTCGCCAAAATATCTCCTGAAGTGACCAGTTCCCCTTCTTCTACCAAGATCCTTTCAAGTTTTCCATCCACTCTGGCCAGTAGATGTACAGGGGGGTTGACGGTAGTTATTTCAGCATTAGCCATGATGATCTCCGGGTATTTTATGAATCCTGACACTACGATAATAACGACTAAAAATAGAAACGAAGCAGCAATTCCCCATCTCAAAATCCAAGAGGGCCGATAGTTGTAGACTTCATCCCGATAAGTCTTTCTTAGAAGAGGATTTGCCATAATTTTTATATGGTCGGTACTGACAATTGATTGATGATGAGCCTAAAGTACAACCCATTCCTTCCAACTAACTCTTCATGAGACCCCTGCTCTACTACTTTGCCTTTATCCAACACGATGATTTTACCGGCATTTTTTATTGTACTTAATCTGTGGGCAACAATTACGGCTGTTTTTCCCACCAATATTTTCTCAAGGTTTTCCGAAATCAATTTTTCATTATTGGCATCCAATGAATTGGTAGCTTCGTCTAAAAAAATGAAATCCGGATCTTTATAAATGGCGCGGGCCAGCAAAATGCGTTGTTTTTGTCCTTGGCTGATGCCTGAGCCATTTGTGCCAAGAGGGGTGTAAAGCTTCAACGGTCTCTCGTTGACGAAATCCTTTAAATTGGATAGGCTCACCGCATCGATCAGTCTTTTTTTATCTATATCCAACTCGCTTTCCTGTAGCGCGATATTATAAAGGATCGTATCATTAAACATTTTTCCATCTTGTAACACTGCCCCACATCTATCCCTCCATTTTTTGAGCCCAATATCTTCGAGTGGAACACCGCCGATTTCAATATGTCCGTCTGAAGGAGGATAAAAGCGCAATAGCAATTTTAGAAGCGTTGTTTTTCCACTCCCGCTTTCTCCGACGATTGCTGTCACTTTCCCTTCAGGTATTTCAATATTGATGTCCTCTAGCACCTTGTTGAAATTGGGGTTATATTGAAAGTGAAGGTTGCTGACCACGATTGTTTTATTTTGGGGAACGGGAACATTTGAACCTGATTTTTCGGGCTTTTCTTCCAAGATGATTTCGTTGACCCGTTTTAAGCTCAATTTGGCGTACTGTAAAGAATGGACGTATCCAATCATACTCTGAATGGGTCCAGTCAGTTGACCTAAAATGTATTGGGCGGCCATCATCATACCGAGTGTCATGGTACCGTTGATTACATTTGATGCAGCGATGTAGGTAATGAATATATTTTGCAACCGCATGAGGAACACGGCTCCCGATTCTTCCACCTGATTTAGATTCAGAGATTTTACCCGGATTCCATAGATTTTATAACGGCTAAATTCCCACTTCCACCGGCGGCTGTCCCCAATATTATTGACTTTGATCTCATTAATGTTTTCAAGTAATTCCAAAAGGTCATTTGAGTTCGAAGCTCTTGATTCAAATAAAAGATTGTCCAATTTTTTCCGTTGGTTTAGAAAAAGAAGAATCCACCCGGTATAAAGCACATTTCCTAGCACAAACACCAAAAACATATTTGCCTCGTAGTACAACATCAAGACACTGTATACGATAATAAGCAGGACGTTGACAAGGATCCCCAGTACTGTATTCATGATGAAAGCCTGGATCCTATCATGATCTCCTATACGGATGAGGAGGTCACTCACCATCTTTCTTTCAAAGAATGAGACGGAAAGCCTCATTGATTTCCGCAAAAAGTCACTAACCATCCCCATGTTCACGCGTTCCGAGACATAAAGCATCAATCGGTTTTGGATAAAGTTGGACACCATCGAACTTAGAGCCAGGATAAGTCCCGCTACAAGCATGGTGTTCACAAATTTCATATTCCCTGTCCCAATCCCAAAGTCGACTATGGACTGGCTGATAAAGGGTGTTAATAACCCTATAAAAATTCCAGCTACCATGCCCAACATCACCTGTACCAGGTACTTATGGTAAGGCTTTAGGTATTTTAAAAAATGTCCAAATGAACTTGAGGTTTCTCCGTCAATTCGATTATAGAACTCCGGAGTGGCCTCCAAGATCAATATTGCTCCTGATCCATCAGTCACTTCCCAAGCATTTTTATACTCTTTACGGGTATAACTTACCAATCCTAAGGCGGGATCTGATACATATATTTTTTTTTTAGTTATTTTATAAACCACAGCAAAATGCCTTTGTTGCCAATGCACGATTACAGGTAAAGGCATTTTTTTCTCCAGGTCCTCAAAACTGATTTTAATGGCCAAAGTCCTGAACCCTATTTCTTCCGCTGCCCTTCCGATATCAAATAGGGAAACCCCTTCCCGTGTGATATAGCAAAGATCCCTCAAGTATTTCATGGAAAAGGTTTTTCCGTAGAATTTGGCCATAATCTTCAAGCAGGCCGGCCCGCAGTCCATCTGGTCGTGCTGGATGTAGGAAGGGAAACTAAATCCTTTTCTGATCATGGCATTAATTTGTGGCGTCTAAGGTTCTTCTGGTACCATGGTTATCTGGGTGTCTGTTTGTTTCTCAGGCCCCACGGCACTAGCTCTTCTGTTTTAAACCTGAAGTAATAGGTGTCTGCCTCTGTTTTTACGCTATGGATACTCGGGAGAGGAAATCTGAGATCGATATAGTAATCATGGAGAGAATCAGGCATCGACATTAAACAATACTGTCTGTGTAACGTATAGGTTTGACTGCTGTCACCACGTTTTACTTCTATAACAGAAGTGTCTTTAATAAAGTGGAATTCGTTCCAGAGCTGAAGGAATCTTGATGGTCTATATTCATAATATTCCGTTTCTTCGTTTAGTCTGCTTTGGTTTTGGTAAAAGAGACTATCTCTGTTAACTAGAGATTCACCATCAATGCTCAATATTGTATCTAAGTAATTAAGACCCTTTTCCTTGGCCCAAGAAGTGACTCTTCCAACTTGAGCTTTTGATTTTGATGGTATGAAAGTTATTCCTTTAGTGTTCATCTTCATCATACTTGCCATTAAAAAATCTAGGGATTTATTCATGACATTTCCAAAATGAATCATGTTATTCTGATAATCTAATATAAAGTGATCGAAACGCTTGAAGAAATCCATTCCGATGATGTTTAAAGGCACGTGATGTAACTCTATTATTTCGTCTTCCAGTGTTATGCCTCCAATATTTAAGTCTCCATTTATATAATAAGTTGAATCTATTCGGAGTGAAAATTCTGAAGAGGCATAGGGATTACCAGATTGTCTTGTGGAAACACCCTCCCAGAAAACTGGTTTTGTTGGCGAAGAAGATATAGCATCATAATTCAGTTTATCAATAGTAATAAAGCCGCTATATCCTGTGTCTACTATTAGCTCTACATCGGTATCTTCAATATTAACAATTATAAAAATGTGCTCGTTTTTTCTATAAAACGGTATGCTTTTACCGCTAATTTTAAAGTTACTGATGTCTTTTGTTACATACATTCTTCTGTTAATTAGATCAAATTTCCAAACGAAATTTCTGATGATGTCGTCACCTAGCATCCCATCAAAATTTAAGTTTCTTTGGAGGTAAGAATTCCCGTTTATAACCTTTAATCTTCCTAATTGAAGTGTGTCAATCGAAACCCTAAAAGATGGATGCTGTTGGAGCAGGATGTCGTTGAAAAATACTGTGTCAGAAGAAATCCTTCTAGTCTTCACTTTGGAATTAATTAGTGTCGTAGGTGAGCCGCTATCAAATGTAAGGTTATAGGATTCATCCCCTACGGTCGCTTTTAATAATACGTGATTCGAAGCAGGTTCTGAGGAGAATAAGAGCGTGTCAATGATTAGGTTAGGTGGAAATACTATTTCGTGTTCAATTTTTTCGTTACAGGATAGAGCAAATAGTAGCCAGCCTAATAAAGCAATTCGCATGTTCTAGTGTAGAAAAAGGTAAATAGGATCATCAGTGTTATAAATAATGAGGGAGTGAAGTACTCCCCCGTTTTACGGTTCACTAATTTGGAGGTATGCAGATTACCTTTGAACCATAAATTAACGTCCCGTCCCCGAGTTTTGTGGAATCTGATTCGTAGATATAAGTACTTCCAGTCGGGCATGCGCAAGAAGCGGTTGACGGAGAGCTATTGCTACCATAGATTAGCGTTTGAAGACGTTTGGTAAGTTCCCATACTAGAGGACTGATCGGAATATACCTAAAATTGCCACCTTTCATGTTCATTTGTTTCTGGGCTTCGATGGCAACATAATCCTGCATTTCACTGATTTTGAGTTTTCTAAGTTTTTTCATAGTACATCTGGATATCGAATGAATAAGACCAATTTTTAATACTAGGAGAGAGTTTGCTAGCCCCAACCTTATTTTGTAGTTGTTGACATCATCTATTCGCTGATCGACAAATGGTGTTTTTGGCTCTTTTCAGTTGTTATGTTCAGAAATTTAACTATTGAACTGATACCCATTCTCTCCATTCAAATAGCGTGGGAGAATCAAACCAACAGAACGATTTACACAACTTTCATAAAAAGTTAATTAAACATTGTTTGAAGGAAGGGATATTAATCATATCCCTTCCTGTTGTTCCCGCTATTTATCTGGAATGCAAACTAATTTAGGATTATATATAATTGCGCCACTACCAAGTTTGACAGAATCAGGCTCGTAAGCATGTGTGCTACCCGGAGGACAACTAGGTGTAGTCGAGCCACCGCTCCCGTTGATAGTTTCCATTATCTCTTTCGAAAGCTTCCATGCCGTATATACGACATACACCCAATGGGAAGGGGACATGCCCCCTTTCATGGCCATTTGTTCTTCTGTGTTTAGAGGAACATAGTCCTGCATCTCATTAAGAGTCAATTTTCCGAGCTTTTTCATAACAAACATATTTAAGTGGTTAATAAAAGGATAAAATTTTCGGATCAGGTGGGTATGAAGGTCACCTGATCTAAAACCGTAAGTAATTTAAAATATTATGCTAAAATAAAATACAAGTGCGAAATATGTTTTGTGAACGTAACAGTTTGTCAAGGGAATGACAGATTTTTTCAAATAAATGAACGACTTGATGAATTATTAAGAATCCTTCCCTTCAACAAGTGTCATTCTCGACCCCTTTTCATTTCGGAATTGCTAGAAGTAGTCTAATCGTTCTGGAGGAATCCTATATGGATTTACCCGGCACTAGGGACGAAGGGATGGTAGTGGCGCCCACTGCAGACCTTCTCTTCCACGGCTCAGTCGCTTAGCCTCTAATCTCCCACCAGCAAATGCATAATGGCGATAAAATGGAGCACGGTGCCGGCCAGCACAAACAGGTGCCAGAGGGCATGGGCATACAGCATTTTTTTGTTGGTATAGAAGACCGTGCCCAAGGTATACGCCAGGCCGCCCCCGGCAATCAGCGCCAACTCGGTAAGGCTTAGAATTCTCACCAGCGGCTGGATAAGGAAAATGGCCAGCCAGCCCATGCTGAGGTAGAGCACAAGCGAAAGCTTGGAAAACCTGTGGGTGTAGAAAACTTTAAACACCACTCCAAGCAGGGTCAAGCCCCAGATGATGCCGAAATAAACCCAGCCCAACGTTCCTCCCAAAGCGATGAGCAAAAATGGCGTGTAGGTGCCGGCAATAAGAAAGTAAATGCTGATATGGTCAAAAATTCTTAACAGCGGCTTGATGGCCGGTGAAGGAATGGCGTGGTAAAGGGTCGAAAAGGTATACAGCAACAAGATCGAAGCCCCAAAAATGCTGCTGCTTACCACATGGATGGCCGTGCCGTTCAACACGGAAAAGGTAACCAGCAAGGCAATGGCCACCACACTAAACAGGATCCCTATCCCATGGGTGATGGCATTGGCGAATTCTTCTTGAAGGGTTTGGGGACGTTCCATTTTTAGTTGCAGGTATAGATTCATGTCTAATAACCGCCTAACCAACAACCCCATAAGGCGTCGTTATCATGTGCCAAGACTGTTATAGACAGATTTACGGAGCCAGCGCCAGGCATGATAGACGATGACTGTTGTTCCGTTTCTTAAGGTTTCCAATTTTCATTTCCAGCCGTCCAATCACCGAATCCCCCGTCACCGATCTCCCTTATCGCCTGCCTTCAGCACCAACACAAAATCCTGTGCGGCGGGTGGGGTGGCGGCAAGCCAACCTGCTCCGGATTTTAGTTCTGCTTTTAGGTATTGGTTTTTTACAGGGTCAAACCACCGGGCGGTGTAAGCTAAGGAACGCGGGTTTCTGATTTTGACTTCCTGCTGAACCGGTGTATAGGCCATAAGGGTAGAATAGCTGTCATCGGCTACTACTGGTACGAAGTGGTTAAAGACTTCATCGCCGGGCTGTTCCATTAGCAGTTCAGGCACCGGCTTCAGTTTCCACCATTCGAATTGTTGGATGAAGGCCGAAAGGTGGCCGATCTGCATGCTGCCGGGAAAATCGATGCTTTTGTTCCAGGGAGTGGGGCCTTTCCCTCCCGGATTGCCGTGGTTTTCGATTAAGTTTCCGTCCTCCTGAATCCAAGGCCAGATGCCGTTGGCACCGTAGGTGATGCCTGCCAACGGGGTGGCAAAGATACTCCAATAAGAGGCGTTCCGCACGTCTTCGGCGGTGATCTTAAAGTTGATTTCCTCGTAGTTTGGCTCCAGGTTGATCAGGGGCCGTGCAGGAAGCTTATCCCATTGGTGGGCCATAGGGCCTTTGTTGATCCAGTCTACCACGCCTTGTTGGTTGTTGTGGCTGGACTGGTAGCCGACGATATCCAGCCAGGGTTCATCTTTATAGAGCTCTCCGATCCATGAACTTCCTCTTGGATGCTGGGCGACTACCCCGGGATGTTGCATTTCGCCAAACACCCCTCTACCGATGGTCTTCCATCTCTGTTCAAAAATATCCGTGTACTGGCCGTCTCCCCCTAAAAACCAAATCACCTGGTTTCCCCCGTACCGGGCCACCATATATTTTGCCAGCAGGATAGCTTCCGCATCGGGCAGGGTATAGCCCGGGCTCAACTCCCGGCCAGACCCCACTGGTAAAGCCCATAGGAGTACAGGGGCAGCCACCAGTCCGTGTGCATTGATGCGGTCTACCTTTTCATCCAGTCTTTTGAAAAAATCAGTGTTTAATGCGATTTTACCGCTACCTGTGTAAGCTACTTCCCCATATTGATCGGTGGATCCGCCCCGCCATTGCGTGGTGACAAACTGGATTACGTTGTAGTTGTTTTGAGCCCTGTGTGACAGGTATTGTTCCCATTCTTCCTGGGTGGATTTTAAGGGGCCGTTCCAGGCGGTACAGGCAGTGAAAAAGAAAGGTGTCCCGTCGGAGTAGGAGAGGTGGTAATCCCCTTTACTTCTTTTGATGGCGCCCTTTTGGTAGATGGGCAGCGGGCTTGTAGAAGGTGTACAATCAAATTTTCCCGTCTGCTGGTCGAGTCCTTTGTCTGGACTGTGGGTTTGGTAGGTCCAGGTTCCCTGTTCATCAGGGGAAAATCTGATTTTAAAGTCTTTTCCCCCATCCCAGAAGCCGTTGATCTTCTTCTGTCTTCCCGTAGGGGAGGTAAACACCGCATAAAAACCATTCAGTTCGTAAAGGGGATTTTCATAGGTTTTTTCACTTGTGAAGGGCAATTCCAGTTTTTCCCATTGGGCGGTTTGCGCGTTGCTGTGGGAGAAAAGTCCGTAGGATATCAGGAGCAATAGCAAAAGCTTTTTCATTGAATTAGCGGTTAGGGTTTATTTCGGTTTTCTGCTTTCCGATCGGAAGTAACCAAATATAACGGACTTTCTTTCAAATGAAAAAGGATGCGGATTATAAAATCGGGGGAACGTTTACCCTTTGCACTGCTTGTCGGGCGGAGATTCCTATTGTTGATAGGCTAAAAAAAGAAAAAGCCAAGAACCTAAGTCCTTGGCTTTTTCTGCATGTTTGGGATCGCTTATTCCGCAACCACTACGAATTTCACATTGGTTTTCACTTCTCTGTGCAGGTCTACCTCAGCTTCGTAATCGCCGGCGCCTACTACGGGAGTATTGATAGAAATCTTCTTTCTGTCTACATTCACGTCGTTGTTGGCTAAGGCATCAGAGATCTGAAGGGTAGTCACTTTACCGAAGATTTTTCCTGATTCACCGATTTTGGCTTTGATCTCCAAGGTGAGTGTTTCGATTTTGGCAGCAATTGCTTCAGCTTCAGTCTTCAGTTTTTCGGCTTTGTGAGCAGCTTGCTTGATGTTTTCTTCGAGGATTCTTTTGTTGGACTTAGTCGCCAATACCGCAAATCCCTGAGGGATCAGGTAGTTCCGGCCATATCCTGGCTTCACTGCTACCAGGTCATTTTTATAACCAAGCCCTTTTATATCTGTTTTTAAAATTACGTCCATTGTTCTTGAATTTTAATGATGATGAATAAACAGGGGCTGGATTACTTCAATCCGTCGGTTACATAAGGCAACAAAGCCAGATGTCTCGCTTTTTTGATGGCATTAGCCACTTTTCTCTGGAATTTGGCAGAGTTCCCTGTCAATCTTCTTGGAAGGATTTTTCCCTGCTCGTTAACAAACTTCAACAAG
>CAZHZP010000071.1:0-10711 GCA_964537165.1 uncultured Roseivirgaceae bacterium | reverse complement strand
GCTTCGGCTGTGATCCCATGCTTGACCAAGAATTTCACGATTTTGTCGGCGCCATGCTTGGTTCTCGTAAAAACAAGTGCGGTCTTTATTTTTTGGTCCTGAAGCAGGTGGAGCAACAGGGAATTTTTGTTCCCTTTATCGACATAGTAAAGATATTGCTGGATGGTGTCCGCAGTAGAGGATACAGGTGTCACTTCTACTTTTGACGGGTTATAAAGTATCGTATCCGCCAATTTGACGATATCCGGTGGCATGGTGGCGGAAAAGAACAAGGACTGCCTTTTTGAGGGGAGGACTTTTAACAGCTTTTTGACATCATGGATAAAGCCCATGTCCAACATCCTGTCGGCTTCGTCCAGTACAAAAATTTCAATATGCTTCAAGGAAATAAAACCTTGGTTCATAAGATCCAACAATCTCCCCGGCGTAGCGATGAGGATATCCACCCCCAGCTTTAATGCAGTGACTTGCTTGTTCTGATTTACACCGCCAAAAATCACTGTGCTGGTCAATCCGGTATGTTTGCCATAAGCTTTAAAGCTTTCTTCTATCTGTATGGCCAGTTCCCGGGTAGGGGTCACGATCAGGCTTCGGATTGGACGGGTTTTGCCGTAGCTTTTGGTTTTGGAAAGAAGCTGTAAAATCGGGACGGCAAAGGCTGCTGTCTTGCCGGTACCCGTCTGCGCACAACCCAAAAGATCAGTACCATTCAATACAATGGGAATGGCTTCTGCTTGTATAGGGGTGGGGGAGGTGTAACCTTCTTGTTTTAAGGCTTTTAAAATAGGTTCTATTATATTAAGGGAATCAAACTGCATAGATTGCTTGTAAAATGGTCATTGTTTTTAATAAAATTGTAAAAGATAATCGCGTAAAGGTAGGAATTTATAAGGGATAATTAAGGCTTTAGGACGGGTCTACCCCTAAGTGAGGATCTTGTTGTAGCGTCCAGCTAGTCCAGAAAAGGCCTTTTTGTTATTTGAGGGAACGAGTGTTAATTTTGCAGATGGAAAGAAAGCGTCACCTGTCAACCAAGGAAAGGCAGGAATAATTCCCAAAATACACTGGCTGCTGGTGCTTTATTTTTCCAACTTACACCCTAAAGCGAATTAAATTGAATAAGAACAAGAAAATTTTCCTCATCCTGGCCGCTGTCTTCCTGATCATCATCATTTTGATCAGTATTGATATTGCCAGCCGCACTACTTTCCCCGGATCCAAAGGCAATCTTGAACAAAGACTCCAGGACGACGGCAACAGTTCTTCCGGTAGCGGAGAGAAATAGTCCCCGGTTTTATATTTAGCTCATTTTTTTATTTTAAATCCTATCCTTATGCATTCGATCAAGATCAAGGCCCTGCTTCATATCCTTCACCAGGGGGAAATACCCTTTGAAGAGGAATTTGTGTTGCCTGTCAATGAAAAACTGTTGGATTCCAAAGCAGAACAGCTTCTTGCCGAGGCTTACCGGGTACTGGGAGGCATCGGGGAGCCGGTTTGTTTGCCACAACTAAAGTTTGATTTCAAAATCGGCCGCTTCCTATTCTTGTACGATGAAGAAAGCCACTTTAACCGGTATAGGCTGAAGACCTTTTCCACAGACATTTACCAGACTTTTACTTTTTCATGGGCGGATTCTTACAAGCGATTGTGCCGGACTTACGAACGGGACTGCTTGAAAGTAGGTATGCAGGAGAGGGTCTGGGTGGGGCCGCCGATCGCCAAACGGTCTTTCGGGAATCCCGAGGAAGCGGGTGATCTGACCGGCAACGGAGCTACGGGCTGGAAACTTAATGCCTATAATGATGCCCAGTATGATTTGATCACCCGGCTATCAGGCTACAAAATGATTCGTTTACCGATGTACGAAAACCTGATGGTGTCAGGGAGCCTTAAAAGTATCAACCAACTCTTGCTCAGTCCCAAAGAAGATACCCATCCGGCTATCGTCAATTGGATCAAAAGAAAATTGGTGTAAACACCCAAGCTGGGCTACGCTTTCTTAGGGAGAAATTTGGAGGAAACAGTTAGTGCTTTGGATCCTCGTGTATGTCGATAGAAACCTTCCCCTGACTTTGCTCCCAGGTAGCCTGCTTCTACCATATTGACCAAAAGGGGGCAAGGGGCATATTTGGGCTGGCCAAACCCGGCATGAAGGACCCGGAGAATAGCCAGACACACGTCCAGGCCAATAAAATCAGCCAGTTGTAAAGGTCCCATGGGATGGGCCATCCCCAATTTCATGACCTGGTCAATTTCTTCCACGCCGGCCACCCCTTCATAGAGGCTGAAGATGGCCTCATTGATCATGGGCATCAGGATGCGGTTGGCTACAAAGCCGGGATAGTCATTGACTACCACAGGATCTTTTCCCAGCTTTTTAGCTAATGCGAGCACAACTTCTGCGGTGGTCTCGGCCGTTTGGTAACCCCTGATGACTTCCACCAGTTGCATGACGGGCACCGGATTCATAAAGTGCATCCCGATCACTTTCTCCGGTCTGGAAGTGACAGCGGCCAGTTTGGTGATGGAAATGGAAGAGGTGTTGGAGGCGAGAATAGTCTGTTCCGGACAACCGCTGTCCAGATCCTTGAAGAGCTGCAGTTTTAGCGCTTCATTTTCAGTAGCGGCTTCTACGACAAGGTCGGCGGTCTTCACCCCTTCGGCTAAATCAGTGAAAAGACGTATGCGCTTCTTTGCTTCTGCTTGATGACGCTCGGTGATTAAACCCTTGGAGACTTGTCTCTCCATGTTTTTGGAAATGGTTTGCAAGGCCCGTTCCAGTGCCTCGGGTTTAATATCGATCAGAGACACCTCATAGCCATGTTGGGCAAAAACATGGGCGATGCCGTTGCCCATGGTGCCGGAGCCGATTATAGAGATTTGTTTCATTATAAGATCTGAGACATAAGACCTAAGATGTTAGAATAGAGCCAAGAACCAAAACCAAGGAATAAAGAAGAGTCAGATAGCGAGTGGCTCCGGACTTCCAACTTCCCACTTCGGGCATCCGACACCTGTCATCTGACTCTTCTGTCTCCGGTCTTCCGTCTTACTCGAAAAACTTCTTTAAACCCTCAATTTTCTGCTCCAGGGAGGCTTCTACCGCCCGGTATGCTTCTCTATTCGGAAGGTTTTCCCTGACGGAGATATAATATTTGATCTTTGGTTCCGTACCGGAAGGACGGGCGGAAATTTTACTTCCGTCCTCCAGGTAGAACTGGATCACATTAGATTTTTCCAATTTCAATACCTCTTCCCGATCATTCGCTATATCGTAGACCTTACTTTCCTTCACATCGATGACTTTGGTGACTTTCAAACCATTGATGGTGGTAGGGCGGTTGGTCCGGAAACCGTGCATCAACTGCTGGATCTGCTCCGCCCCGTCTTTGCCTTTTTTGGTAACGGAGATGAGGGATTCTTTATAGAACCCGTAATGTTCATAGATTTCGGCCAGCACATCGATGAGGTTTTTGCCTTTGGATTTGTAGTAAGCAACTACTTCCGCCAATATTGCGCAGGCAGATACGCCATCCTTATCCCTCACAAAGTCCCCGACCAAAAAGCCATAGCTTTCTTCTCCTCCGGCGATGAATTTGTTTTTCCCTTCTTCGTTTTGGATCACGGAGGCAATATATTTAAAGCCCGTCAGCGTGCTGTGGTGTTTGGTATTGAAGGCTTTTGATATGACCCCGATCAAGTCCGTCGTCACAATGGTGCTTACGGTAAATTCATGGCCAGTAAGCCGTCCCTGCTCCCGCCATTTGCTCAATAAATAATACGTAATAAGGGCACCGGTCTGGTTGCCGTTCAATAATTCAAATTCTCCAAATTCGTTGGGAATGGCTGAAGCGTATCGGTCACCGTCCGGGTCGCAGGCCAAGATCAGTTCAGCGCCGACTTCCCGGCCCAGTTGCAATGACATGGCTAAAGCCTCGGCCTCTTCCGGATTAGGATAAACCACGGTAGGGAAATTCCCGTCCGGTTCGGCTTGTTCTTTGACGATGTGGACATTTTCAAAGCCAAATGCTTTCAAGGCGTCAGGGACCATTTTGCCCGACGCCCCATGGATCGGGGAAAAGACAATGGTCATGTTTTTATGTTGGATGATCGCTTCAGGAGACATGCTGAGCTTCTTTACCTCAGTCAGGTAGATCTCATCAAAGTCTACATCGATGTATTCGATCAATCCTTCATTTTTGTTCCAGTTGACCTCGTCAATAGAGGTGATTTTTTGTACCTCAGTGATGATGTTGACATCGTGGGGTGCGACGATCTGACCTCCGTCTTCCCAGTAGACCTTATAGCCGTTATACTCCTTGGGATTGTGGGATGCGGTCACCATAATCCCGCTTTGGCATTTGTAGTGTCTGATAGCGAAGGAGAGCATAGGAGTGGGGCGCATCTCCCTGAAGTACTTGACAACGATGCCGTTGGCTGTCAGTACCGCAGCGGTGGTGTCTGCGAACAGCGTATTGTTGATCCGGCTGTCGTGAGTGACTGCTACGCTGATGCGCTGACCGGGGAAGCTCTCTAGCAGGTAATTGGCTAAGCCCTGCGTAGCCATACCGACGGTGTACACATTCATCCTGTTAGAACCTACGCCCATCGTGCCTCTCAGCCCTCCCGTACCGAATTCCAGGTCTTTATAGAAAGCATCAATCAGCTCTACAGGGTTTTCCGAAGTTAAAAGCGCACGGATTTCCCGCTTACTGTTTTCGTCAATATTACTGTTAAGCCATGCTTGGGCTTTTGCGGTAATTTGATGGTCTATCATGTTGATAAAAAGTTAGAGAAGAGGTTTAAAATATATTACGAAATAAAGTTAAATATGATGATTAATACAAGACGATAAGAGCAAATACCAGGCCTGTAGAAGAAATAGGAGGAGATTTTTGGTCTTACACTTCTGTCGGGGCATTTTCCCGCTCGTTTTGGAAAAAACTAGCCGATTATCTACCTTCATATTTTCAATGATACTTTAGGCAGAAATTATGGACTGGAATAAGTTAGATCAAGATTTAACGGGAATTGTAGAAAGAAGGATAGCCCTGAGTAAGATTACTTACGCAGATCCTGAATATGATGATATAGAAGAAGAGCTTCATGACTTGGAGGATGATCTGAATGAGGAGTTCGGTGAACGCCTGGAGGCTGAACTGGAGAAAATCTATGCGAAGCTTTCCTCCGACAACGAGGTGTTGCTTCCGTCTGCCTATCTTGCCAATAATTATCGCCCCTTACTGCCTGATGCCAACGGGATTGTCTCGTATGAAGTAAAAGGGCCAGAGGGTGTTCCTGTGGAGTCGGAGCAGTTCGACGGTCAGGATGTACGGATTGTGTTGATCCCCAATCCAGCGAGATTCGTCATGCAGATCAATGGCGTATCGTTAAAGGACCTGTGGAGATCGAGATAGTTTTCCGGTATCTGGCATAAGCATCAGGTAGGAGGTGCTAAGCACCAGGGGAGCAAGCGTTCCCCCATCACTTAGGTGGAGTATTGATTGTTTCGGGTACCCGTTGTAGCCGGTATTAAGCGCTTTATATCCATATGAATAGCGGATAATGAACATATTTTTAGAGGCAAGAACTTGGTTTTTTTTGTTATCGCTCTTCGTCTGTTCCTGTACGGAAAAAGCCAAAATCACCTCCCCGTCGGATAAACCGATAGCCGATAAGAATCAGTCTGAGGTTGTCAGGCAGGTAGCGGATCCTTCATTCAGGGTTGGTCAGGGGGGCGATGCCGTAAATACAGGTAATGAGGGGCAGCAGGTAGGTGTCTTCTTTATGCCGTCTTGGGATGTGGGATCCGGTAAAGACGCCCGGGATGTGTTTTGGGCCTGTCTGCAGGGAAAGGAGGACTGTCCTTTTGTTAACGATCCCAATATATGGGGACCCCGGGGGAGGATCTACAACGCCAGATATCCCTATGAAGGCCCCTACCTTGATAAAAAGCCTCACCCATCACTTAAGGGATTTTACCGACGGGATGATCCCGAAGTGGCAACAAAGCAACTCGAATACATGAAGAGTTACGGGATTGATTTTGTTGCTTACAACTGGTTTTATGGCCGCCATTATTACTATCATCGCCATTATGCTCCCCAGGCCAAGGTGTTTTATCCGGAGGGCTGGGCCGTGGATCCCAGCCGGGACGGGAGGGTGGCCGTGCCAGGCGTGGAGGTGTGGGCCGAGCAACTGGAGGCTTTGTTAAAGGCCAACGACCGGCTGCCCAAAGATAAGCGGATGAAATTTGCACTGAATTGGGTGGACGACGGCAATGACCGCTGGATGAACTGGCTGAATTTGGGCTCTCCCGAAAACATCAAAAACAAAGTTAATTATCCGGGGGAAACACCTGACAGGGAGCTTTTTCTAAAGGTCCACGATAAGATGACCTTGCTTTGGATCGACAAATATTTCAAAAGGGCTGATTACCTAAAGGATGGGCAGGGAAGGCCTGTTCTTTATTTCTACTTCCCGCACGACACCGAGTCTAGGGCGGGGTACTACGGGCTGTCCCTCAGAGAACTGCTCGACCGTTCACAGAAGCTCGCCAAAGCCGCAGGTCTGCCGGGCATCAAGTTCATAGCCGTAACCGCTGGCTCCATGCAACCCAACGAATTGCCCTATGCCATGCCCACCGTATGGAAAGCAAAAGATCCTAGGCGGCCTTGGCTGGGAGGGTCATACGAAAAAAAGCTGCTGTTTCAGGATTATGTGCCCAGGCTGAAAGGGATGGGCTTCGAAGGGATGACTGCCTATGTGTATCATAGTTTCTACGACCAATACAATTTCAGCTATAATGATATGCGGGCTACGTATAGAAAGCACTGGGACAAGTGGAGCCAATATTTTCAAAATGACCCAAATTTCGAATACCAGGTTCCGGTAGCCATGGGCTGGAACAGAAAGCCCATGGGCGGTACCTGGCCCCAACCGTCCGGCTTTCCCTCAGAGCCGGGAAAGGACGAAGTGATTTCTACTAAAGCTACTTTCAAGAAAAAGCTCCAAGATGCTAAAAAAATATCACAACAATATCAATCCACCAACGGGAACACGGTGATGATCTGTTGCTGGAATGAGTACCTCGAAGGCAACCACATCGAGCCCACTGAAGGACATCACGGTTTTGATTATCTTGAGGCAATCCAAGAAGTGTTTCAATAAGAAAAAGATCATCAGCTCACCGGAAACCTAACCTGACCCTGATCTTTTCCAACATCTCATCCGCCAGGCGACGGGCTTTGGCCTCTCCTTCAGCCAACTGGATTTCCAGCTGCTCTGGATGGGTCATATAATGGTCAAAGGTTTTTCTTTCTTCCCTGTATTTCTCCAAAATCAGTTGAAAGAGCGCTGTTTTGGCATGGCCATAACCAAAATTTCCGGCCAGGTAATTTGCTCTTAATTCCGCAACCTGGCTTTCATCAGCCACCAAACTAAACAGCTTGAACACATTGCAGGTGTCCGGATCTTTGGGCTCCTCCAAAGGAGTACTGTCCGTGACGATGGTATTGATGTTTTTCTTCAGCTGCTTTTCAGGAAGGAAGATATCGATGTAATTGTTGTAGGACTTGCTCATCTTTTGCCCGTCGGTACCGGGGATGATCATGACCTCCTCGCTGATGCGTGGGGCCGGTAAAACGAGGATATCTTCCCCCAATTTATGATTGAAGGAGCTGGCTATATCGCGGGTCATCTCCAGGTGCTGCAATTGGTCTTTACCTACCGGCACCACCTCCGCGCTGTACAACAATATATCCGCCGCCATCAATACCGGATAGGAGAATAAGCCGGCGTTCACGTCGGCCAGGCGGTCAGATTTGTCCTTGAAGCTATGGGCATTGGCCAGCATAGGATATGGGGTGTAGCAGCTGAGGTACCAACTAAGTTCCGTTACCTGGGGGATCCGTGACTGACGGTAGAAAACAGTCTTGGAGATGTCCAGTCCAAAGGCTAACCAGGCTGAAGCCACCGCCATGACATTTTGCTTTCGGGTCGCTGCATCTTTTATACTCGTCAAAGAATGAAAATCGGCGATGAAAATAAAAGACTCGTTTTTTGCTTCTTTGGTCAACCGGATCGCAGGGACGATTGCCCCCAAGATATTTCCCAGATGAGGTCTTCCCGAACTTTGGATTCCTGTAAGTACTCTTGCCATCAATCAAAATTTTGGCGCAAATTAAGTAATTTAAAGTATAAGACGTGGCATATTTAACGTTATTTGCGCATATGGAAAAGGTTGGTAAGCTCATTTGGGGTTGTTTTTTGCTGGTGCTCAGTCCTCTCGTGGTTGAAGCACAGGGTTCTAGCGAACGTCAGTTGGTCTGGGAAAGGAATCTGATAGATATAGGTACCGTCATGCAGGAAAAAGGGGAGGTGGTCTCAGAATTTTTCTTCGTCAATAAGGCGGATTTCCCCATTTTCATCCAGGATATTGTTACTGATTGCGGTTGTACCACCGTCTCCTATACCACCGATACGCTATCGTTGGACAAGATCGGATCGGTGAAGGTCAGTTATGAACCCACGGGAAGGAGCGGCCTTTTTTCCAAAATGATCATTGTAAAGACCAATATTGATTCTGAAGGCGATTCCCTGTTTCTGGAAGGGTACAACTTGCCTCATCCAGAGGATGTAGACAAACATTATTTTAACAGAATAGGGGAGCTGGGTTTTAGTTCGACAACCATCAATATGGGAAATGTCTTCAACAATGAACCCAAGGTGAAACAGGTCGATTTTTTTAACTTTAAAAACTACCCTATCATGCTGAATGAGGTGCAAACTGCCGTCCCGGAGCATGTAAAGGTCGAGTTCGTTCCGGAAATAGTCCCCGCCAATGCTAGGGGGCTCCTGTCGATAAGTTACGATGGCGCGCTGAAGAATGACTTTGGCCATTTTCAGGATTCCTTAAGGCTGGTCCTCATCGGCAAAGAAGAACCGCCCATCCCTTTAAAGATGGTGGCCGCGGTTCATGAATACTTTGAGCCTGTCCCACTTCATGAAGTCAAAAACTTGCCTAAGCTTACGCTTTCCGAGGGTGAGGTGGATTTCAACCGGATCAAGGCAAACATGCCGGTGTCCAAGATTATTACCCTGACCAATGAGGGGGCGCAGCCGTTGCATATCCGAAAAGTCATTTCCAACTGTGACTGCCTTACTTTTTCACTTTCAAACATGGAACTTGCTCCGGGGGAGAAGGCGGATCTGGTTCTTACTTTTGATCCGAAGGGCCGCAAAGGGATCGATTACAAGACCCTTAGTCTGTTTACCAACGATCCTTTGAATCCAACCCGGTCAATAACGATTAAAAGCAGGATTGAATAGCGGTTTAGAAGACGGGTTCTGCCAGATGCCCGGTGTGTGTTCGTGCCATTGTGCCGTCTATGCTTCTGTTATTGCCACCCGGGATAGCTTCTTGGATGGGAAGAGACCACGTGTAAAAGTTTGCCTGGCTTATAAAAACATGGTCAGCAAAAATATGACCACCAACAAGATGGCCACCCATTGATAGACCGGATTTTGTCTGGGAAACTCATAGGAGCAAATGGGGCAGGTTTTGCTGTCTTTTTCCACTTCCATGGCGCAGGAAGGGCATTCTTTCTTATTGGAGGACATGGCGCGGGCTTTCTTTGGATGCAAAGGTATCCGATATTTCAAATGGGGTGGTTATTTTCTTCTCCTTATTTTTTCTAATTTCGACCATGATTATAATTGTTTACGGTGTGACTGGCTGTGGGAAGTCAACGGTGGGGAGGATGTTGGCCGAACGGCTGAAGCTCCCTTTTTATGATGCGGATCAATTTCATTCCGCAGAAAATATTGAAAAAATGAAGCTGGGCATCCCGCTTACTGATAGGGAGAGGATCCCCTGGTTAAAAAACTTAGGCGAGTACCTTAAACAATGGTCTCTTAAAAATGGTGCGGTACTGGCCTGTTCAGCCTTAAATGAAAGCTACCGGCGGCTGTTGCAGACAGTTGCCCCCATCCACTGGGTGCTGCTGGACGGCTCCAAGGAGCTGATTCGGGAAAGACTGGAGGCGCGTACCGGGCATTTTATGAATCCGACTCTATTGGATTCCCAATTTGACACACTTGAAAAGCCAAATTATGGATTGACGGTATCCATCAATCAGGATCCCGCGTCAATTGTAAATGAAATTCTACTAAACCTTAAGCTCATGGAGAAGCAATCAGAATTCGGAATTATCGGAATGGGTGTGATGGGAAAGAGCCTTGCCCTCAACCTGGCAGGCAAAGGCGTTGACATTTCCATTTATAACCGCCATCTGGCGGGGGTGGAGGAAAAAGTGGCCCAGCGGGTGCTTGACGAAAACAGCCGTTTTACTAACATACAAGGCTTCGACCAGCTGGAGAGTTTTGTGACCAGCCTGTCTGTACCCCGAAAAATACTTCTGATGATCCCGGCCGGCGCGGCGGTTGACCTGCAGATCGAAACCTTGGTTCCCTTCCTTCAGGAGGGTGATATCATCATCGATGGTGGCAACTCCTTTTACAAAGATAGTAACCGACGGGCTCTGGTGCTTGAGGAGAAGGGGATACACTTTGTCGGAGCGGGCGTGTCCGGGGGAGAAGAAGGTGCGCTGAAAGGACCCTCTATCATGCCGGGTGGCGCGCGGGAAGGGGTGGCACAAATCGTCCCGTATCTGGAGCTGATCGCGGCCAAGGATCCTGATGGCCGGCC
>CAZHZP010000070.1:0-10721 GCA_964537165.1 uncultured Roseivirgaceae bacterium | reverse complement strand
TCCCGCTTTGGATCAGGTAATCGAGAAAGCGGCTGACAGGCAGGTTGGTGATGGTGAGCAGCTCATTAAAATCAATTCCGTATATATCTTTCAGCTTCTTTTTGAATTGCTGTTGCAGAGAAAGCTGGTCGGCGGGCAAAAAAGCGCCGGATGGATTATAAACGAGGTTGAGGGTTAAGCCGCTCCCTTCCTGTCCATATCCTGCTGCATTCAGCATTTTTAATGCTTTGATGGATTTCTCAAAAACCCCGGATCCTCTTTGCGCATCGGTTCTCAGAGCTGTAAAATACGGCAGGGATGAAACCACTTCACAGTGATGCTTCTTGTAGAATTGGGGGAGATCATGAAAACGTGGATTGGAGACAATGATAGTGAGGTTGCACCTGACCAGGATGTGTTTTCCCATGGCCGATAATCTCTCCACCAGCCAGCGGAAGTGCGGGTTCATTTCCGGGGCTCCGCCTGTGAGGTCTACCGTGGAGGCTCCGCTTTTGTCGATGGCATCGAGACAAAGTTGCATGATGTCCCTATCCATGATTTCCTTGCGATCCGGCCCGGCATCCACATGGCAGTGTCTGCAGACTTGGTTACACATTTTTCCCAAGTTGATCTGGAAGATATCCAGGGCTACTGGTTTTAAAGGATAAGCTTTTATTTCTTTTAGCTTATCACTGAATTGTAGGTGTTGATAAGTACCTGCCAGGGGTTGGTCTAAGAAGTCTGTTTGTGTTTTGCTCTTCGCTAGGGCTTGGCCTTGGGCAGCTAAAGATTTCAAATCAAGTTTATTTTGAGGTTAAAGGGAATGTTATTCATTGGATGAACTCCCTCTGAATAGGCCACAAGGATTGTGCTACATGGATAGGCCTTTCACTTTGTTCATCATTTGAACACCATGTACGAGGCTTGCTCCTCCCCGGATCGCCGTGGCTACATGGACGGCCTCCATCATCTGTTCTTCGTCGCAGCCTTTCTCGAGTGCGTCCGTCGTATAGGCATCGATACAGTACGGGCATTGCACGGTATGGGATACAGCCAGTGCGATGAGGGATTTTTCACGGGCGGTTAAAGCCCCTTCTTTAAAGACCTCTCCATAGTAGTCAAAGAATTTGTCTGCTAGTTTTTGTTGAAACTCGCCGATCTGGGCGAATTTCTTCAAGTCTTCAGGATTGTAGTAGGTTTCCATGGATTTGGTTTTTAGAATGGTATAGAAGCAAATCTACATGAAATTCCGGATTGTCGTGTTGGATGGGTGATCAGAAACGGTTATCCGCCCAGTGCATCATGATCAGGACACAAGATAAAGCGGATCCATTTTTTCTGCACTGCAGTTCTTTTTGTATCTTTGCCCTTTACAAAAAACGGCAGCCGAAGGAGCTGTTTTTAAACAATTCCAAGAACATGAGAGAAGTACGCGTACGATTTGCCCCCTCACCTACGGGAGCTTTGCATATCGGGGGTGTCCGAACCGCTTTGTACAATTATCTTTTTGCCAAGAAAAACCAGGGCAAATTTCTACTCAGAA
Organism: uncultured Roseivirgaceae bacterium; assembly: GCA_964537165.1. Classification (GTDB taxonomy): domain Bacteria; phylum Bacteroidota; class Bacteroidia; order Cytophagales; family Cyclobacteriaceae; genus DATGMS01. The sequence goes on along the minus strand of CAZHZP010000070.1, from coordinate 9,199 downwards.
TAGAAGATACCGATCAAAACCGCTTTGTACCGGGAGCTGAGGAATATATCAAAAATTCTCTGGAATGGTTGGGGATCACCGCCGACGAGAGTCCATGGGCAGGTGGCCCTCACGGCCCTTATCGCCAATCCGAAAGGAAGCCCATGTATGAGCAATATGCGCTGGATTTGGTGGAGAAAGGCCATGCCTACTACGCTTTTGATACTGCCGAGGAATTGGATGCGATGCGGGAGAGGCTTACCGCGGCAAGGGTTGTTTTGCCGCAATACAATTCCATCACAAGAACCCAAATGAAAAATTCCTTAACCCTTCCGGAGGATGAGGTACAAGCGAGGTTGGCGTCAGGAGATCCCTACGTCATCCGTATCAAAATCCCCAGAAAGGAAGAAGTGAGGCTGAATGATATGATCAGGGGGTGGGTGCTGGTTCATTCCAATACACTAGATGATAAAGTATTGATGAAATCTGACGGGATGCCTACCTATCATCTCGCCAATATCGTAGATGATCACCTGATGGGGATCACCCATGTGATCAGGGGAGAGGAATGGCTGCCTTCCGCGCCTTTGCACGTGTTGTTGTACAGGTACCTGGGTTGGGAAGACACGATGCCTCAGTTTGCGCACTTACCACTTTTGCTAAAGCCTGACGGCAATGGCAAACTGTCTAAAAGAGATGCGGATAAGCAGGGATTTCCTATTTTTCCGTTAACCTGGACCGATCCGGCTTCCGGCGATGTGGCGACGGGCTTTAGGGAATCAGGTTATCTGCCCGACGCATTTCTCAATTTTCTTGCCTTCTTGGGTTGGAATCCGGGTGACCAAAGAGAAATCTTTGATATGGAGGAGCTTATCGAAGCGTTTTCTGTGGAACGGATCGGCAAGTCGGGAACACAGTTTGATATCAACAAGGCCAAGTGGTACAATGAGCAGTACCTCCGGGCCAAATCCAATGAAGAACTAACGGATTACCTCCTGCAAGACCTCGAAAAAGAAGGCTTGGAGGTAGAGAGGGACAAGGCAATCCAAATGGTGAACCTGGTAAAAGAGCGGGCTACTTTCCCCGCTGATCTTTGGAAAGAGGGAAGGTTCTTGTTGCAGGCTCCTGAGCAATTTGACGAGGCAGTCGCTTCCAAAAAATGGAATCAAGATGCTGTGAAGGTCCTGTCCGCTTACAAAGATCAACTGCTGGCAACACAAGATACGTTTAGCCCCGCCTCATCGAAGACCTTGCTGGAAGCAGCTGCCGAAGAGCAAGGGATCAAGTTGGGCAAAGTCATGCAGGCCGTCAGGTTAGCTGTGACAGGTGTCGGCGGAGGACCGGATTTGTCAGAGATATTCGGTATATTAGGTAAAGAGGAGCTGATCCGACGGATTACTTATGCGTTAAATACGTTACGGGCGTAACAGATTGGTTAAATGAGAAGATCATGGCAAAAAAAACAAAAAAAGATGAGAACCCTAAGGTGAATCCAGACCTGGAAGGCTTCAAAATGAATATCAATTCATTTGGGGAAATCTCCAGTTCCTTCTCCATCGACAAAATCAATGAATTCCTGAACAAGAATGTGGATGATAAGAAACTGCGTGATCGGGATGATATTGAAGACCTCGAAAAGAAAAAAAAGCAAAAATAAACCTGGTCAGACCGTATAAACCGGTCTGGCCACTAACCACCCATCCGTGGGTGTAAACTTCTAAAATGACCGGGCTAGGGAAAACGATAATTCTTGCTTTCGTATTATGTCTGTCTTTCTTAGACATCCAAGCCCAAACCAGCGTGGGCATCAGAGGAGGTATCTCCCAGTCCAGTGTGTCGTACCGTCCCCAGATTACTTCGGTGTCGTATAAAGTTCCGGGAGTTCGCACGCCCACCTACAGTGTCGTAGTGGAGCAGTTTTTTGCCAAAAACGCCGGTGCGCAGATTGAGTTTCAGTGGCTGACCACCGGATATACCGGCACTGACACCCTTAATACCGGCAATGAAACCCGTTTTGATTACATTAAAATCCCCTTACTTTCCAATTTCTACTTTGGAAACTCCGGCAGGTTTCATATCAAAATGGGACCTCACTTTGGATATTTATTGAATGCCAAGGACGTGTCCAGAGTACAGGAAGGGGAGCTTCTTATCCCTACCTACGGCCAGCTGGGTGATGATCCAAAGAAATTCATGTACGGACTCACCGCTGGAGTGGGGCTGTCCAAGCTTTTTGGCAAAAGTACCATCCAGGCAGAAGTAAGATACTCTTATGAATTTGGTAGGCCCGAAGCTCAGAACAGAATATTTGACATCAATTTCACCAACCTGGAATTTACTTTATCCTACTTGTTCCGAGTCCTTAAATAATGCTTTAGCCACTTACCGCTGGAAGTTAAAAACTACCCATGGATATTACCTCTTTAAACAGGCTTCTGGGAAATATCGACATCTACTTGTTGGACCAGATCCTCAAAGGAAGGTTCAATAAGGACCAGAAGATCTTGGATGCGGGCTGTGGGGAGGGAAGGAACCTGGTGTATTTTCTAAGAGAAGGTTACCAGGTTTTTGGGGTAGATAGTAATCCCATTGCTGTGCAGATGGCAAGGATACAGGCGCAGACCATCCAGAAGGACTATGATATCCATCGGTTCCAGACAGCCTTGGTGGAGGATATGCCTTTTCACAAGGAAGCCGTCGATGTTCTGGTCAGTTCGGCAGTTTTACATTTTGCAAAGGGTACCGCGCATTTTTACAAGATGATGGACGAGATGATGAGGGTGTTGAAGCCGGGGGGATTATTGTTTCTGAGGATGGCCACGGGGTTTGGAGGGATGACAGAAGCGGCTGCGTCTACCGGAGACGGTGTTTATCTGTTGCCGGACGGATCCAAAAGGTTTCTTTTAATGGAAGCGCTTCTGGGTGAAGTCCAAGATCGATATGGGCTTCATCATCTTGAGGCTCCCAAGTCGGTGCTGGTCCACGGAAAGAGGTCTATGGGGGTGTTTATGATGCAGAAGGCGTAGAATGGGCAGTAATGAAATTGCTTTAAACACACACCATCGGCATAGTTTCGGTAGGTGCTAAGGACAAACCACATAACATTTAAAATAACTTTATCAGACAAAGCGGCATGGATCTGCAATACGCATTGGAATTGTTGGGCGTTTATGTCTTTGCTATTTCGGGAGCATTGGCGGTGGAAGACCGCGAACATAATGTTTTTGGGGCGGGATTTATGGGGTTCATCACCGCCATTGGAGGCGGTAGCCTCCGGGACATTCTCTTGGGAGCCTATCCTTTGGTGTGGATCGGCAATGTCTGGTTTCTCTACGCCATCTTTGCTGGAATCCTGACGTCTTTTCTTTTTTACAAAGTGGTGATGCGGTTGAAAAAAACCATGTTTTTGTTCGACACCGTGGGCATCGGCTTCTTTACCGTGTTAGGTGTTGAAAAGGCGCTTAGTTTGGGCTTCCGTGTCGAAATCGCCGCTATAATGGGCATGTTTTCCGCTGTCATGGGCGGGGTCATCCGGGATACGTTGACCAACGAGATGCCTATTCTGTTCAAGAAAGAAATATATGCATCGGCCTGCCTGTCCGGAGCGATCGCCTATTGCACCTTAAATTATTGGCAAGTGCCAAGAGATATTAACCTGTTGGTCTCACTTTCGCTCATCATCACCATTCGCTTGCTGGCTGTAAAATATAATTTAACCCTTCCAAGTATTAATCAGCAGCCGGATAATACTAATAAAAGTTAATTTTGGACATTATCGGGTAAGCTGTGGACGGATTCTTCAAAAAACTGATTTTGTCCCCAATTTTTTTTTCTTAATTTCGGCCATGTACACAATCAGAGAAGGCAAAAAGGAAGACTTGCCAGCCGTTTTCGGCTTGATCCAAGAGCTTGCGGTTTATGAAAAGGCTGCCGATGAGGTGACCAATACCTTGGAGAAAATGGAGGAAGACGGATTCGGAACTAACCCGGTTTATGGGTTCTATGTCTTGATCAAGAACAGCACCGGGCTTATCATCGGAACAGCTATCTATTACTACCGCTACAGTACCTGGAAAGGAAAGCGCCTCTACCTGGAGGATTATATCGTCACTGAATCCGAAAGAGGCAAAGGAGCAGGCAAATTGCTATTTATGAAAGTGATGGAAAAAGCCCTTGAAGACAGCTGCACCGGCATGATGTGGCAGGTTTTGGATTGGAACGACCCCGCCATTAATTTTTACAAAAAGTTCAATGCGAGCATTGAAAGCGGATGGTACAACTGCCATCTTCAATCAAAGGAAATAAAAATGATGCTGGAGAGTAAGGCAATGGAGTAGGTGGAGGGCACAGGTCTCCATATGTAGATCGAAGTACTGAGAAGCGGATATTGAATCAAATTCTTCGGTCTCCCCTCCCAATAGCCCCTCATCCGGAAGCGGGACGGCAAAACAAGCGGTGAGTAGCCAACGTGACCAGCCGGGCTATTCTACCTCTTCCAACAAGGAGCGAAAGGCAGCGTAATGGCCATCAAACTTATCTTTTAACTTTTGTTGTAGTTCAGGAGCGTGATCAACTTGATACTGGCGAATGTGGTCCATACTGCCGGCAAAATATTGCGCTGAATAATTGACCCCTTCTTCTACTTCATGCAACAGCTTAAAGAACTTACTTTCTGTAAATAACCCTGTGGCCATCACTTCGGGGATATGGACTTCTTTCATCCATTCTACATACTCCCTTTCCTTTTCCAGGTCGATATTCACGGTCACATTGTATAAAATCATTGCTCGGTCTGTTTTTTATTTTTTCTCCGTTACAAATATAAGAGCAATGCTTGGAATAATCTCATTCCGGTCTTTCTCGTATCTTTGCCCGATAGATGAAGCACTTCTCACTGATGTTTTTATATTTTTTTGTGCAGGTATCCTGGGCACAGGGGAATGTGGATCCGGATACCATAGATCGGCCTTTTCCGGTCATTGAAAAGCTGTTTAATACCGCAGACCAGTTGTTGGATTGGGTAAGCGGGGAGAGCTGGACATTTATCCCTGCCGTCACCTATTCCCCCGAAACCCGGCTAGGTCTGGGCGTTAGGGCCATAAAGATCTTCAGACCGGAAGAAGGCAGCATTAACCGTCCTTCCACGCTGCCGATTACTTTTTTATACACGCTCAATAAACAGATGGTGTTCAGTTCTTCCTTAGATTTGTGGATAAATGAAAATGCCGATCACCTTTCGGCACGGATAGAGCTGTCTGATTATCCTTTTGAATTTTACGGTATTGGGAATGATCTGCCAGGAAAGCAGGGGGAAAGCTATGCGTCAAAGAAAGCCCATGTATTGTTTACCTATCAAAAGCGACTAGGGCAGCACTTCTATATCGGTCCCCACTATGAGTTCAAATTGGAAGATATTTATCAAAAATCAAAGGGAGGGTCATTAGATGTAGGGCAGATCCCTGGAAGCGATGGCCAAAGAATTTCCGGACCTGGACTTGCCTTCAGTTATGACACCCGAACTAATATCTTCCAGCCGGATCAGGGGTCATACCATCAGGCACGGTTGACGAGCTACCAGCCCTTTTTTGGAAGCCAATTTTCCTTTACCAAGTACGTGTTGGATTTTAGGAAATATATCCCCGCCTATAAAAAGCAGGTGTTGGCTGTTCAGGCTTGGTATAGTTTTGTAGCGGGAAGTGCGCCATTTCAGGAAGTCTCTCCCATAGGGGGAAGCGATGTCATGCGGGGCTATTTCGAAGGCCGCTATAGGGACCGCAATGCCATGGTATACCAGGCAGAATACAGGGTGCCCGTCTACAGAAAGCTCGGGGTCGTATTTTTCGGAAGTGCTGGACAGGTTGCCGGCCAACTTTCTTCTTTTTCTGTAAAAAGCTTTAAGTATGGGGGAGGTCTGGGCTTCCGCTACCAGCTAACCGACGAGGGGCTGAACTTACGGCTTGATCTCGCCTACGGGGATCAAGCCTCCTTCTACTTTGGACTCAATGAGGTGCTTTAGGAGCGGGTTGTTGAGGTGAGAAGTTTACGAGTTTATAAGTTTATAAGTTTAAACTCGATCAAAATGGGGAGTTGAAGGAAAGAAATGTTATTCTCCCATCTTTGCTATGACCCGTTGAGCCGACGATATTAGGCCAAGTCACGTTGACATCGGTCTTCCGTCATTTGAGAATATACGTCACCCCGACATTCGCCACAAAGTTGGTCTTGTCGTAGCCCGGCACCCAGTATTGATCCGGCTGGTTCTCTATATACCATTTATAGTTCATGGAGTGGATGTATTGAAACCGGGATGACACAAGCAAATTCCCAAATCGCCAATCTGCCACCAGGGAAGGTACGATGTCAACATACTTCACGCGCCAGTCTTTGATGTCCTCATATCTCTTGTAATAGAAGTCATTGTTGTAAGCGATCCTTTCAATATGGAAGCCGATCCTATTGAAGTCCTTTACCCACGCGCCTTCCAAAAAGATGACGTTGCTCCCAGGCCCGTTGCCTGCTCCCAATACCTGCCCTTTGTGGGTGTAGCCATGTCGTACGTGCGGATGGGTGTACCAGCTGTTTTTATCAAAAATAGTTTCCCTTACCGTCTGTCCCGTTTGGGTCATTTCCCCGCCCAGTTGGATGTATTCGTCTTGCCGCTTCAGTGGAATCAAATTGGCAAAGCCAAAAGTAAAGGCGCGGGTCAGGTCGGGATTGGTTAGAAAATCACTGAACTTCCTGCTGTTGCCGTTGCTTCCGTACTCGCCATAAAACTCGAAGTGGCCATTGGTGTCCATCCACCTGAAAAAACCGGAACTCATTTGGTTTCGCTTGGCCACATCGGTGTTAACAACAGACCTGCTTCCTTTTCCTCCGTTGAAAATAGGCAGGTAATCCGCGAATGTCCGCATGTCATTGTGGTACATCTGGGATACGCTGCTGTATCCCACCGACAGCCCGGGCACCCATTTCGGCTGATAGGTCACTACCAAACCCGCCAGGTACCGCCAGTCATTGTCCCGCTTAGGCACATAGAGGGGGTGGTGCCGGTAGACGTAGTCGGAATGTGGCGGCTCAAAACGGGAGTTTTGAAGTCTGCCCGCAATCAATTGGCCTTCAAAGCTACCGATCTGTGTGGACACCGGTTTCCGGGTGTTGATCGTGGCGTGAAGAAAACCTGGAGCATTGTTGCTCATGATCAAAGAATTCCTTCTTCCGGGTCCCCACCAGATATTTTCTGTGGATAGGCCGAAGGAAACTGCTTCCAAGCTGTAGCGGATGCTGGACTGTCCGGGCAGCAGCGTATTGTAGCTTCTCTCTCCAAACCGTTCGGGGATATCGCTAAAGTTCAGCCATTCGTAATACTCTCTCCAGGTGCTTCCATCATGTATCAGAGGAAAGCCTTCAAAATCCTTGTTTTGTGCCAGAAGAACCTCCGGCTGCAACTGAATACTCAACCTGTCAAATTCGTAATAAATCCCGCCACTCAACACGGTTTGAAGGCCCACATTGGGGATCATCAAGCCGTTATTTACGCCAAAGGGCAAATTGGAATTGTACTGCAGCCGCAAGCTGACAGGCAAAACCCGGAAGGTCTCCCTGCCGCCCTTGGTCACCGTGGTGGTCTTGGATTGCTCCAGGTCAGTAAAAGTCCCATCTACATCCACCCCGTTTTCCTTTCCAAATGCTACGGCAGGAAAAACAGGCCTTATCATAAAGCTAAAGGTAGAATCCACCTTCCCCAACAGTTGCTGTCTTCTGAGATAATCTTCCAATACAGGCGTACCGACGGGAAGGGACTGTGCCACAGCTACTATCGGCGCCATACCCAGCAAGATAAAAAAGATAGAAAGCAGCGTCTTTGTATTCATAATTCGGAGGTGTCTTCAAGCTGGACTACTTTACAGTCAGCGCGCTTATTTCAATTTTGGAAATGGACCAGCTTTCGTCACAGCCGGGGTCAGGGACGTTTTCCTGCCGTAACTGATCCCCTATTAAAACAGAAAGGTTATCACCATGATGTTCTACTAAACGGGTAATCTGGTATTTGCTCGTCCAGCCAGGGACGCCTTTATATTGACATCGTCCCGGCAGATTGCCGTCAACCGCGCCTGTCTTGGGCTCGAAAGTCCGTGGGTAGTTTTCGGGATAAGCCTGATAAATGCAGTAATTAGAACCACAGGGTGAGCTGGAGAAAGTTGTATTTACGATTTCCTCCCCGTCGAGGTGGAGGTACCAATAATCCGGCCCGCCTACATTGTCGGGATTGCCGTCCCAGCTGTCGTGCACCAATAGTTCGACGGTAATCTCTACCGTATTGTGCTTGGGAAGGCCGGAGAGGTTCAGGGCAATCTCCTCATTGTGGTACCAACCCAAAACCGTATCCCCGTTAAACTCATGCCATTTGGCATTCAGCACCGGGCTGTTTTCATGGGTATAAGTGAAGTCGTCGGAATACACCACCACCCTTTCCATCAAGGTGTCTTCGCAGGAAGTAAAGGCAAGAGAAGAAAAAAGACATCCCAGTAGGATAAAAAAGGCTCCCAGCTTATTATTTGGCTTCATATAGTTTCCCTGCGTATACCGATTAAAAATGACAGGAAGATCATATCCTTCCTTCCCCATACCTATCCTTACCATTAACGTGGAGGAATAGATTGGTGCCACAAAGAAAACAAAATATTTCTAGAGTAGCTAGTTGTCGGGAAGATGGGTAGCAAGATGAGGGGCGGCCGGTTATCCGGAAATCCACTGGGGGTATAGCCTCTCCATCTTGCCGGCTCTTCCGCGTTGTTAACGTATTCACTCTTTTAGAAGGAGAAATCGAAGATTATCGTAAACTTTAGGCCGGATGCCGTTGGCGAGGAATACCGTATGATGACCTGAAAGTGCTGTTGCCAAGTGGATTGCATCCGGTAACCGCAAAGAAGTATAGGCGGTTCTAAAAAAGGCAGCATTTTTTAACAAAGAACGTCGGACTGGTACCTCCTTAAAGTTTTCCGTGCAAAACATCGCCCCTTTCATGACTAAATTATTTGAGCAAAAATGCACAGGAAGCAGCATACCCCTGGGCGCACCTTTTTCGCCAGGTATTAGCCGAGCCCCTTCTACAACAAACCCAAGGTGTACTTCATCAGGATTTCCTGGAAATAAAGCGTATAGGTAGCTTGGGCATGGTCAGACTGGGCCGTGGCCAGCTGCTGGTTGGCCTGGGCCAGGT
>CAZHZP010000069.1:0-10758 GCA_964537165.1 uncultured Roseivirgaceae bacterium | reverse complement strand
TAGGCTCAGATGATATTTATGAAGCAGAAATACGCAAACAGGTTAAACTGGCCATAGAAGAAGCCTCCGTCATCCTGTTTGTCGTCGACTGCATGGACGGTGTCACCGGATTGGATGAGGACTTTGCCAGAGAACTTCGGGGCACTGAGAAGCCTATCTATATCGTCGCCAACAAAGCGGACAACCATGAAAGGCTATTGGCAGCCAATGAATTCTATTCGCTCGGCCTAGGCGGCAATGAGGTGTTCCCCATTTCGGCGACATCAGGCAGCGGCACCGGCGACCTTTTGGATGAACTCATCAAACACTTCACAGAAGAAGGCATCGAAGACCCTGAGTCCGGGATTCCGAAGATATCCATCCTGGGAAGACCCAATGTGGGCAAGTCCTCTTTCCTAAATGCCTTGCTGGGGTCAGAACGCTCTATTGTTACTGATGAGGCAGGCACGACCCGGGATGCGATACACACCCGGTACAAGATGTTTGGGCAGGACTTTATCATCACCGATACCGCAGGGATCCGTAAAAAGGCCAAGGTGAAGGAAGATATCGAATTCTATGCGGTTATGCGTTCCCTGAGAACCCTGGAAGACTCCGATGTGGTCATCATCATGGTAGATGCGACAAGAGGGCTGGAAGCACAGGACGTGAACCTGATCTCTCTCGCCATCAAAAACAACAAAGGCATCATGATCATGGTTAACAAGTGGGACTTGATAGAAAAAGACCACAAGACCATGGACCGGACCAAGGAGGAGATCATGGAGAAGCTGGGCGAAAACAAATGGATCCCCATCATCTTCACATCGGTAGCGACCAAGCAAAGGATCTTCCAAGCCATTGAACTGGCCACCAAGGTCTATGAAAACAAAACCAAAAAAATAGCTACCTCTAAACTAAACGAAATAATCCTTCCTGAAATCGAGCGTTATCCGCCGCCGGCATGGAAAGGAAAATACATCAAGATCAAATATATCACCCAGTTGCCGACCAAGAATCCGGTCTTCGCGTTCTTCTGCAACCTGCCCCAGTATCTGAAATCTCCTTACACGAGATTCTTGGAAAACAGGATCAGAGAAAACTTTGACTTTCAAGGAGTTCCAATCAAAATCACGTACAAAAAGAAGTAAAAAAAATATTTATTTTCTCTTTGTATTTGATATTGAATTTTACCCTTACATTTGTGCCGCTAAAAATAAAAGCAGCACAAAAACACATGAAAAAACTATTTGTTGTATTCGCAGTATCAGGATTATTATTCACTGCATCTTGTGGCAAAGAAAAGGTTGATCAAGAAGCCACTGAAGTCGAAATCCTTGAAGAGGGGTCTGAAGAAGTTTTGGAAGACACCATCGAAATCATGGAAGAAGATTCAGTGGAAGCCGTTGGTGACTCCCTAGAAGTAGTCCTCTAACCGATCAATCTACTCGAAATTGAAATCTCAGGATCCCTGCCCCGCAGGGATCTTTTTTTTACCCTATCTTTTCCTAATTTTACGTCGTCAACATCACTTTTAGCCTTGTCTGTCAACACCGAAATTCTGGCATTTTTACAAGAGAGGGTTCCTGCGAATGCCCTTCGGTACTGCGGGGACCTTTGGAAGGAAGATCCTTTTCATTTTTCCGTCACCAGGAGCCGTAGCAGTAAGCTCGGGGACTTCAGGTACCGCAGAGACCGTCAGGTACAGCAGATCACCATTAACCATGACCTAAACCCTTACCAGTTCCTGATCACCTACGTCCATGAGGTTGCGCATTATCGCGCCTTTAAAAGATATGGCACTGACATCAAACCCCATGGCATTGAATGGAAAAGGGCTTTCCAGCAGCTGATGTCCCCCATACTGACGGACCTGGTTTTTCCAAAGGACATTCTTCTGCCGCTAAAACGTTACATGACCAACCCCAAAGCAAGCACGGGGGCAGATATATTCCTGTCTCGTGAGGTGAGAAAATATGACATCCAGCAAGAGGGCCGCTGCATCACCTACCTAAGCGACATCAAGATCGGGGAGCATTTCACCTTGAGAGGAAGGCGGTTCCAAAAAGAGAGCATCCGAAGAACCAGGATCCTTTGTCTGGAAATCAAGACCGGGAGGAAATACCTGATCTCCGGAAATGCGGAGGTTGAGGAACATTAAGAAACAGATTTTCGGTAAGTGCTTGCATGGTTCGGTGTTAAAATCCCAAACCCTTTTTACTTATTAGGCTTCGACTTTTTTGTAAAAAACCGGTAAATCCCCCAAACACTCACCAATAGCAATACAGCAATAATTAAGATTTGATTACCTCCACTGTCGCCTTCCATCGCATCCATCAAAGACTCTCCCACAACGCCGGTAATAAATGCCATAGAGGTACGTGGCAACATTCCCCACAATCCCATCCATACCACTTTCGGGAGGCCAGTCTTCAACAGGGCAAAGAGCAGATTGGATAGAGCAAAGGGAATAACGGGGCTAAGCCTCACAAAAAAGATAAGCTGGGAAATATCATCTTTTTTTTCTTCAATCAGCCGGGCGGCCTTTGGGTAACGGCTCAATAGGAAAGTCAGACTACCGCTATCCAGTTGCTTCCCCACTTGATATCCCATGACGGTAGCCAACGTATAACCCAGTACCAAAAAAGGAAAAGAAACCCAACCGAATACGAATCCTGACAAGATGGCCAAAAACGTGGTGGGTAGCAATGCCAGCCCCATCAGCATCGTCACCACAACAAGGTACAGAGGAACAACATCCGGAGACAAAAAAGTAACGTCATGGAAAAAGGCAGGGTGCCTATAGAGGAAGTTTAAGGCGATGAAGGACCCCAATGAAGGCAACACGGCCACCCAGCCCACAGCCCAAACCATTCGCGGATGAATGGCGTAAAAAGTTTTTAGTCGACGCAACAAGCTTTGTCTTTCACCCATGAGAGGCAAATCTACTTATAAAAACGGAGAATGGAATTTCTTTTGCCTGTAAGAGGTTTGTCTATTGGAAAGGCTACCACTACCCAAATCTGAGCCTTCATACAAACCGTTGATGGATAGAGACGCATAATTTAAAATAACAATATGAAATTTGGAACCAAAACCATTCATGCCGGTGTAGAACCGGATCCTTCTACGGGGGCTATCATGACCCCCATTTTTCAGACTTCCACATATGTACAAAAGTCACCGGGCGACCATAAAGGCTACGAGTATTCCCGTACGCACAACCCCACCCGAACCACTCTTCAAAACAGCATTGCCGCACTTGAAAACGGGAAACACGGGCTTTGTTTCTCCTCCGGCTTGGGAGCCATAGACGCCATTGTCAAGTTGTTTAAGCCGGGGGATGAAATCATCAGCTCCAATGACCTGTACGGCGGTTCCTATAGGATTTTCACCAAGGTGTTTGCCAAATTTGGAATCAAGTTCCATTTCGTGTCTATGGAAAATCCCGAAAACGTACGATCTTATATCAACGAGAACACCAAATTTATCTGGATCGAAACGCCTACCAATCCGATGATGAATATCATCGATATCACTGCCGTGTCGGAGATCGCAAAAGAACATAACATCTTAGTAGGGGTGGACAACACCTTCGCTACTCCTTATCTCCAAAATCCGTTGGATCTAGGCGCAGACCTGGTAATGCATTCCGCTACCAAATACCTGGGTGGCCATTCGGACGTGGTAATGGGAGCCATAGTGGTGAATGACGATCAATTGGCAGAGGACCTTGCTTTTATTCAGAATGCCTGCGGCGCCACGCCTGGTCCCCAAGACTGCTTTCTCGTGTTGAGAGGAATAAAGACTTTACATATAAGGATGGAAAGGCACTGCCAGAATGGTAAAACAGTCGCCTTTTACCTGAAAAACCACCCCAAGGTGGACAAAGTATATTGGCCCGGATTTGACTCCCACGCCAATTACGAGGTGGCCACTAGGCAGATGAGAGATTTCGGTGGCATGATTTCTTTTACCCTAAAAGGAAACAGACAAGAAGATGCCATCAAGGTCTTGGAAAACCTACAGTACTTTGTTCTAGCCGAATCTCTTGGCGGCGTCGAGTCATTGTGCGGCCATCCCGCTACGATGACCCACGCCAGTATCCCCAAGGAAGAAAGGGAAAAAGTAGGCCTGTCGGATTCCTTAATCAGACTTAGTGTGGGGATTGAGGATGCGGAGGATCTGGTGAATGACATCCATCACGCACTGAACCAGCTTTGATTCACAGTTTACTAAACAACTCGATGTATAGGTTAGCCGCTTCAACGGCTAACCTTTTCTTTTTGGTTCTCATCCGTTTTGCCAATTCCAAGTATTTGTTCCCCACATGCTCATTATCGGAAAGGAAATGATTAAGATGCTGCGCAAAAAAATAGCTCTGATTCCATCTGGTCAAAACCCGTAGCAACTTCCTCATTTCCTGATGGATACCCTCAGTATATACAGGATTAAGACCGACTGCGATTTTTAGGTTTTCCACAACGGTAATCACCTGGAGCGCTTCCATGATATCTCTCATGGCCTGCCCATCCAAAGCATCCCTCCCTTCTACATTGATATATTCAAGCTCTTCGTTGATCAACTGACCCGCTGCGGTGTCGAGCATAAGAGGCGAGATCTTCCTACTGTAGTTATAAGCGGTTGCATACAGCGGCTCCCAAATATCCTGGGGGAGCGACATGATTAACTCATGCACCTCCTTGTAGAGTGATTTTTTTTCGGTGTTCAGAAAAGCCTCGTACCCCGCATAAACGGTTTTGGCCTTCTCCTCTTCAAAGGCCGTACTCGCTAATTTGTAGTGATGAATTCTTTTTAAAGACCTGCAGAGAGATTTGAATCCTGAAAAAGACTCAAATTTTAACCTCTCTTCATTAAAGTGTATCTTATTGAGAACATGAAGATAGACATTGATAAAAATCAACTTGTCCTCTAATTCCAAGGCCTTTTTTGACCTGAAATTCTTACCCAATGAACTTTGTAAAGCCTGTGCTTCGTTGAATTGCTTTTCAAACAGTTGAAACAGGGGAGATACCTTTTCAAACATTTGCGATTAGTTTATCCTTACAAGTGTGGCACCATAACCAAAACGGCTCTTTTGGGCATCCTGAAAGTACTTAATATTATCCATTTGGCTTAAATATTTGTGGATTTCTTTTTTCAAGACCCCATTGCCTATCCCATGGATAAAGGTAATCTCATCCATTCCTGTAGCCATTGCATCATTCAGGTTCTTCTCAAAAATCTCCATTTGTAGCTTGAGCATCTCGCTGTTGCTCATCAGATCATGGTCTTTGGTCAGCTTCTCAATGTGCAAATCGATCTCCTTTTCCGGGCGTCTGAATTGTTCCTTTGCTACACTTTCTCCCGCCCCCGGGCTCAATTCCTGATTCAGCCTCTTGACGTCCAAAGCCTTCTCCTGATGGTCGATCTGGTAGAGGTAGCCCTCCTTATCCAGAACGGGCACTCTTCCTTTGCTTCTAAAAAATGATGAGGCTTTGAATTTCACCTTCTTTTGGAAGGCGGGAAGGGTCTTTTCAACTTTACGGTTGAGGGGTATAAACTGCAGGTTCAGAGAAGGCCACTCTTCAAATTTGATAATGGATTTTTCGTCTAGTTTGTGGTATGACCCGGCATTGGACAATCCCGCCGCCAGGGTGTGGGAGTTTTCACCATATTCCTCCCCGATCGCATAGACATAATCCCTTTCGGTGTGGTTGACCAAGTAAATGCTGTGATCTTTATCGTTCAGAGGGATATAGCCTAAGAAGAGGCCACCGGCTGTCTTACCGCTCTTCTTGGCCGGCACGGCCTCTTTAGCGGGTGCCACTTTGCCATCTCCAAAATACTGCCGCTCCGCCTCACTCACTACCACCACCTCGCTGCTCAGCGCGGGAATTCTAAATCCATCCTCAATTTCTATTTCAATTCTTCCTCCAGAAGAAATCTTGGTGATGGTTCCTTCTTCATTTCCCCTCAATAATCTGACTCTGTCGCCGACGTTCATGTTCTTTTTTTTTACTGACTTACAATAATGCAATTTGGAAGGATTAGGTTCAGCTAGCGCCACAGACGGCTAATCCTCCCGCTTGAATTCTTTAGGATGATCAAAAAAACGGACCGGCGGGCCATCGCTTTCCCGCTCCAATTGATTACTTTCCAACAACAAGGCATCAACCTCTTCATCCACATTGTCCAGCAGGATCTCATCCATATTGATCTCTATGGCTTCGTTTCTCCGGCTCCTCTTCTGAAACAACTCCCTAAAAGAGCTAAACAGCAGCGTCTGAGAGAGAGAAATACCATAGGTATTTGGGTTTTTAATATTTAAGGACGAAAGCGAGTTGTTGAAATTGGTCCGGTTGTATACCCGAATCACATACCTACCATCCTCTGTCAATTGAAATTCAGCCTGCCAGTCACCCGCAATACTGTTGAGGTTGGTATTGCCCTGAAGGTCGGTAAACCCTCCATCCCTCATGACCCTAAGCCTGCCATCGAAAAAAGTATAGGCCACCCGCAGCTGGAAAGACTCCATGGCGGTTTCATCCAAAGATGCCAGGTCAAAGTCTACTTCAAGGTTCTGGTCCACCTGGGATATAAGGCTGTTGAGCTGGGAAGAAATCAACTGGCTTAAATTGGAGAAGCCGATACCCGCCCCACTGAATTGCCCCGCAGGAGAAAACCGCCTCAGCATAATCAAAGAAAACACCTGCCTGTTCTTCTCCTGCTCGTCATTGGCGATCCTGTTCTTAAAGGCCGAAATGGGAATTTGGAGTTCACCTTCCGGAAAGCTGGAAAAATCGAAATCAAATGCGATATCCGGCGACAGCAATGGGCCGTTTAGATCCATGATGATCTTTAACGGGTATTTACGTTTCATCTGTGTATTTTCCAGATCGGCGGTGACCGTGTTGTCCTGCAGGCTGATCAAAGAAACACTTTCTTCATAGGCAGCTTTGATATTCATAATGCCGCCATAGGGATCGCCATACCACGCTATCCTCCCTCCGGGTTCAATTACAAAACGTTTATTGATGACATTGTACAAGGAGAAATTATACAGGGCGTCCACTATCTCATAATTACCCGTCATCGAAAAGTTGCCCTGTGTATCGATATCCAAATTGAGCACTCCCCGGCCCCGGCCTTGGATGTTTTCTCCAGTCCGTGGATCAATCTGGATTTCGGCATAGGCATCTGGGGTCACATTCAGATCAAGATTCATCCGGAAGTTATTCATGGACAGCTTCTCCAGCTCCCCGTTCAATGTTTGAACCTGGACAGTATCCCGCACATTGATGATGTTAATGAATTCCTCCTGAAACTGTCCGTTGGAGGAGGTCAACGGGATGAAAATCCGCGTGTTGGGCTGGGTCGTCGCCCGGGCATTTAGCTCCAGGTTATTGGCCGCACCGAGAATATCCAAATCACCACTGGCATAGGCCGTTCCGTAGAACAACTTGTTGTGGTTTAAGGTGGTATTCAGCACCTGGAAATTGTTCAGGTCCGCCGAGATGTTGAGCACCAGGTCACTGAAATGGTCATGCCTTATCCCGCCCCTCAAACCTGCAGAATGGCCCTGAGCGTCAGTCAGCGTCAATCCTTTTAAGCTGATTTCGTCCGGGGCAAAAGCCACATTGCCGTTGACAGTGTACACGGTATTGAGATAATTGATGCGCAAGGTACCCCCGGTAAGTTTACCTATACCAATTACCTGCGGCCGGATCCAAGACCCCTCAAGCTGAAAGTCCCCACTGACGGTACCGCCCAAGCCGGTGATGTATTGGGACAGAAAAGGTTCTATCACCGATAAATTGGCTTCTGATAGCCGGGCGTTTATGTCCATTGGAGTATCGTCCGTGGCAAAGTACCCATTTACTTCAATGATTTTTCTCCCCTCCCGTACATTGGTGATGTTCAGTTTCGGCCTCCCCGCTTCAAAATCCGTCCTGCCCTCGATGTCTCCTATCAAAAACTTATTGATATGGAGATCCCTGATCTTCAACCCTCCCTTTGTTCCAGCATTGTCGTAAAAGCCGTTTAAAGCTACCAGCCCATTGGCCGTCCCTTCAAATTCCCGAAGATCCAGCGCATTAAGGAAGTTCATGTTCAGTTCATTAACCTCCACATAAAGAAAATCCTCCGGATCCTGGTTGATGTTGCCATTCGCGGATAAAAACTGGTTTTCATTGTAGAGCATCACATTGTCTACCCGGATATTATCCCGGCTAACACTGATGAAATTGTCCTTCTCAAATTGCCAATGTCTATCCAGAAGCTTGATGTCAGAAGGTTCAAAAACAAGGGTTGTACTGTCTTCGGCAATATCGATGGTGCTGTTGATACGGGCATAACTGCCGGTTTGGAGCTGATCCAGCCCGATATTCAGGTCCACTACCGATTCGTTCCAGATGGCTTCCAGGGAGAAGTTATGGAAATTAATCCCGGACTTTAGCTGTTGGTTTTTGGAGAAAATATAAAAAGCCGCCAGTACATCCTTCGAGTTGTGGATTTTAGAGGTGTTGAAATCGATGTTGTTGTCCAAAAAATAGTTGTTCTGATAATAAATGGTGTCAATAGAAGAAAACACATTGAAGACCGTATTCTCCCCCGTCCGATAAAAAGCCCCCTCTAATTGGCTGTTATTGGAAATGGACAAGGAGGGATCAAGGAGATTGATGATTGGATTTGGATCCCTAAAATCCACATTGATATCCAGGCTATATTCATTTGATTCGTCCGTGGAGGCCTTGTCTGCCGGAACTTCCGCATTGGTGACTATCGAATAATATTCCGTCCAAAGCTTTTGTATATCCTGGCTTACTTGTGCGAGCCTGAAGTTGCCTGAAATACCCGCCACCAACAGGTCCGAATTGAGAGAAATCAAACGGGAGTTGTCGGTAAACAGGGACTGAAAGATAAAATTATCCACCACAAGCTCCCTTCCTTCATGTATCACCTTTACGTCCCTAAACCTGGCACTTCCCTCTATATTGTCCAGGGTGATTCCCCTGGTATCCAATACTATATTGCCACTTACAAAGGTTTCCGTATCGATCAGGTTCAGTTCGTGGAGAAAAGCAGTGTCCAGCTTAGCCACCAGTTGGGCGGAATCTTTTTGATTCCGAAGATCTAGGGTACCATCCACCGTCATTTTGAGATTGGGGTCATTGATCGTCAACATCCCGTTGAAGAGGTCCTTGCCGTAGGTCGCGTTGGTTTGGATCCCCGAGTAGTTATAATGGTTGATGCCAATATTTTCGACGTTGGCCTGCAATTCCAGGATAGCTGTCTCCACGGTCAGCCCGGTACCTTTCACCTGACCTTTCATAGATACTTTTTGATAAAGCTCCCGGTCTTCCATAACCACGCCTATATCAAGGTTGCTGAGTTGAATGCTGCCGTTGTAAGTCGGCGATCCTTGGTTGGATTTATAATTGAGGTTTCCTGAGATGCCACCAATACCCGTTCGAAACGCCCCCTTGGTCCTGAAGTCCGTAAGGTAACCTTCGAAGTCGGCATCAAACCGAAACTCCCTGAACTTGTCCACCTCCTTTTGGGATGCTGAAGAGATATACGGACTGAGATCCTTGTTGGTGAGGATAGAGTTCATCAGGGAAAGATCGAAATAGGTCTGTTTAATATTCGGCAAGCCTTCAATATTAAATTTCCCGAACAACGCACTCCGTTCCCCGAAACGTACCAATAGCTGGTCGGAAAACAAATCGCTGACCTTTCCGCTGATTTCCCCACTCAGATAAATCCGGTCATCTATATCCGGAAAGAGAGGACTAAAATACCTCAGGTCGCGAATGTCCAACACCGCCTCATCCAGGCTCGCAAACACATTCACCTCAGCGTTAAAATTATTCAAGGCGGTGACATTGTCGTAGGTAAAGCGCAGGTAATCTTTTATTTCGGTATCGTTCGATTTGAGATAGAGGTTTTTGAATTCCATCCCCGTATTGGAATAGATAAAATCCGTACGGAGCTGCTGGAAGGCCATCCCTGACGTCGATTCCACTCCGGTCATAAAGTTGAGGCCCAAAGCAATGGTATCCCCCAGAATGAAAAAGTCGTCCGCATCGGCCGTAAGATCCCTGAACCGCAACTTCCCATAGTCAAAGTCACTGTCCATAGGCTCCATTTTATAATTAAGGATATCAAGGGAGGTTTGCTCCAGGGCAATATGATCTATATTGAACCTCACGGAGCCTCTTTTGACCGACTGATCCTTGGGTCTGGTGAGGTCGGTAATCCTGGCCAAAAAGGTGGAAATGTTAGGGGCTTCAGCCTGGGGATGGGTGAGGATGCGTACGGTTCCTTTCCTTAACAGGATTTCGTCAAACCCGGGATCCTTTCTATCCATCAACTTGCTCACCGAAAAATCAATGTACACCTCTTCTAGATTAGCCATCAGGCTATCTTCCAGATCATACACCCGGACGTTTTTCAGGCTCACGGCGTCCCACCAGCGGATATGGACACGTTGGATTTCTGTTCTATAGCCAGTATTCTCGGAAAGGTAATCCGTGAGGATTTCGGTCGCACGGGTTTGAATGCGCGGAACCTGCAGCAAACCCGCCACTAGAATCAGTAACAAGACCATCACCAGGAGAAACCGCAAAGACAGCCTCAACGCTTTCGACAAAATTTGCGTAACTTTCGTGTTCTTTTCCAAAAGGTAATGGTGAATATTAATATCCTAGCAATAGAGTCATCTTGTGATGAAACGTCAGCTTCCGTAATATCTGATGGCAAAATACTTAATAATAT
>CAZHZP010000068.1:0-10864 GCA_964537165.1 uncultured Roseivirgaceae bacterium | reverse complement strand
AAAGCCTGGATGAGTTGCCTATTGCGGACTGGGTTAATATGGTGGCGGAGGGAGAAGCGGAATACAAAAGGGCGCCCCGGAGCCGCAAGTCCCTAAAAGATGAATATCTAAGTTCTAAGAAATGAACGTCTTTTTGGATGCCAATATACTCGTCTCCGTACTCAACAAAGAGCTTCCGCTTTTCCAGTATACCTCAAGAATTTTAAGCTTAAACCCGAAAAGGTTTAAGCTTTTTACTTCTCCCATTTGTCTGGCAATTGCGTTTTATTTTGCCGAAAAGAAGTTCGGGGCCAAACTGGCCAAAACCAAGATCGAACTGCTGGTTACGCATATCCATGTTGCTGATTCCAATAAGGAAGCGGTGCTGCAAGCGGTCCAGAACAAGTCCATAGGAGATTTTGAGGATGGGCTGGAGTATTATGCGGCATTGCACGCTGGCTGTTCCTGCATGGTAACTGAAGATGTCAATGACTTTTATTTTTCTGAGATAGAAGTGCTAAATGCGGAGGGTTTTTTGGGAAAATATGTTCTGAAGTAAGTTGGCGGAAAAATATAAAAGCCCCAGCCATTGAACCAGGCTGGGGCTGTTTGTTGTGTCTTTATTATTGAAGCTCCTCGGTCAGCTTATCAATCTTTTGCGACAGGTCTAGGATAGCTTCCGAATACCGTTGATCCCATTCCTGAAGCCTTTCGCTGGATTGCTGTTCTGCTTCATACCGGATACCAGGTAGAATCCAGCTGGCATAGCCGCTAAAGGGGTCGGTAGAGGCGTACAGGCTTTGGTACCATTGGCCGAAATACATTCCTTTTTCATCCAGAAAACTTTTTTCCAGCTGGATCATTTGCTGGTTGATCCGTTGGGCTTGTTTTGACGACAACTTCTTGTTTTCCAAAGAGGCTGCCAATGTGCCGGAGAAACGGTTGCTGCTTGTCTCCAATTGTGAGATAGCGGTCCATGACTTTTTAAAACCTGAAAACTCATTGTCGTAGGCCACAATCATTTTTTCAGCCGTTTCGAAATGCATTTTTAGGTCCTTTGCATATCGCTCCACATCGTAGGGAATAATATTAGCATTGGCTAACCTGAGGGTCATCATGCCTGCCATCTGTTCCACCATTCCTCCCATGGAAAAAGTGGGATCAACAAATTTCTCGTAAAAGTGGAAGCTGTCATAATTGGTGTGATATAGGGTGGGGCCTCCCGTGCCTCCGCTTAGGGAAGGGATGCCGACATGCATATAAAAGGCGATATGATCAGATCCGCCCCCTAAATTACCTATACCCGGTTCTTGGTTACTTCCTGCCCATTTCTCGAATACAGTCATGTTAGCCCTGGGTATTGTACCGACTTCGAGGCGGATACAAGGGTTTCTTTCAGCGTGGGGGAAGCGGCCGCTCCAAAATTAGTACCTGCCACGCCCATGTCAAAGTTCATATAAGACGCTATACCATTAGGGAAAATGACGAATAGGTGTTTGTGGCATGAATTATTGTCCCGATTTAGATGCTTGGCTTTTTTGCTTTGTCAATGCAGGACAGTGCAGGATGAATTTTTGAGATTGCGTTTTAAAATTGTTATTTTTAAAAGCGTATGATGGTGCGTACAAAGCCGGTTCTTCTACTTCTGCCTATCGCCTTGGTGATATCTATGTTTTTTTGGGTGTCCAACCGTCCCGAAAAAATAAGCTATAACCGGGACATCCGCCCCGTTGTTAATAATAAATGTATTTCCTGCCACGGTGGGGTTAAGCAGGCGGGAGGCTTCAGTTTGCTCTTTGAAGAGGAGGCTAAGCGGTCTCCGGAATCCGGCAAGTTGGCCATTGTCCCCGGAGACAGCAGAAACAGTGAGATCATCAAACGGCTTACCCATTCAGATGTTGATATGAGGATGCCGCTGGACAGTGAGCCTTTAAGTAAAGAAGAGATTCAGCTCTTTGCTGACTGGATCGACCAAGGTGCGGCCTGGGAAGAACATTGGGCCTATATTCCGCCTGACCCCGATATTAGGCCCCCTGTGGGGAGGCGAGTTTGGGAGAACGCCCCTGATGGAGGCGAGAACCGGGGTGGGCTGCGAGGGGCGTGACCACCATTTGGAGGCTTTTACGATGTGGATGGGAGGTGCAGGCATTATGAAGGGCTTCAGTGATGAAGAGACAGACGAGATCGGTTACTATGGCATCAAAGACCTAATGCATGTACAGGACCTTCATGCTACCATTATGCATCAGTTAGGGATTGATCATGAAAAGCTCACCTATGAATTTCAGGGCAGAAATTTTAGGCTGACAGATGTTCATGGAAAAGTACCATACGATATTTTAGCTTGATTTTATATGCTTGTTGACGTTCCCGATTTTGTTCTTTTCTTAGGTAGATTTCATCCCCTGGTGGTACACCTGCCCATTGGCTTTTTGTTTTTGGCAGTCATTGTAGCCATTCTTTCCAGACGCCCGAATTTCCAGCAACTTGAGGGTTCCCTGGATTTTATCCTGTTGCTGGGCGGAATCAGTGCCGTCATGGCCTGTGTACTGGGTTTTATGCTGTCACAAGGAGGGGATTACCACGCCGACACCTTGTTTTGGCACCAATGGCTGGGAATAGGTTTGGCGGCCATTTCCGTATTGCTCTATTGGAGCCGGATGAAGGCCCGGGGGGGCAGTAATATTTTCACCAAATTAAACAGCCCCTATACCTTTGTGGTAATCCTGGTGCTATTGGTATTCACGGGGCACTATGGAGGTAGTCTTACCCATGGATCTACTTATTTGTTTCAGTATGCGCCTGATCCAATACGCATGATGGCGGGCATGGAGCCCAAGGCTGTTCCCCGGCCGCCCGTTACTGTACTTGATTCGGCCGATATATTTTTGGATGTGATCCATCCTGTCATTCAGTCCAAATGCAGCTCCTGTCATAACCTGGATAAAACTAAGGGACAACTGCTCCTGACATCTTACGAAGACATGCTGCAAGGCGGGAAAGAGGGTCCTTCAGTAGTTCCCGGTGATTTGGAGAAAAGCCTTATGTTTCAACGGGTGATCCTGCCCAGTACCCATGATGATTATATGCCTGCCGAAGGTAAAACCGGCTTGACGGATGATGAGCTGGCCGTACTGGAGTGGTGGATCACCAATGATGCGCCTTCGTCCATGCAGCTGGCTTATATGAAAGTGGATAGTGAGGTGTCTCCAAAGTTTGAAAGGGTCTTGGGTATTGCTGTCTCCGCCGACAACAGGCTGCCCAGGACAGAGGTGACCGCCGCGGATTCCTCGTCAATCAAAGCGGCTCTCGCCGAAGGTTTTGTTATAAAGAGGATTATTCCCGAAAGTAATTTTTTAGAGGTGAGACTACCATTCACCGGACAGAACCTCTCCACTATGCAGATACAGGTTCTTCTGCCGCTAAAAGAACAAATTGCGTGGGTGGATTTATCCCAGGGTCGGGTGACAGATGCAGACTTAGAGTTGATCGGCCAGTTGGCGTCCGTTACAAGACTTAACCTGTCCAATAATCAATTGACAGATGAAGGTATCAACCATTTGGCTGATTTAGGGGGGTTGAGTTATCTGAACCTCTATGGAACCTCGGTGTCAGATGCTTCTTTGAATGTTTTAAAGAACCTGCCCGGCCTTAAGTCCTTATATCTATGGCAAACCGAGGTGACTGATACAGGAATAACACTGCTGAAGACAGAAAGGCCTGATATTAAAATCATTTTAGGCGAAGACCTCACTACCCTATCAGAGACAGACAGCGCGGCAGCCATCGAAGGCTAAATTGACAAGCGGTTGATCCTGAGAAGTGTGTGGTAATTGCCGGTGGGTTGGTCGATCACAATGGGTTCTGCTGTCTTTTCTCAATGAGTGAGCAAGCTATCGGTCTATTTTTCCAAAAGCAGTCCTGCGATTCGTTTTGGTATTGCCCTGTCGAAATTTTACCGCATTTTTGCCGGCTCTTACATCAGTTGGATATCTATGCCCTCTCCGGTTTTAAAAGGTTTCATTTTAGCCATTACCGCTGCCGTCCTATGGGGCGTATCAGGTACTTTTGCACAGTTTCTTTTTCAGCAAAGAGAAGTTAACGTCGAGTGGCTCATTACAATAAGGATGCTGTCCACGGGTTCTGTCCTGTTGCTTTTTGCTAAGTTTGGGCAGCGGGAAGGTATCGGTTCTATCTGGAAAAATAAAAAGGACGCCGTGCAACTGGCCATTTTCAGCATCACGGGGATGCTGGCGGTGCAATACACCTATTTTGCGGCCATCAAACATTCCAATGCGGCCACCGCCACGGTATTACAATATGCAGGCCCGGTCATTATCGCCATTTATCTGGCGTTCAAACATAAACGAACACCGCAACCTTTAGAGTTTATAGCCGTCGCCTTGGCGGTGTTAGGCACCTTTCTCCTGGTGACGCATGGCGATATTTCAGCTCTATCCATTTCTGCTCCAGCGTTTTTCTTTGGGATTGCTTCCGCTTTTGCTTTAGCCTGTTATACCCTCCAGCCAGTGCCACTGCTGATTAAGTTCAAATCATCCGTAGTGATTGGTTGGGGCATGTTTGTAGGAGGTCTGCTTTTTTGTTTAGTAAAAGCACCGTGGGACGTGGAAGGGATATGGGATTTGCCGGCTTACCTCTCTACCGTCTTTATTATCCTGTTTGGAACCTTAATTCCTTTCTACGCCTATTTGACTGCCGTGAAGATTATCGGGGGACAAAAGACAAGTTTGTTGGCTTCCGCTGAACCACTTTCTGCCACCGTGATGGCCGTGCTGTGGCTGAATGTGTCATTTTCCGCCATGGACTGGCTGGGGACCCTTTGTATTGTCTCTACCATATTTTTATTGAGCAGAAAATAATCCTTTACATCCAAGTTAATTATCCCAGTAGGACTTCAGTGTTGTTTTTTAATAGAATAACGCTTTGGCTTGGTGGCATTCTGAGCCTTCGGCTCCCTCACCATAAGCCATAATTTAACCTTGGCTTTCTGTTGTTTTGCCTGTAGTGGAGTCCAGCATTTCTGATTTTGAAAAGGAATAAAATGGAGACAAGGGAACGATTGGTTAGCTGTTTTCTTCGAGCAGTTGGTCCACGGTAATCCCTTTTCTAATCATTTCCAGTCGGTTTAGGGCTTCTTGATCCTTTAAGTACCTGGGTAGGAGGGGCATTGGCTGCAGTATATTACGATGATGCAGTTCCTCCATCAAGGGCACATGTTTTTGGGAGATCTTTCCCACAAATAAGGGAGCCAGTTGTCCGCCTTCTCTGATGTACTCCATCAATTTGATCAAACCTCTCAAGTAGATGATATCTTTGGTACAACCACCTCCTTGGTGGATCCTGGCGGTAACGTCAAAAGCAGTTCCCATCTCGAAGCCATAGGCATCCCGTAGCTCATGAAAAGTAGCACAGAAATCACCGCCTTCGGTTAACGAATGTCCCGCTATGACCCTCGCCGCCAGCAGGCGTAATCGGCCACGGGTGAGTCCGCCTGTAAGAAATTCTGACAGTACCGCCAGTCCTTCCTGCAATTCATCATAGTCAGCAAACCCAGAATAGAGGAGTTTCAGCGGTTGTGCCTTTCCGTTGTAATAGGTCAGCACATGGGTGCCTACCTCATGGTGGATCAGCGCTTCCACCCGGTTTTGTGGTACTTTGAAGCTTTCGCCAATCAATACCTGGCCCTTAGAAACCATCATTCCGATGATATCGTGCTTGATGGCGACTGTCGAAGCCAGTCCGGGATAAATCTGTCGGTACCGGGCTATTTCATCCCGTGCGGCCTGCGCCAAGTCATCGCAATCCGACCAATGCCGGGTCAGCTTATGTTCCGAGGGGAATTTTCTCAGTATGGCTTTGGCTTGTTCCAGAAGCTCTGGGTCTACCGCGTCGTACAGCCGGATGCTGCTGTACATAAAGTTTCTGGTGCCCCTTTCGCTGAGCATGGTAAGTTGCTTGTCGATTTCTTCCCTTTTTTCCCGATACAGGAAGCCCAGGGTGGGATCTTCTATCGAACGGACCTTGATTTGATACAGCTGTTCTTTAAGTTGGTCAGGATCGATAGGCAGTATCCTATATAAAAACTGAGGATTGACCTTGAAGCCATTTTTGCCAAACTCATCCCTCGCCTTGAGGGTGTTAGTGGGGGAAATAAGCAGGAGAAAACGGTAGTGCTGTTCGATTTCAGCCAGTTGCCGGTCCACCTGCCAAACAATATTTTCAATTTTATGGCTCCCCAGCGCATGATAGCTTTTGATATCGGAAGAGGTCTGAATTCTTAGAAAGGAAAAGATGGTCTTGCGAAACACTTTGGAGAGATTTTTTCGCAGTTTCTGAAAATGGAGATGGTAAAATTCATTGGTTTCGACATTTTTGTAAAAAGGAGGAATTTCTAAGCCGACCAAAAAACAGCCCACTTCCAGGCATTCCGTCACGGTCAACAAGGGCTCCAATTGCTCCGGTTGCCTTTTTTGGGTGAATAGGGTTTCTACACCCAGGCCTGGAAAGCCACGGCTCAGCTGCTTTAATTCCTCGGCGAGCACTTCTATAGTCGCCGACGCGATGCCTTTAGGAGCCTTAATGACGAAGTCGGTCCCCGTGGCGGGTCCCTCCCAGATTTCCAGGAACATTACCGATCCATAACTTTTGGATAGCGTGCTGGAGATTTCCTTTAGCAATTCCCGGAGGGGCTCTAGTTGCTCGTCATCGCCTGAAGCAATCAGATAAGATGACTCTGCCATCACCAATTTAACTGCCTGTTTTTCGGGAGTAGAAGGGTAACGGTAGATCAATAAGAAGGGAAGATGGCTTTCTATCTTCAGTCTCCCCTGATACGGGAGATGCTCATGGATTTGTTGGCTTTGTTTAAGGCGCGCGGCAATATTTTCTATAACTAACGGGAGCGTACTGGATTCCTTCATATAAACAGACATTTGTCGGTTGGTTCATAGAAGCCGCAAGAATTATGCATTAATACCTTTTCTCCCAGAATTTGAGCTTTCCCTTGGATTCAGAAGCCACCAGAACATAATGATCAGGGATGATAGTAGAAGGGGAGCAATAGGTGGCAATTCTGGTTCCTTTAGGAAGCAGCTCAAACTGCTCATATAGGTGTTGGCTGTAGGTGCTATACCGGGAAGGGTTGTAAACAACTTCATCATCAATTCTATCCGTCAGGTCGCGGTTTTCTTCGAAAGAGTTGAAGAAGTAAAATGCATCATACTCCTTGAGATCGATGGAGAGGATGTTAGCAGACAGGAATTCAGCGCGGTGGATGCTATATTTTTGGGCAATTTTGTTGGAAAGCCTCACTAACGCGTCTCTCTGCTCCACTCCCGTAAACTGCCCAACCGAGACGGTGGCAGCTGTTAAACAAAATTTGCCAACGCCCGAACCAATGTCGAGCACCCGACTATGTTCATTTTGTGCCAAAAAGTGCGCCGCCCGCTTGGCGATGCTGACAGGAGTCCAATGTCTGTAGGACAGTTTTTTAATCTTTAATGGCAGTAATGCATCGAAATCTTCATCAGTATCAAAGGGATACACCGGAGAAAAGTTGTGGGGATTCATGGTGCTTCAGAACTATCTTTAATTAGCCGGAGGAGAATAACTTTATGATTATTATAGAAAACAGATTTTCTGCGAATTTAGCCCCTATATTAGAATATTGTTGTCGGGCTATTTAATTTTGGCAAGAATTTTAACATAAAGTTCGTATACGGCAATTTGATCATCAGAAACGACACATCATGGATAATAATCATCCCAAGCAGGAAATCATTGATAAGATAAATCTTTTACAAGAAAAATTCAGGGCTTCGGGACAGGATCTTTCATCTTATCTGGAAGGGTTGCTGTATGCGGACTATTTGACGTACTGGGATTATATCAATCTGGATACACTTTTGTCCCTGCAGCAGCCCAAAACATCCTTTCAGGACGAAAAGATATTTATCATCTACCACCAGATAACGGAGCTTTATTTTAAGTTGATCCTTTGGGAGCTGGAGCAGATTGCCGCACAAAAGGACATCCGTGTGGCCTTTTTCAAAAACCGGCTCGAACGGGTGACCATGTATTTTGACCAGCTGATCTCCTCGTTTGCTGTGATGTGGAAAGGGATGGAAAAAGAGCAGTTTGTAAAATTCCGCATGTCTCTCTTACCTGCCAGCGGATTCCAAAGCGCACAATACCGCAAGATCGAGATCATGTGTACCGAAATCCAAAATCTAGTCAATATCAATGTTAGAGAGGAATACAAAGACATCAACCTAACCAGTATAGATAGCCTTTTTGATCTTTTATATTGGCAGTTTGGAGCCACAGAACTGGCGACTGGCGAAAAGACCCTCTCGCTTCAGAACTTTGAAAAGAAATACGGGCTGGAACTGAAAGCCTTGATCGCTGATTATAGGAAGAACAACCTCTGGAAACAGTATCAAAACTGTGCGGGAAAAGACGATGAGCTGAGGGATTTGATGCGGGCGCTGGATGCCAAGGCCAATATTTTTTGGCCCTTGGCACATTACAAATCAGCGGTTAAATACCTGCAAAGAGACACCATTGAAATAGCAGCCACCGGGGGCACCAACTGGCAAAAATACCTGCCACCCAGATTCCAAAAGGTGGTTTTCTACCCGGAACTATGGTCGGCGGAGGAGATCGCCCAATGGGGGAAGTCCTGGGTAGACAAGGAAGTTTTTCATCTGGAACAAGACATGGTCTAGGCCACACCCCAGCGGTCGATACGACCGGCGGCTGGAGACCCCGTATAACGATCATCCCATTTTAAGGATAACTGCCTTACATGAAAAAAGAAATACAATTGAGCTTAAGCCCAAAAGAGGCTTATGATCCCGTGTTGTTCAGGGAAACGGTGCTGAGGCGCCTAGGATTGACCGAACACCCTTCCATCTCTATCAGGGCGACCAAACGGTCCATTGATGCCAGAAGCAAAAATGTTGTCATCAATGTCTCTGTTGAAGTATTTATTGATGAGGCGCCCCCTGCATTAATCGCCGCCCACCTCAATTATCCCCGGGTCAATGACAAACCTACTCTTGTCATTGTAGGCGCGGGGCCTGCTGGTCTGTTCGCTGCCTTGAGGGCTATAGAATTGGGGTATAAACCCATCGTTTTGGAACGGGGAAAAGATGTGCAGGCGAGAAGAAGGGATCTGGCAGCGATCAATAAGGAGCACATCGTCCATCCCGAGTCCAATTATTGCTTCGGGGAAGGCGGGGCAGGTACCTATTCTGATGGCAAGCTGTACACCCGGTCCAAAAAGCGCGGTGATATCCGCCGGATACTGGAGATTTTTGTCGCGCATGGTGCCACGGAACAGATTCTGGTAGATGCCCATCCCCATATCGGCACCAACAAACTGCCTTTGATCGTTACCAGACTTCGGGAAAGTATCATCAAGGCAGGTGGGGAAGTTCATTTTGACACCAAAGTGGTGGACTTTATTCTCGAGGGAGAGGAGATGAAAGGAGTAGTTACAGAGGAAGGGAAGGAAATCGCAGGCCTGGGAGTGATCTTGGCTACCGGGCACTCTGCAAGGGATATTTTTTACTTGCTAAAGGACAAAAACATCACAATTGAGGCGAAATCTTTTGCATTGGGAGTGAGGATTGAACATGCACAAAACCTCATCGATCAGATCCAGTACCATTGTAAGCCCGGCCGTGGACCGTACTTACCGGCATCATCTTATTCGCTGGTGCACCAGACCATGTATCAAGGGAAGCAAAGGGGTGTGTTTTCTTTTTGCATGTGCCCAGGGGGCTTTATCGTCCCGTCCGCAACCGCTCCCGGCGAAGTGGTTGTAAACGGAATGAGTCCCAGTAGACGGGATGGAAAGTTTGCCAATTCGGGCATGGTGGTTGCTGTCGAGCTGGAAGATCTGGAAGCCTATCGGGACCACGGCCCGTTAATGGCGATGGCATTTCAGGCGGACGTCGAAAAACAGGCATGGGTGGCAGGTGGAAAAAGCCAAGTAGCTCCTGCCCAGCGGATGGTGGATTTTGTGGAAGGAAGGATTAGTACTTCGCTGTTGGATACTTCCTACCAACCGGGATTGAAGTCAACAGACATGACTGAGGTGCTGCCTGATTTTATCGCCGCCCGTCTTAAGGATGCCTTTAAGGCTTACGACAAAAAGATGAGAGGCTATTACACGAACCAAGCCCAGATCGTAGGTGTTGAAAGTAGGACTTCATCTCCTGTGCGCGTACCCCGGGATAGAGATACCTTTGAACATATTACCACGAGGAGATTATATCCCTGCGGTGAAGGCGCCGGCTACGCCGGAGGGATTGTTTCGGCCGCGATGGATGGGGAGCGTTGTGCGGAGAAACTTATCGAAAAATACGGTTAAACTGATTAATCATGAAGAAAACTGTCATTATAGGGGCATCGGACAACCCTGCCCGTTATGCGCAAATCGCGTTGGAAATGCTAAAGGGATACAGTTATCCAGTCGTTCCGGTCGGCATCCACGGTGGGGAATTCCGTGGTGAGCCTATCCTCGACTTGAGTCAAAAGCCTGCCATTCCCGACGTCGACACCCTTACACTTTACCTCTCTCCCAAAAACCAAAAGGAATGGTATGATTACCTGTTGTCCCTCCAGCCCAAAAGAATGATTTTTAATCCGGGTACAGAAAACCAAGAGTTGATCGATAAGGCAGAAGAAGAGGGCATTGAAACGGTAATTGGCTGCACCTTGGTGATGTTAAGGACAGGGCAATATTAAAGAGCTATAAAATCGTACTATTTACACATTTTAGCGGGGTAAATCGCGAAAAAATTCGTATTTTTAAAGGTTGAAATTTTCAAGAAAATAAGGGGATCATTCCTCTTTA
>CAZHZP010000067.1:0-10865 GCA_964537165.1 uncultured Roseivirgaceae bacterium | reverse complement strand
CTCACTTGCTTTCCTTGTTAGGCAGCAACGTCATCTTGACGCCACACCTGAAGGAATTTGAGCGGCTGGTAGGTGCTTGTGAAAACCATAAGGAGCGAATCAAAAAGGCATTGGAGTTTTGTAGGGACTATCAGTGTTATCTGGTCCTCAAAGGCGCCAACAGTATAGTCACTACTCCGGATGGCAAGCAGTTTTTTAACAGTTCCGGCAATCAGTATTTGGCTACCGCGGGGGCTGGTGACGTGTTGACCGGTATTTTGACCTCCTTCTTAGGGCAAGGCTATAGTTTGGAAAATGCTGCTATATGTGGCGTATTTCATCATGGTCTGGCGGGCGAATTGGCCGCCGCTTCCCGAGGGAGAGGTACGGTCGCTACCGATATCATTGATCAGATTCCGGAGACCTTTAGGGTGGTTGCACAGCGGGTTATTTAGGTTGTGCGACGTCCTCATCAAAGAGGGTCCACGGTTTGCCCCTGATGGTTTCCACGTAGACCATCAAGAAGATGACGGACACCGTGAGTAGGCCCATAATAGGTAGATCATATTAAGTTCTAAAATCATCCCGCCTGCCATGTAGGCAGCCGGGGAGGAATTTCAGCGGTTTCCTACTGTCGGGAAACCTGCTCGGAGTGGTGGTCGTCGTTCTAGGGCTAGATTATTTTATGATAGCTGGTGCCATTGAGAGACTTCTATAAAGGGGTGATGCCGGGACGAGGTCTATTTAGGAACAGCGACGCCTGCATAGGTCTGCCGAATGATTTTACCGTTGCGGATGACAAAAGAATCTGTGGCATAAGTCAGGTTCATATCTGGGGTATCCGCTTCCCACAGGATATAACCAATATCTTTGACCACCTTGTTTTGGTTGAGTGTAAGCTTGCTGCTCTGGGCGGGAAATGCCTTGAACGCATTGATAAAGTTTTGGCGGATCTCCTCTAACCCCACGTAGGTTACATCCGGCGTGATCAGGACGGATTCCTCGGTGTAATCTTCCATCACCCCTTCCAAATCATTGGCCACAAAAGTTTCCCAATGGTGGTCAAGAACGGCTTGGGTGACCGCTTCATCGATGTCATCAGAGAGCTGGGAACTGGTTTGGCAACCGGCAAAGGCAAGTAAGCCTATCGCCAAAATAAACGTCATATACTTCATATCAGAAAATGGGTTTGTTGTTTCTATACCCTAAAATAGATGATTTTTGGGTGGCGTGCTATGCGTCATCATTATTTTTTGCCTCTCTACGGTCTATAGACATCTATCACAGCGATTTTTGTCTTTTATTTTTATAAAAGAAGCGAAATTGTGTAGTGATCCATCCCTAAGTGACACTCATTGAATAAAGATCAAAATTGACGGATATGTCAGGTTCTATTGATACCCACTTCCTCCAGCTAGTCAATGCCAACATCGGTATTGCCTACAAGGTGTGCCGCATCTATTTCAGAGAGGCGGAAGACCGGGAGGATGTGCTACAGGAAATGATGTATCAGCTTTGGCGTTCCTTCAAAAGGTTTGACAACCGATCCAAATTCTCCACCTGGATGTACAGCGTATGTCTGAACACCGCCCTGACCTATAAGAGAAAATCCGCCAGGCATCGCGCAACGGAAATGATTCTTGAGCATGAACAAATCCCGAACGTGATTGAGTCTGATCATGATGAGGCCATTTCAGCATTATACCAAGCTATCGCTGCGTTGAGCCCGATCAATAAGGCCATCATCATGCTTTACCTGGAGGAGCTGAGTTATGAGGAAATCGCCCAGATCACCGGCATGTCCAGATCCAATGTGAGTGTACGCCTCGTCAGGGCGAAAATGCAGCTGCAAAAATTAATGGAAAACATCATAGACAAATAAATTATGTGTAACGAACTCAAGGAAATCTGGAAAAATCAAGGGACTGCACTCCCACAGCACCGTTACGATCTCCCTTCTTTTCAAAAGCTGGTCAGGCTGCGCATGAAGACCCATACCAACAAGGTGATGAAGTATTTTTGGTCGTCCTTCGCTTTAGAAATGGCTGTTTTCGCCTTGCTTTGTCACGTTGTGGTGCGGTACTGGAACGATGAAAGCCCCCTGTTTATCGTCAGCCTGATCGGGATTGTGCTTCATATTCCCTTTACTTATATGCTTATGAAGAAGTTTAAAGCCATGGCAGTCACCCGTGCGGGCGATGGTTCGACATCTTCACTCTACCAGTGGGTAAGGAAAAGGCATGATTTGTTGAATAGCTTTTATCGCTTTAAGCGTAATTATGAACGGTTCCTCATCCCATTGAGCACCATGATCGGCTGCTATTTGGTTTTTGAATTGTACATTCCGGGAGACGGACTAGGCTACTGGAATGTCTTCTGGGTGATGGTTGTCATCACCATCATCTCTTGCGGGGTGGTACTGAAGAGGGAAAACAGGGAGCACTTCGAAGAACCGCTACATCAATACCGCATGCTTCTTGCCGAGCTTGAGGATAAGAAGAAGCCGTCCTGAGCATTGTTCTGCTTCATTAACGGCCGAAGGAATCTAGGAAAGATCTTCTTCTAGACACTTTAAGGTCTTTAAGAATAGAAGATTTGACGCGGATGTCGATGCTGTAGGAGGTAAACCTACCGAATGGCACCCAATTGACGTTCATCTGCCAACAATGCAGGTCTCTGGCAATGCCTATCATCGTCTGGGTGGCTTTGCCGGCAGACAGGTCAAAGCCGGAGGTGAAGTTGACCTTCCACTTTTCGGATAAACTTAAGTCACCGGATATATTGACGGCTTGGGTGATATTGGTTCTGCCGGTGGCCTGCTTACTGTAGCTGAGGTTATAGCCAAAGGTCATGTTCCAGGGAATGGACCAGTCGATGTACTGGCTAGGATCCTGGGCGATACGGCTGATTTCGTTTTCAACAAACTCATTCATTTCTCCGCCTTCCTGTATGAATTGATTGGTCAGTTCGTCCCTTACTTCCGCCGGGGATTTTTCCGAGGCGCTGGGATTGATGCTTCCGTTCAGGTTAAGCGTTGCGCTTCTTAAGGTTCCTATACCTTGGCCTCTTTTCCAGGCAAATTGGTTGATCCTGCGGGAAGTAGTGACCCCTTGCTCATTGGTAGAAGTCGCTACTGCATAAGGGTCGAGATTGGCAGAGACAAAAGCAGAAATCCGTTGATTAAACAGGGAAGTTCTGGTATTGACATTAAATGGCGCCAGGTTAAATGAGTCCACTGCAAAGTTATAATTAGAAGCGATATTTAAGGTTTGGAGGATAGGGACTTTTTTGGTTGTGGCCTCCGCCGTGTCGCTTTCTGTCATGACTTTCGCTTCCAGTACGTTCCTGATCGAGAAACTCAGCGACTTGGACTCTCCTCTTGGTGCCCCCCCAAAAATAAAGCCCTGGAACCGGGAATAGACCTGTTGCCTGCCCTGGTTATCAGTCTGTACGGTTTGATAGTAGCCGTACTTAGGATCCGAGAAGTCGGGCGTGGTATTGAAACCAAAGGTCGGCTGTATATGGTGCCTGATGGCTTGTACCTTGGATCCTGGTTTGAAAGTATAGAATCCATAGATATTGGTACTTAGGTTGAACGAGGCATTGTAGAAACCTATTCTGTTAAAGCCATTTTCCAGGATGCGGTCCACGCGTTCTTCTGCTGGATTATAATAGTAATTGATCCTGTCCAGATACCACAACTCGGTATAATTGAAAGAGGCGGTACCTGTGAAATATCTAAATAAGGTGAAGTTAGAGGAGATCGGAATGTTGTGTTTAAAACCGTTCTCTGCGTCCCGAAGTAGCTTGGATAGGTTCCGGAAATTAAAGGGGGTCACCTCAGGCGTGCTCCGGTCTGTCGAGCCGTCTTGTACCAGCTCCGGTTCGACTCCCAGTTCATTGGTAATCCGGTTGTTGATGGAGTTTTGGGCGTTAAAGTTCCAAGCGATGTTCAGCGTTTTGAGCGGTTCGAATTTGATGTTCCTGAAAGGGTTTTGGCGGTTCATATTGATGGCCAATTCGGGAAGGAGTAGGTTAACCTCATCGGTTACCTGATTTTGCGAATGCCGTAGATTGGCTGACATGCTAAAAGGTGTCCCCACGAAAGTTTTGCTATAAGAAACATTGGACGAGAAGTCCGATGCGGTGTTTTGAAGGAAATTCGTTTGGTTAAGGACATTGTCATTGTAGGATTTGGTTCCAAAGTTTGCCGAGGCAGAGAAGCGGGAATTTCCCCGGCTCTCGGGAGAATGGTTCCACCGTAGCCAGAAGGCATTATAGTCGATGGGCACTTCGGCTGTTTCAGGACTGCTAAACCGCTGGTAGTCCACATTAAATCCTCCCCGGAACCGGTACCGTTTGTTGTAGACAGCGGCGGTTTTTAAGCCATATCCCCCCTTGGAGAACACCTCCCCCGTGACCTTCGCATGGATATAGTCATTGAGAGCAAAGTAATATCCGAAGTCCCTCAAAAAGAAGCCGCGGGCCTGTTCTTCTCCGTAGGAAGGAAAGATAATGCCGCTGCTCTTTTCATCCGGTGTGTCAGGGATAATACCGAAAGGCAAACCTACGGGAGTAGGGATGTTGTTGAAATAGAAATTGAATGGCCCCGAGACAATCTTGTCTCCTCTTATCGACTTGATTTTATTAGAAGAAATGTGCCAATGGGGTTCAACTAAGTCACAGGTCGTATAAAATGCGTGGCTGAGGTAGACGTTTTCATCAGCATCTTTCTTGACGGTTTGTCCCCGCAGCAGCCCTTCATCCTGTTGGGTGACGACATCCGTGATGATGGCCTTTCTGGATTTAAAGTTGTAGCGCATCTCCTTCCGGATCTCATAGGTGCTCGCGCCTTCTTTGAAAATCGGGTTCCCCTGCTTAACCCCCGTGGTATCTTGGAGGCCAGAGGCATAAATCTGGCTGTTTTCCCAATCAATTTCTATATAATCCGCATCCAGTCGGATATTGCCGTACTCAAACCAAGCCCCTTTATATAAAAAAACCTTATTTGCAGTAAAGTCAGAAACAATGCTGTCTTCCGCGTAGTAGGAGATGGTCGTCTCGATATCGTTTTTGGGCACCGCTTTTGTTGAGTCCAAAACGGGATCGGCAGAAATCAGCGTATCGGCCAGTTCGGGCAGTTCGGTAGGCAACACCCTGGGAGTAAGCAGGGTATCCGGCACGTTGATTTCTATCTCAGATGGCCTTGCTGTTGGTTGTTGGGATAAAGCATGCAACTGGAACGAAATCAGTAGGGTAAAGGAAAGAAAGACGAGCTTAATATTCTGCACCGATTTTTTCTATTTGCCTTAAAAATTTATAATTTTCGCATAAAGTTAGTGTTATTAACGTGTATGGAACGAAGCAAGTCCAAAAATATTCAAAAATAAGATCACAGCCTTTGCCTGACTTATTTGCTTCGCACTAACACAGCAGGTTCGACTGAACTGATATATACTTGACTTGAAGATACTTGATGGATAACAAAAACTTTTATGGATAGAAGGACCACGATAAAAAAGCTGCTTCTGGGTTCCTCCTTGTCCTTGTTGGGAGGGAATTTGCTGGTGGCTAAGCCTGCCGAGTTTAAGCTGAGGAGAGTAGTGCTTGATGCCGGGCACGGAGGGAGAGATCCCGGTACGGTCGGGAAGAAATCAAGGGAAAAGGATGTAGTGTTGTCACTAGCCTTACAGGTAGGGAAATACATCAACGAAAACCTTCCTGATGTGGAGGTGATCTACACACGAAAAACGGATGTGTTTGTTGAATTGAAGGAAAGAGCAAACATCGCTAACCGCAACAGGGCGGACCTGTTTGTCTCCATTCATTGTAATGCGACCCGCACCGCCTCGGTGTACGGAACGGAGACTTTCGTCATGGGATCAAAGAACTTCAGCGCCAATTTCGATATTGTCAAGCGAGAGAATGCCGTAATCTTGTTGGAAGACAACTATGAGGAAAATTACGAGGGTTTCGACCCCCAATCTCCAGAATCCTACATGATGTTCAACTTGATGCAAAAAGCACATTTCGCCAACAGTTTGTCCCTAGCCCAAAAAGTCGAGACTGATTTTTCCACCCGGGTCAATCGGTCCAGCAGAGGGGTGAAGCAGGCGCCTTTCTATGTCCTGTGGACCACGAGTATGCCCAGCGTCCTGATTGAAACGGGTTTCTTGTCTAACGCCAATGAAGAAAACTACCTCAATAGCAAGCAGGGACAGACATATATCTCCTCGGGGATATACAGGGCCATTAAAGCTTACAAAGAAGAAATAGAGTCCTTGTAGGAAGGAGGTGTCCTTCCTGCGGGGATTTTTTAAGCAAGATGATTTATGGGTTTAAGATCCAGTCGGTGAAATGCGGTTGGCACTATTGGACAATTCTCGGGAGTGACCAATCGGTTCATTTTTGTTAGCTGCGAAAGCTTAACCTTGTAGTCCCTTTCCGACCCTCCGTTGTCAAAGGAATGAATCTGAAAAAGTCCCACAAGTGCCGGGGAGGTTTTAATGCAGCAAGGAACCAATTTGGTGATACCTCCTGTTTTTTTTGCAATGATTGATAACGCGATGGAAAAATTAAGTGAAAAGGAGCTTCATGCTTTAGTCTCGCTTTTGGATGATACCGACAAGGAGGTAAAGCTCCATGTCAAGGACAAGATTATATCTTTGGGTAAGGACGTGATTCCTTTTTTGGAGGATAGGTGGGAAAATAGCTTCAACCCTGAGCTACAAAAGGAAATTGAGGAACTGGTGCACGAACTGCAATTTTCTTTGCTAAAGGAAAAACTGGTAAGTTGGCGAGCGTCGGAGGAGCAGGATTTGTTGACAGGGCTTTGGTTGGTTAACACTTATCAATATCCGGAGTTGGAATTCGATAAGCTAAATGCGGATATGCACCAGATTTACTTTGAGGTATGGACCGCTTTTAACAACGAGCTTCCGCCCTATGACAAAGTCCGGATTATCAACAGCATCTTGTTCGGCTCCCTGCGGTTTTCGGCCAACACGAAAAATTTTCACTCCCCAGGCAACAGCATGTTGGGCAACGTGATTGAGACCAGAAAAGGAAACCCTATCAGCCTCTGTTCCATTTACCTGCTGGTGGCCAGTAAGCTCGGCCTACCCGTTTATGGCGTCAATCTCCCTAACCTTTTTGTGCTTACCTACAAGTCGGAGGAGGTGACGTTCTACATCAATGCATTCAATAAAGGCCTGATCTTCACCAGGCAGGACATCACCAACTATTTGGAGCATTTGAAGATACAGCCGCAACAGGAGTTTTTTGAACCTTGCAAGAATATTGAAATCATTAAACGAACGCTAAGGAACCTGTACGTGGCTTTTGAAAAGATTGGGGATTTAGAAAAAGCTGGCGAAATCAGCGAGTTGCTGGAAATCGTAGAGGCTTAATTGCTCTTAACATTACATCCCACCGCCCGTGTGGAGGCTGGGTTCGGTGCTTTATTGTCGGCAATACTGTTTAAAGCATCTTCCAGATAAGACTTCGTGGCACTCTGCGGCAATTGCGGGTTGTTGTCAATGCCACCTTGATAAGCTATGGAGAAGCCCGTTTGACCGGGAGTGATCACGACCGCGTGAGGCACTTTAGATATCCCCAGGGTCTTGGTCAGGGATTGGCTTTGATCATGTAGATAAGGCAGGCCTCCCAGGGAGGTCTTGGACAGATTTGTCATTTCTGCTTCGCTTTCCCCTTCCGATGAATCGGCATGGGGATTTACCAGTACGAACTTAAAGTTCTTGTTTTGGAAACGGTTGGCCAATTCCACGATACGGGATTCATACAGCTTGGAGTAAGGACAGGCATTGGTGGTGAATACCAGCACTATTCCGCTGGCGGATTGGTTTTGGGAGAGGGAATAGCTATTGCCCGAGACCACATCTTTTAGGGTAAAGTCGTTGACCGTCTGCGAAAAAGCAGGCGTTGCCAGGAGAAACAAAAGCCAGCCTGTAAATATCTTGTTCATATGCTTCACTTTATGTAGGGTACGGAATGTAACTGGTTTTACCATACCGTATAGGTCAACACCATTTCTTGGTTTAGCTCTACTTCTACAGAATAATGGTGGTCTGCAAAGTCTGTTCCATAGATCTTGCCCTTGATGATCTTCTGCCCCTTAGTAAATGGCTGTAACAGGATGTTTTGTTTTAAACTGATTCCTTTCTTGCCTTGGCACTTATAGATGGTTTCTTTGGCGGACCAGGCGATGGTGTATAACAAAGGATCGTTGTCCAGAAACGTGATTTCCGAAGGGTCAAGGAACTTAGGGCCCAGTTTGACTACTTTTTCCCGTACAAAGTCTAAATCAATCCCGACGGGCATTTCCCGGTGGAAGATAGCAGCGGCCCACCCATGGCTGTGGGTGAGGGATACATAGCCGTAGTTGTCCATGGAGTGACTTTTGCCGTGTTCATCCTTGTAAAAGCCAGGGTAGGGAAGTTTTAGGCAGTCCAGGGTATCTTTGATGGCCATCCGGGCGCCTTTCCACTCCCTGCTTTTCTCGGGATGGCTGATGACCGCACAGGAGAGCTTTTCTCTAAAGCTTAAAAAATCACAGGACAGACAGTCCTGTTCCATATAATTATTGATAGCAAAGGCAGATAAAGGGCTAATTTTTTCTATTTTTGTTTGCATGCTTTACAAGCGTCTCGAAATAATTACTGCAATATATGTCAAAAACCCAAGTAAATAAACTTCACACCCTGACAGGACATAACCATAGCATCTATGCTTTGGCTGAAGGGGCGGATCCCAGGTTTTTTTACACGGGGGCGGGCGATGGGATGGTGGTCGAATGGGATCTGGATAATCCCAAGGATGGACGGCTGATCGCCAAGCTGCCTCATTCCGTTTATGCTTTGACGGTGGACAAAGAGCGAAACCTGCTGTTTATCGGACACAATTTCGAAGGTGTCCATGCAATTGATTTGGAGA
The DNA here is from genome assembly GCA_964537165.1 of uncultured Roseivirgaceae bacterium. Taxonomy (GTDB): domain Bacteria; phylum Bacteroidota; class Bacteroidia; order Cytophagales; family Cyclobacteriaceae; genus DATGMS01. The sequence goes on along the minus strand of CAZHZP010000067.1, from coordinate 1,934 downwards.
CCAGAGAGGAGATCTGGTCCCTACAGATAACGGACCAATCGATTTTTGACCTGCAAGTGTACGAAGATAAGCTGTTGGTGGGTACAGGAGGTGGGGTGATTGTGGTGGTGGACATAGAAGAAAGATCCGTTCTCAGGCATATCAAGATAAGCCATAAAAACGTTAGGGTATTTTCAGTTGACAAAAAGAAGAAGCACCTGGCGACGGGGTCGAGCGACCATTCGGTAGTGGTGTTTGACCTGGACACTTGGGAGCCCATTGCCCGGTTGGACGGACACACCAATTCGGTATTTGCCCTTTCCTATTTCCCCAATGGAAAGGTACTGGTCAGCGGCGGCCGCGATGCGCATCTGAAGTTCTGGGAGACGGAGCAATATCGGGAAATTGAAACCATTGTCGCCCATATGTTTGCGATTAACTATGTGTCTTTCCGGGAAGATGGCCGGTACTTTGTGACCTGTAGCATGGACAAATCCATCAAGCTCTGGGACGGGCACTCGTTTCAGTTGCTCAAAGTGATCGATAAAGCACGACATGCGGGGCATGGCACCTCCGTCAACAAAGTGTTGTGGAGCAGATATAATCAACAAATCATCGCCGTAAGTGATGACAGGACCGTCACTATCTGGGATATAGATCTACTAAAGTAATGAGAATAACACCACTTGAAATCCGCCAAAAGACTTTCGAAAAGATTTTTAGAGGATATGATAAGGATGAGGTTACCGCTTTTCTGACTTTGTTGTCCCAGGAATGGGAGAAGATCAGCGATGAGAAAAAGATGCTGGAGCTGAAATACGAGCAGTCCCAAAAGGAATCGGAAAAGCTTCGGCAGGTGGAGGGTTCGTTGTTCAGAACGTTGAAGTCAGCAGAAGATACCGGCGCGGCGATCATTGAGGAAGCCAACAAAACCGCCGAGTCAATATTGAGCGATGCCCGGGCAAAGGCGGCGGCTATCACCTCGGATGCAGAAGAACAAGTGAGACAGAAAATTGATGCAGCCGAATCCCACGCAAAAAATGTGTTGGACAATATGAAGAAGGATGTCGTTGCCTTAGTAGAGAATTATGAAACCCTGTTGGCGCAGCGGGAAATTGTCATGAAGAACCTCAAAAGCATAGCGGCAGAAACTTTTGAAGCGGTAAACATTGCGGAAGAGGAACTCCAGCATATCGATGTCTCAGCACATGCGAAAGCCATTGAGGAGCTGGACAGGCTGGACTCATCCATTATGGCTTCTGGAGGCAATTACCAGGATACCAAGCAGACCATCGTAAGAGAGTTTGGGTCAGATGAGGAGGAAATTCTAGATGAGGCTCCTGAAGAAGACTTTCCTGAAGCCGTCGAGGAGCCGCAGGCCGTAGAGGAAATTTCCGGCGAAACATTGGAGGAGCAATCTGATCCGGTGGAGGAAGATCCGGTGGTGGAGGAAAAGGAAAGGAAAAAGGAGTCAGGTTCATTTTTCGACCAATTTGATTAATGGGAAGGGTTTCGCTAGAAGGAATTGAGTTTCACGCCTATCACGGGGTTTTTTCGGAGGAGAAGAAGCTAGGGAACCGATTTACCGTGGATATCCACGTAGAGACGGACTTTAAAAAAGGTATGTTGCATGATGATCTCAAATCCACTGTGGATTATGTACAGCTTTATCAGATCGCAAAAAACCATATGAAGGTGCCTGTGAGACTTTTGGAGCATTTGGCCCACCTTATGATCCAGGATATTCTGACTGCCTATCCAGAGCTAGTAAAAATCCAAGTCATTATCAAAAAACACAACCCGGCTTTGGGGGGCGTAGTGAATTATTCCGTGGTCGAGGTTACTTATCCTGAGGATTATCTATAAAGGGTCAAGACGCAAGTATCAAGAAATAAGCACAAAGGGTCGTAGCAGTTTACTACTTAGGTTCAAATAACCCAATCACCAGCTCACCA
>CAZHZP010000066.1:0-10909 GCA_964537165.1 uncultured Roseivirgaceae bacterium | reverse complement strand
TCCCGTAGGTTTCCTTCAGCTGGCTCTCCATATCCGGCAAATCGTAGGTAATGGGTTCTAAGCCATGCTTTCTCCGGATAAAACTGGGAATGTACTCCAACGGCCCCGGGCGGTACAGCGCGTTCATGGCAATGAGGTCAGCGAACACAGTCGGCTTGAGCTCCCGCATGTACTTTTGCATTCCTGCGGATTCATATTGGAAAATCCCCACCGTTTCCCCTCTTTGGAAGAGCTCGTAGGTCTTTTCATCATCGATGGGAAACTCCTCAGGATTCAGCAGTACACCATGTCTTTCTTGGACGATAGTTACCGCATCTTTGATTAGCGTGAGGGTCTTCAGGCCCAAAAAGTCCATTTTAAGCAAGCCCGCAGATTCTACCACAGCGTTGTCAAACTGGGTACAGAACATGTCGGAGTCTTTGGCAAGGGCCACCGGCACAAAATTGGTAATATCGGAAGGCGTGATGATTACTCCACAAGCATGGATCCCGGTGTTCCTAACCGAGCCTTCCAACACCTGTGCCTGGTTGATGGTCTTGGAGAGGTCATCATTGCCTTTGGAGATCCTTATCAGCTCACTGGCCTTTTCTAAGCTCTCGCCGTTGTTCTTTAATTTATCCGCTAATTTAGAACGGTCGTTGGCCAAACCAAATAATGCCTTCAATTTGATATCGGGCACCAATTTGGCCAGTCTGTCGGCATCAGACAAAGGCAGGTTCAGCGCACGGGCAGTATCCCTAATGGCGGATTTAGCGGCCATCGTGCCATAGGTGATGATTTGGGCTACCTGGTTAGCCCCGTATTTATCGATCACATAGTCGATCACTTTTTGCCGTCCCCGGTCATCAAAGTCTATATCAATATCAGGAAGGGAAACCCTATCCGGGTTAAGGAATCTCTCGAAAAGCAGGTCATACTTGATCGGGTCGATATCGGTAATCCGCACACAATAAGCTACCGCCGATCCCGCCGCCGATCCCCTACCAGGGCCTACCGCCACGCCCATATCCCTGGCCGCTGTGGTGAAATCCTGCACAATAAGGAAATATCCCGGATAGCCTGTTCTTTCAATAGTAGCCAACTCAAAATCGAGACGTTCCCTGATTTCATCCGTTATCTCTTCATAGCGCTTTTTGGCCCCCTCGTATGTTAGGTAACGGAGGTAGGCATTTTCCCCCCTTTTGCCACCATCTTCCTCATCCCTGCTGTCCACAAATTCCGCAGGAATATCGAATTTGGGCAAAAGCACATCGCGGGTCAACTTGTACACTTCCACCTTGTCCACGATCTCATTGGTCACTTCAATCGCCTCAGGGAGATCGTGAAAGAGCTTCTTCATCTCATCCTGGCTCTTGAGGTAGAACTCGTCATTGGGGAAGCCGAAACGGTATTCACGACCCAATTTGCCCACATATCTTTTCGGCTTGGCCTCTGGTCCCTGGATTTTTTCGCCGTCCTTGACACACAGCAGAATGTCATGGGCTTTGGCGTCCTCCTTTTCGTTGTAGTAAGTGTTGTTGGCGGCAAAATATTTCACTTGGTACTTTTGGGCAAAGCGCAGCAGCACCTCGTTGACTTTCTCTTCTTCAGGAATGCCGTGACGGTTCAGTTCAACGTAAAAATCATCCCCAAACTGCTCTCTCCACCATAAAAATGCTTCTTCTGCTTGGGTCTCTCCGACGTTGAGAATAAGATAAGGTATCTCCCCCCATAGGCCGCCTGTGGTGGCGATCAGGTCACTTTTGTATTCAATCAATACTTCTTTATCAATCCGAGGAACATAGTAAAAGCCCTCGATATTAGCCAGTGAGGCCAGCTTGGCTAAATTATGATAGCCATTTTTATTCTTGGCTAAAAGTACCGTTTGAAAACCATCGTCCTTGCGGGATTTGTTTTTTCGGTCTTGGTTTACATTAAACTCGCAACCTACGATAGGTTTGATATCATTGCCTATGGCTTCTTTGACAAAATTGAAGGCTGCCATCATATTACCATGGTCAGTCATGGCTATGGCGGGCATATTCAGCTCCTTCGCCCGTTTGATTAAAGCCGGGACCTCTGAAGTAGCCTGGAGAATGGAATATTGGGTATGGACGTGCAAATGGGAAAATGGGATTCCCGCCATATCCGCAATATCAGCTCCCTTAGCTTGTTGGATGACTTCCTTTGCGGCAGTCTTTTGGTTGTCTTTTACATGTACGAAATTGGCGCTATCCAGCTTAGGCATTTCGTACACTACCTCATCTGGGTCTATTCCCTTCTCCGGGGCCAATACCCTTTGCTTGATTAAGCCAAAAAAACACTTGGCGGTCGCCGCCACATCATAGGCCGCGTCGTGCGCATCCTCAAAGCCTACTCCGAAGAGTTTATGATGGAGCTCAGTCAGGGTAGGCCATTTAAACTTACCTCCCCTGCCCCCCGCAATGGCACAGAAATCAGTGGAAAGATCTTTGGTGTCCATGGACTTTCTTTCCAGCAGATCCATGGGCTCCTGTTGACGAAGAAACTCCGCTGCAGTGACTTTAATATCAAAATCAATATTATGACCAACCAGATAATGGGACTTCACTACGTCCTTTTGAAAGGCCTGAAGCACCGCTGTCAGATCATGCCCCTCTTTTAAAGCCCTTTCGGTAGATATTCCGTGAACTTTCTCCGCATTATAAGGGATGGTAAAACCTTCAGGTTTGACGATAAAACTCTGGTGAGACAGCAACTTTCCCTTTTCGTCATGAAGCTGCCAAGCCAACTGCACCAGCCGGGGCCAGTTGTCCAAGTCAGTGATGGGAGCGTCATAATTTCTGGGAAGGCCGGTGGTTTCGGTGTCAAAAATGATATACATGGAATGGCGTCAAATTGATTAAGACAAAATTAGAATTCTTTTGCCAGAAGACTAAGTTTACCAATGGAAAGATGAGGGCATGCCTCCCTGATACACCAATGAGGTAGATTTCTCCGATCCCAAAGCCATGACCGAGACTTCCTGAAAAATGTAAAAAACCACCAAGTCCTGTACGGGAAAAAAAGAATGTCATCTTACCCACAGGCCTATCCTTCTTTCCCCTTACGATGACCGGTTTATCCCATCAATTCGGTAGAAGACGTACTGCTTTCCTCCTACTTCTTGATAACCAAACTGTCCTTCACCTCCCCGTCTGCTCCATAGCTGGTGTACCTAAGGAACCTGCCATCGATTTCGATATGCTGGTAGAGGTGATCAGCCCCGAATTGGATTTCTGCATAGTCGGCAGGTTTCATCTCCTTATTCTTTCCCGTCGTGCCAACAGACATCAGGTAGATCGTTCCCTCAGCAGGATTATCGACCACCTTCCCTGCATGAATAGGCTTCGTTCTCAGGTAATAATGGAAATGCCCGCTGATCACCATATCCACATGGTATCGGTCAAACAGTGGCCCCCATGCGTCAATGATATCCTGATAAAATTCAATGGAGTTGTAGGGGGGAAAATGGAACACGGCAAACTTCCAATCGGCCTCTGAAGAAACCAACTGTTCCTCTATCCATTTCGTCTGTTCCTTTATCGGCAAGGTCACATCGACCATAAGGAAAAATGCATTTTGATAAGTAAAAGAATAAGTCAATTCTGACATTTCCTCGGCCGGACCGTTGTCCGGATAACTGAACATTTCCTGATACATCCAGGCGCCTAAGCCATCCTGGCTGTCATGGTTGCCTGGCACAGCCATAAATGGAATGTGGGCAAATACTTTTCCCGGATACATCATTAGCTGATCCCAGTCATCCCTATACAAGCCCGTATTGACCAGGTCCCCCGCAGCCACATAAAAGGCGCTTTCCGGATGTCGCTGATACGCCTCCTTCATCATATTGCCCCAGGCTTCGGAATTATGCACGTCGCCGGTCCACAAAAAGGAAAACGCGTTTGATCCCGACTTGCTGGTGCCAAAATGATAAACATCTGACCACGCATCGTCGCTGCCGACCCGATATTCATAGGTCGTTCCTGCTTCAAGTCCGGTAACCTTAGCAGTAAACCGATGGACAAAGCGGTCATTCTGGAGCAGTCGGTCTTCCATCACAAAACGTTCCGCCGAGACCGTAAGGGTATCTCTACTACCCGGCACCCAGTATTCCACAGTGCCTTTATCCACAGAAGATGAAGTACGCCATTGGATGTCCATCGTGGTTTGGGGATTGTCACTCCAGGTTAACAGAATTTGGTCCGGCTTTTCTGAAGACGGAAATTCGGTATTTCTAAAGGCGCCGATCAAATGCGCTTCCCGTGCACGACCCCGGATGGTGGTGAAGAGAACCTGACCTCCTAGTTCAGCAGGAACCTCCGTGAGGGTTAAACCATCCCAATCATGGTAGGTAAAAGCCCCCTCCTTCATCTCTTCAAAATGTTGCGGTTGTGGAAAAACCGGCGTGATCTGTATCTCATCTCCCTGACCCTGAGCGCCTACGCTGATAAAATAAACGGGGCGATGTTTATCAAAGCCGTTGATCCCCAGACCGATTCTACCGGCATCATAGTCCTTCTGCCATACTTCATAGGTGGACAGGGAGTTTTTGACTGTGAGGGCGGTCTTTTGAAATCCCTCTTCTTTTAGCCAAAAAGGGAGGGTGGATTGTGCGGCATCGCGCATAAGCGAGACAGTCACCGGCACATTGACATCGAAGACCCAATAGTTGGAAGCCAACACGTGCTTTTCTTCAGCTGATATATATTGGAGAATAAAATCGTTACCGATAGTATCAAGCTGGGATTTATCAAATTCACCGTAAAACCGGGAAACGACATCATCCATCACCTGCTTTACAGATGATTCACTGCTGGGGGCTGAACAGGCACCCGCCCAGAGCTGTAAGAAAATAATGACTAAGTAAGGCTGCTTTTTAATCCTCATGTTTGCTAATTGTTGTTACTTCTTCAATCTAGATACTTATCTCCGCTTCTTTTGGGCTATAGAAAACCACGATTTCCCAACGTTAATCTCAATGGCAGGCGAGCTGCCGCCAGGATGGCTGCTAATAAATGTCAGGCACAGGGATCTTAACCCACATCTCCCCGGTATATCTCTCTTTTTTGATGGGAAAAGGGAGCGAGACGCAGACTTCTTCCTTCCTTTCTGCAAAAGCCGTTTTAATCCATTAAAGGTCCTCTTTAAAACTATTTGTTTAAAAACCAGTGGGCTGGAGTAGTCTGTTCCTTACTGCCTTAGGTATATACGTTGGAGGGAAATTATATGAAAAAGAGAAAACCGGAGGATTTGATTAGAAGGCTAGTTGATAACCAAATCTCAAAAAATGAGCTCGACATTCTCCTGGATGGGATGGATGATGAAGAGACCATCAAGAAATATGAACTGTATTTACGCAACCATTTTGACGACATAATGAAGAAACATGCTTTAGAAGAGAAAAACAAACAAACCCCTACAAAAAAAAGATGAGTTCGTTCACATCAGCTGATATGGTCGGGGACTTAGGTTCCAAAACAATCAAAATTATTGCTTACCCAATCACAAACTTTAAAAACATTCTTTATGAAAAAATGTGATACTAAAATGAGGTTCAAGTGGATGATCCCACTGTTGACGGCTGTCCTGTTGTTGGCAGGTCCGCCAATCGCCGAAGCAACAGCTGGGATCCCGGTCCCGGCGGGTACAGATCCAGCCGGAGGCCCGGCAAACGCCAGAGGTGAAATGGCTATACAGATCCGGGGAACAGTAACTTCCAATACCGACAAAACAGGACTACCGGGAGTTACAGTCGTAGAGAAAGGGACTAACAACGGCACCGTAACCAATCTGAACGGAGAATATACCTTAGAAGTGACCGATGCCAGTTCGGTCTTGGTATTTTCATATGTCGGTTTTGTGTCCCAAGAAATTACCGTAGGTACGCGGACCGAAATCAATGTATCCATGGCGGAGAGTATCGATACCATGGGTGAGGTAGTGGTGACAGCGCTGGGTATCGAGCGGGATCAGCGTTCTCTTGGGTATGATGTAGCGAATGTCAGAGGCGAAGATTTGACCCAGGTCTCTCAAGAAAACCTGCTTAGTTCTTTAGCAGGCCGGGTGCCGGGATTAAGCATCAACCAGACCAGTGGGGCAGGTTCATCCATGAGTGTGATCATCCGGGGTGCTACATCGCTGACCACGGATAACCAACCCTTGTTTGTAGTGGACGGTGTTCCCATGTCCAACTCGCTGAACAACATACAGGAAAGAGGCGATGGCAACCAAGTGGATTATGGCAACGCCATTTCTGATATCAACCCGGATGACATTGCGAGCATCAGTGTATTGAAGGGGCCTAGTGCCGCTGCCTTGTATGGTACCCGGGCGGGTAACGGGGTAATCATTATCACCACAAAAGGAGGCTCAAAACAACAGGATTTAGGACTTTCGTTCTCTACAAGCAACGTGTTTGAGGAAGCCACCCGCTTGTTGGACTTTCATTACAAATTTGCAAATGGAAACCGGGAAGGTATCTTCGATCCAGGATCCGCCTATTGGGGAGGACGACAGCTTGACGCCGGGCATACAGCCGTACAATGGAACAGCCCACTTGATTCCGATGGCAATCCTATTCCTACCGAGTTGAAATCCTATCCCAATGCGATGAAGGATTTCCTGCAAACGGGTATTACCTCCACCAACAACGTGGCTGTGGGCGGGGGAAGCGATAAGGGAACCTTTAGGGTTTCTTATTCTAATATGTTACACCGGGGCATGATACCTGGTTCGGATCTGTACCGAAATGGTATATCCACCTCCGTAACTTATGACCTGTTGGACCGACTTACCTTCAGTTCCAACATCAACTATAGCAACAGCATGTCCAACAACCGGCCAAGTACCGGGGACCGAAGAGCAAATGCGCTTGAGGCGGTGTACACTTCTTCATATGTAAACTATGAGGAAATGAAAGACTATTGGGTAGAGGGCCAGGAGAACATTCAACAAAAAAGGACTCCCGCCGGAGACAATCCATATTTTATCGCTTATGGGATCCAGAACAGCTTTGTCAGAGACCGTATATATGGAAATCTGTCCTTAGATTATAAAGTCTCGGATGCCATCTCCCTGATGGCCAGGTATTCGTTGGACAGGTCGAATGAAGGACGAGAAACCAAAATCCCGTTTAGTTATAGCCGTATGGAAAGGGGCGGGTACTATGTAACAGACCTCCGCTCCCAAGAGTCAAATGCAGACTTCCTCGCCTCCTACAAAAATGACTTCGGAAAACTCGACTTTAACGCATCCATTGGTGGCAATATCATGCACCGATATGGTACCAGCAATTTTATCGGTGTCGGTTCCAATAGAAATAATGGGTTGGTGGTTCCTGGGATATTCAATACCAACAACATTCCGGCTGATAACCGTAGTGTAGGAACCGACTATTACGAAAAAACCATTTATAGCTTATACGCTTTAGCTTCTTTTGGTTTTGATGACCAGTTGTATCTGGATCTGACGGGAAGAAACGACTGGTCATCCACTCTGCCGGCAGACAACCGGTCCTATTTTTATCCAGCTGCTTCTTTGAGCTGGTTAGCCAATTACACCTTTAATTTGCCTGAAAATGTGGATCTATTAAAAGCACGAATCGGCTGGGCACAAGTGGGTAATGATACGGACCCTTATCGTCTGATACCAACTTTGGGAACTGGAACCTACAACTCGTTGAATACGGCCGTTGTTTCAGCAGAATTACTCAACCCCAATCTAAAACCAGAAGAAGCTACCTCGATAGAAGGTGGAATTGACCTGAACATGTTCAATAACCGCTTGAGGTTTACAGGAACCTATTATACCCTAGACAACAGGAACCAGATTTTTGCGATCAACCTTCCCAGATCATCTGGCTATAGCAACCGTTTGATCAACGCCGGTTTGATCCGCAGCAAAGGCTATGAGTTCACTTTCGGTGTCACCCCTATCGTAAGAAATGGCTGGAACTGGGACGTCAACCTCAACTGGAGCAGAAACAGAACCACTGTGGAAGAACTGAGTGATAATCTGACCAAGCTTATCCTTTGGGAGGAAAATGGCGGCGGTGCCATCACCTTTGTTGGGGAGGAAATGGGCAACCTGTACAGCAGAGGCTACGCATATGTAAAAGATCCAAATAGCGAATACTACCGCTGGCCGATATTGAGCAATGCCGGCAAATGGATTGAGTTAAACGGAGATGAAAACCTCCGCAAGGTAGGCAATTTCAACCCGGATTTCACGATGGGCATGCAAACCACTTTAAGTTACAAGCGGTTTGTGCTCAGTGCGAGCATTGACTGGAGGCAGGGTGGTGAATTTATGTCCCACACTTACCGGTACGGCGAATCAGACTGGAAATCACAAAGGCAGTTGGACAATATGATTCCCGGAGGATTATACACACCTGATGAATTAGCAGCCCTGCTAAAATCTGATCCTGATGCCTATATTATTCCCCATCCAGGGAACTTCCCCCGCGTGGGTGGGCATACCCAGGCTACAGGCGGCTTTCCTGTCGATGGGAATGGACATGATGGGACTTTTATACCTGGTGTGATTCAGACCGCCGGAGCGGATACCCCTAACGATTTTAGTGATGATGTGTACCAAGAACACCTAGGTGGACCCGAAACCGTAATCTATCCCACTACTAATCAGTTCGCATGGGGCTTCAATGAACAAGTCACCTTTGACGCGTCCTTTATCAAACTACGTGAGCTGACACTAGGCTACAGAATCCCTAGCATCGGTCGGATTAGAAACGCAACCTTCTCGGTGTACACCAGAAACATCATGCTGTGGACCAAAGCAGATATCGGTATCGACCCCGAACGCGCCTTCTGGGCTTCTGGTGGACGGCAAGGCAACACAGCCTCCCAATTTAGACAAGGAATCGAAAGACAAAATGTACTGCCCTGGAGCGTGCCGTTTGGCTTCAAACTTAACTTTAACCTATAAAGTCAACGAAAGCTATGAAAAAGCTATTTCAAATAAAACGACTTTGCTTGATGGTGATAGGGTTTTTCCTTATTGCCTCATGTGAAGAAAAACTCGACGAAGCCAACATCAACCCCTATGGGATCGCACCCGAATCAGCGAATCCCAATCTTTTGATGACCTCAGTATTGGCTCCTGCCGCCCAAGCTTATGTGGATTGGGGATTTAACGACTTGGCCGGAGCGGTGCAGCATACACAAAAAAACGGCTGGTACGGTGCCCATAACAACTTTGAATGGGAAACCCGCAATTGGTCAAACTGGTATGATATGCTCCGCACCAATCAGTTAATGATCAAAAGAGGGGAAGCCCTGGGACAGGACTTCTTTGTAGGGGTAGGCCTTACCATGAGAGGGTTTATCTTCGGAAATATTGCCGATATGTGGGGTGATGCACCTTACACCAATTCGTTAAGAGGAGATGAAGGCGGAGAGGATTTACAATATCCCGCCTTTGATAGCCAGGAAGTAATATATACCGGGATTATCGAAGAGTTAAAACAAGCTGCCCAGATATTTGCGGGTGGTTCCACCACTGGGGTAGTTGGTACTAATGACCTGTATTTCGAAGGTGATGCGGCGAAATGGCAACGTTTTGCGAATTCCCTTTTACTCCGCTACTACACGAGGATTTCTGAGAAGAAACCCGATGTGGCAAAAGCAGGAATAGAAGCCATCTATAGCAGTGGGATGTATATTCAGGATCCGAGCCAGGATGCAACTTTGGATTATACCGGGGGATCCAATGACGTTTGGCTATCCAGGCACACCCCTCCCAATACAGATGATTTCCAACGGTTTCAGGCTAGCCAGCCATTTATCGACCAATTGGTGGGAACTGGTGACCCCCGATTAACGGTTTGGTTTGACCCGGTAAACGTGCAGTGGGTGGAAGACCCAACCTTGACGACGGCTTCAGAGGACTTCATTCGCAGGAACGGCGTCCGTTATGACGGCGCTACGGGGCCATTGCCTTCCTATTCAGAATTCAAGGCCGATGACGCCGAATATACCCGGCGTTTCAATCCCAATATGGCTGATTACAATACTGATTTATATGTGGGGCTTCCTGTCGGTATTGCCATTCCCGAAGCCTACAATGGCAACCTTGCCCCTGGTCAGGGTACCCAGAATATCCATGTCTCCCAGCTTGCGCCGATCTATGCGTCGGCAGGCACTGCGGGTGATATCTTAAAAGCTAGAATCATTTCTGCAGCAGAAATAAGCTTTATCCTAGCCGAAGCAGCCTTGAAGGGCTGGGGAGTCGGCAATGCTGCCGATCATTACAATAACGGCATAAAAAACTCCCTGACTAGTTGGGGCCTAGCTGGACAATATGAGGCCTTTATAGCAAGACCTGAAGTCGCTTTCGATAATACACTAAGACGGGTCATGACCCAAAAATGGGTCGCCAGCTGGACCGCCGCAACCGAAGCCTTTCTAGACTATAGAAGAACCGGCCTGCCTGAATTGCAGGTTGGCCCTGTAAGTCCTCAGCCGGCCATTGCGCTTCGTTTTATCTATGGCAGTGACGAATACAATAACAATGGTAACAATCTGAATGCCGCCCTCGAAAGACTTGAGTTGACGCCTTTGTCAGGAAATCTAGGCGCCGACAGCCCCTGGTCCAAGCCTTGGGTGATTCAAGGCACGGGCAAGCCCTGGTAGCTAATAGACATTAATAACAATTCCCCCCAAGACTCTCCAAAGGCGACAAACCGCCGCTTTTTGGAGAGTTTTTTTGGCTGCAATCAGTGGTTACCGATATTTTTCAGGAAATAAAGCCACCGACCAAATACCGGAAGGTTTTATTTTTTGCATTTTTCCACTTTTAAATACGCTTATAAAAAGGCATTTCTGCACCAAAGAAAGAAGTGGAAAATAATTTCCTTTAGACGCCATAATTTTCCCCAAACGCTGTC
>CAZHZP010000065.1:0-10942 GCA_964537165.1 uncultured Roseivirgaceae bacterium | reverse complement strand
TCGCCCTGAAAGGTAAAAAATGAGTTCAGACTTTTGGCTTTTTGTTCCCCTTGACGGCTCGGTCACCGTAGTCACATAAACATCCGCTGAACTTAAAACCCCTTTAATTTTAGTTATTAACCGTGCCTGCGGCCTTCTGCCCCAATGGAATTCAAGTGCATAAGACTTTCTGCACGGCACTGTGTTTCCCTGCTTTTAAGTCCCCGCATAATGATAACCCCGTGCTAACGGCTGCTGCTATTGTTCTTTTTCCTCTTTGTTTTGTTGTTATCGTCAGACATTTCAAGTTCTTCTACTAAAAACAGGCCTTCAGCTGCCGGAGGATCTTCAATGCCCGACTGGATAACAAAAAGAGGCTTAAAGCCCCCTTTAACCCGATGCTCGTGATAGTGACTTTCATATCCGGATTTTTTTCATCCGATAAGGCTGAGTCAATTGACCTATCGAATAGATGCCATCAATCCAATGTCCAATGCCGGAAGAGAGGGCATCCAGTCTCGTCCTCCCTTCCCTGCCTTCGGGAAAATCTCCATCAAAACACCAACTTCACCAAGACTGGAAAGTGATCCGAAGGAAAGCGGCTGTGATAGGTGTCAGTGAGGATGCCGTATTTCCCGACTTTAACGTCATTGGTGACAAAAATGTGGTCAATCCTCCGGTCGGAACCCTTGGTGTTGTCGAAGCCGTTAAAGGTGCCGTTATTGGCATAGACCATATAGGCCACATCATAACTGTCATTGAACATATCGGAACCGCTCAGTCTTTTGTAGGCTTCGTTTCGCTGGTCGATATTAAAGTCCCCGGTGAGGATCACAGTGTTGTCCCCCGCGATTTCCTTGGCCTTATCCACGATCAAAGTGGCGCTCTCGCTTCTGGCTTTTACGCCTACATGATCAAAATGGGTATTGAAAACATAAAACTGTTTGCCGGTTTCCAGCGACTCAAACCTGGCCCAGGTACAGATCCGGGGAAGCTGGGCGTCCCATCCCCGGTTAGGTTGGCTGGGATCTTCGGACAGCCAGAAGGTATCGCTTTCCAGGGCTTTGACTTTATCTCTATTGTAGAAGATCGCACTGAATTCGCCTTTTTCTTTCCCGTCGTCCCGGCCTACGCCCACATAGCCATAGTTGGCAAGACCTTCCGACAAGGCATACACCTGGTGGTCTAAGCCCTCCTGTATGCCCACAATATCCATTTCGTGGAACTTGATCATATTGATGATCACCGGGTGGCGCTTGTCCCAGGTATCGGGCGCGTCGTTGGGATTGGCGTAGCGGATATTGTAAGAAGCAATATTCAACCGCGTTTCTTGGGCATGCAATACATCACTCATGGCCGTAAGCATTCCGCATAGTAACAGGCAATGGACCAACATTCTTTTCATCTTCAGTATAAATTTAAAATAGCACTTTTCTTTCAGAGCCTAAGCAATAGAAGCGACTCAGAGGTGGAAGAGAGGTAGCTAGCAGCCGTCCCTTCCATCCCCAACAACTAGAGACTAAGCGCCTGAGTGATGGAAGAGCGTGGGCATTAACCCTCCCTTCCGACCCTCAGCCCCCTCTCCCTTTCTCAATCAAATTTACAAAAATATCCCGCCATTGGTATGAATGGGAATTAAAATCAGTAAGTAGACCCCCGCCTCGATCCTTCTATCAAAAAATGAATAAAAACCCCTTCATTACCGCACTTATTGTTTAACTTAGATCATTAATTAGTTACAAATGCGGTAAAAAACACGGAAAAATGAATATCAAATTATTTGGCATCACACGGGAGATTATAGGAGCAAGCCACATACCGATGCCGGATACCTCCACAATCAAAACAGTTGCCGATCTAAAATCCTGGTTATATGCGGAGTACCCTGCGCTTCAACAGCTCAAATCCATCGCCGTCGCCGTGGATCATGCTTATGCCGAGGACCATGAAATTCTGGGGGCAGCAACAGAAGTAGCCTTAATTCCGCCCGTGAGCGGCGGTTAACCCTTAGCCATGATCAAAATTGTAAGCCACATCAACTTCGACGAAGTTTACTCCTACTTAAACAGTCCAGATGCCGGCGCCGTTAACCTCTTCGTAGGAACCGTCCGAAACAATGCCCATGGCAAACCCGTGGACAAACTGGCATTTGAAGCCTATGAGCCTATGGCCATGAAAGAAATGGAAAAGCTGGCGGCCCAGGCATCCACCACGTGGCAGGTATCCAAACTGGCCATCGTCCATGTCATTGGGGAAAAGGCCGTCGGGGAACCCGTAGTCGCCATAGGCATCGCCTCACCCCATCGCCTGGAAGCCTTTGAAGCCACCCGATTTCTAATCGATGAACTGAAGAAAACGGTTCCGATCTGGAAAAAGGAGTTTTACCAAGACGGCAGCATCTGGGTCAATGCCCATCCATAACAGAAAGGTTTTTCTTATCCCACGAGATCACCCACAGAGAACATGAAGAAAATCCTGATCGATCCATACGGCAGGCAACTGAATTACCTGAGACTCTCGGTCACCGACCGCTGCAACTTCCGTTGCTACTATTGTATGCCGGAAGAAGGAATCAACTTCGTCGAGCGCAAAGACCTGCTGAGCTATGAAGAACTGGAAGAACTGACCCGCATGTTTGTCGGCCTGGGCATCAACAAAGTCCGGATTACCGGCGGGGAGCCTTTTGTACGGCGCGGGATCATGGATTTCCTCGGAAAAATCAGCACACTGCCCGGACTTAACCAGATCACCGTCACCAGTAACGGCACCTTGACCCCGGCCCAAATCGGTCAGTTAAAAAATTTTGGTATCCGTAAGATCAATATCAGCATGGACGCTCTCGACCGGCAGCGCTTTTTCGAGATGACCCGAAGGGACCGTTTTGATGAAGTATATCAATGCGTCATGGATTTGCTAAAAGAAGGTTTTGAGGTTAAACTCAACTGTGTGGTCGCCGATGACAAGAACATCACGGATATCGTACCCTTTGTCCAGCTTACAGAATCCCATCCGCTGTCGGTGCGCTTTCTGGAGGAAATGCCTTTCAATGGCCAGGACTCATTCGACTTGCCCCGGTGGAATCATAAAACGATCTTCGACCATATCCAAAAAAATTTTCCCCGGATCCAAAAAATAGCCGACGAGGCCAACGGTACCTCTGTCAACTATAAAATTCCCGGTTACCAGGGATCATTTGGCATCATCCCCTCTTTTAGCAGGACCTTTTGCGGCACCTGCAACAGGATCAGGCTCTCGGCCACAGGCGAACTGCGCACCTGTCTATATGGCCCGCCTGCCGGCAACCTGAGGGACCTCCTCCGCAACGGCGCCTCCATCGAACAGATAGAGGATGAACTGCTTCGCATCGTCGCCACCCGGGCAAAAGACGGCTTTGCGGCAGAAGCCCTACATGCCAAAACACCGACCACCTCCATGTCCTTTTTAGGCGGCTAAAGAAAAACAGCAATGGATCAAAATCGCTATCAACGACAACTACAACTCCCCGGTTTTGGACGGGAGGGCCAACAAAAGCTGAACAGTGCGAAGGTGCTGGTGATCGGCGCCGGAGGCCTCGGGGTCCCTGTCCTGCAATATTTGACGGGAATGGGCCTAGGAACCTTGGGTATTGTCGATGCGGACACGGTCAGCCTCAGTAACCTTCACCGACAGGTCATCTATACCCCTACGGATGTAGGCCAACTAAAAGTGGCCTGTTGCGCCGATAAACTAAAAAAACAAAACCAAGACGTCCAGTTCAATACCTACCCGGTATTTTTCTCGCCCGAAAATGCACTTGATATCGCCAAAGAGTATGACCTTGTAGTCGATGCCACAGATAATTTCAACGCCCGCTACCTGATCAACGACGCCTGCACCATATTAGGCAAGCCTTTCGTCTACGGAGCTTTGCAACAGTTCGAAGGCCATGTCAGTGTCTTCAATTACCAAAACGGGCCAACCTACCGCTGCCTGTATCCTAGCCCTCCGGGTGAGGGCGAAATACCCGATTGCAACACTGCCGGGGTATTGGGCATCG
The DNA here is from genome assembly GCA_964537165.1 of uncultured Roseivirgaceae bacterium. Lineage (GTDB taxonomy): Bacteria > Bacteroidota > Bacteroidia > Cytophagales > Cyclobacteriaceae > DATGMS01. Next base: position 6,927 of record CAZHZP010000065.1, on the reverse strand, counting down.
TCCCGGCATTAATCGGAAGCTATCAGGCTTTGGAAACCGTCAAAATCATTGCAGGAATAGGAAAACCGCTTTCAGGTATCCTCCAGGTCTTTGATTTTTTGGACAACAGCCAATACCAGATCAAGCTAACCGCAAAGCCGGAAAATAAAACAATCCGTCAACTCCAGCCTGCCTATACACCGGCCTCCTGTGATCCTATGGACACCCTATCTGCTGGGGAGCTCCTGTTATGGATAAGGGAAGGGAAACGGTTTAATTTGCTGGACGTCAGGGAAAATCATGAATTCCAGCATAGGCATCTGGAAAAGTCGATTTCGTTGCCCCTTTCCCGGCTGAACGGCCACCTTCCAGACCTACCCCAGGAGTTGCCTTGGGTGCTCCTTTGCCAACGGGGAGGCAGAAGCAGAAAAGCCATGCAATACATCAAGGAAAAGCATCCACAAATCTCTTTGCTGAACCTGGAGGGAGGCCTTTCAGCCTGGATCAGCACCCACGGTAACCAATTCTTAGTAAATCCATGATTTCTGTTGATAAAGCCTTAGAATTAATCCTGTCCCAATCATTGCCAAAGGAAGCCGAACGGGTCGGGCTAACAGACGCTTTAGGAAAGGTCTTGGCCCAGCCGGTCCTAGCTGACCGGGATGCCCCGCCCTTTGACCGGGTTACCATGGACGGTATTGCGCTTCAAGCCGATGCGCTGGCAAACAACGCTGGCTTTACAATAGAAAACATACAACCGGCAGGGGCAGAACGAACCAAGCTGACAAACCGGCACGGCTGTATCGAGGTAATGACCGGCGCCATCCTCCCCGAAAATACCGACTGTATCATCCCTTATGAACAAATTGAAATAAAAGCAGGGGTGGCCTATCCCCTCAGCGTGGACCATCCCAAGGGCCGGAACATCCACTTCCAGGGAACGGATGCGAAAAAAGGCCATACCTTGCTCAAGGAGGGGATAATAATTAGCCCTTCGGTGGCAGGGGTGCTCGCGACTGTGGGAATGGCTCAAGTGAAAGTCCAAAAAGCCCCAAAAGTAGCGGTTTGCTCCACCGGGGACGAACTGGTTGATATCCAGGAGCAGCCCCTGCCCCACCAGATCCGGAAATCCAATGCGGCCATGCTGGAAGCAGCTTTGCTGGACTTGGGGATCCAACCGGATATTTTTCATTTGGCAGATGATAAAGATGCCATGGCGGCACAACTGGCCCCCATGATAAAAGATTATGGTGTCCTGCTGTTTTCCGGTGCGGTGTCAAAAGGCAAATACGACTTCTTGCCGGCTGTTTTGGAAGGTTTGGGAATGAAAAAAATAATCCATGGCGTTGCCCAGCGACCGGGAAAGCCTTTTTTGTTTGGCACTTTCCAGGAAACACTGGTTTTTGGTTTCCCGGGCAATCCCAGCTCCACATTGGTTTGCTTCCATAGCTATTTCAAGCCCTGGCTGAGACAGCATTTGGGTTTGCTCCCGCTCCGTCATACCGCTATTTTAGATCGGGATATCGTATTTCACAAGCCACTCACCTACCACCTCCTGGTAAGCCTGACTTCGGACAAGGGAAACCTGACTGCCCAACCTGTAGATAATTCCGGCTCAGGGGATCTGGTGCACCTGGCCCTTGCGGACGCCATACTATCCCTCCCTGCGGACAAAGGGACGTTTCAGGCAGGGGAAGTTTACCCGTTAAATCTATTAAGGAAAGAACTGTTCCACACATAGCAGATGAAGGAAATCAAAGAGATTATTAAAGCCTTTGACCGGGCTCAAGCAGAAGGAACACCAACCGCACTGGCCACCGTGGTGCAGGTGGACGGGTCCTCCTATCGAAGTCCCGGAGCCAGAATGCTGATCACAGAGGATGGGGAATTGACCGGGGCCATCAGTGGCGGCTGCCTGGAAGGAGATGCCCTTAGAAAAGCACAACTGGTGATGTTCCAACAACAGTCCCTGGTGGTGACTTATGATACCACCGATGATGATGACGCCAAATTTGGCGTAGGCTTAGGCTGCAACGGCATCATCCATATCCTGATAGAGCCTATCCGGTTGGAAAATCCTCATCATCCCATTAACCTCTTGAAGCAATGCCTTGAAGATCGGAGCCCCAAGGTGCTCATGACTTTTTATGACCTAAAAAACAAGCGAACGGAACAAATCGGCACCTTGCTTTTATGGGAGAAAGAGCGCTCGACAGGTAATTTTGGCTCCTTTGGAAAAGAAATCCTTCCAACTCTTGAAGAGCTTGAAGGATTAGCTACAACGGTTTTCCGATCCGGACATTCCGTTATTACATCGTGCGGGGCAAAAGGCCATCTCAACGTTTTTGTTGAACTCGTCAAACCACCCATTGCTCTTATGGTCGTAGGTGCGGGCAACGATGCCATCCCCTTGACTGAACTTGCCCATATTCTTGGCTGGGAAATCACTGTCATTGATGGCAGGGTGGATTATTGCACCCGGTCCCGGTTTCCCAAAGCCCATCGATTGCTCCATTCCGAAGCGGAGCGGGTGGCTGATTCAATTGTAGTAGATCAACAAACCGTCGTGGTGCTGATGACCCACAATTACCATTATGACTTGACGGTCCTCAAGCAATTGGCCCTGTCCCCAGCCGGTTATCTGGGTGTATTAGGACCCAAGAAAAAGATGGACAAAATGCTACATGCCCTTCAAAAGGAGGGAATCCTTCTATCTGCCGAGCACTTAGACAAAATCTACGGCCCCATTGGACTCGATATCGGCGCCGAAAGCCCAGAGGAAATTGCCCTGGCGGCGCTTTCGGAAATCAAGGCCATCTTGGAAAAAAAGCCAGGAACCTTTCTCCGCGACAAAGAAGGCCCTATCCACGAAGATGATGCGGTGAGAAACCGCTCTGTTGATTTCTCCTTATGAACGCTGATATAAAAAGTACCGCTTTGATCGTCTTGGCCGCGGGGAAATCCTCACGTTTAGGCAGGCCTAAGCAACTGTTAGCGTTTGAAGGGATGACTTTGCTCCAACGGGCCATACAGGCGGGCTTGGTTGCCGGATGTCAAACCGTGATAGTTGTCATGGGAGCGTATCATAAAGAGATCTCACAAGAACCTTATTTAGCGACGGTGAATACAGTCATTAACCCCCATTGGGAAGCGGGCATGGGCTCCTCCATCAAAGCAGGATTGCGGGAATTGGTAAAAGGCGAAGCCCCTGAACAGGTCATCTTGATGCTTTGTGACCAGCCTTTCGTGGATGGCGAATTGTTAAAGCGCATGGTTGCCGCCAGGCAGGAAACCGGCAAAGGTATGGTCGCCTGTCGCTATGGGGATACCCTTGGCGTTCCTGCGCTTTTTGAGCGGCAGTTTTTCCCTTCATTATCGGAAATTGACGATGCGGAAGGAGCCAAAAAGATCATCCAAAAATTCTCACAAGAAGTGGCGGTGATCGGTTTTGAACGGGGGAATATTGACATAGACACCGCTGAAGACTACAGGCTCCTGACGGAAGAGGAATAAAAATTCCCTGAAGGTATAAATTATTTCTGTTGGAAATAATGGCCTGCACGCCCTAGGTCCCCCGGGACCCATCCAGTTTTTTAACCGTTTTTACGTTGCCAATAAATCGAATTCCTGATCCCACGATTATAGTTCGTTATATCAGGTGTCGGACACAGCCCCGCCTTCGCTGTACCAGATCTAACCGGGCTATAAAAGCTGATTCTTTTTAATATACCACACCACCGCTGGGGAAGGCTAACAAAAAAACTGATATTTGGCAATCGATAATTAAACGGAATCCACACAAAATCGGGAGACAATGAAACACCTATTTTTAGCCTTAGCCATTATATTTGAAGTGATCGGATCGAGCTTTATGCAGGCATCTGACGGTTTTACCAAATGGCTGCCGTCCACCGTCGTCGTAATTGCCTACAGCGTTTGTTTTTACTTTTTTTCTCTGGCCTTAAAAGCGATTCCTCTAGGAGTGGCTTATGCTATTTGGGGTGGATTAGGTATCGTCTTGACGGCGATCATCTCTGTAGTGGTTTTCAAGCACCGGTTGGATGCGCCGGCCATCATTGGCATTGTTCTCATTGTCACCGGGGTGGTCGTCATGAATGTATTTTCAAAAACCGCGACCCATTAAGATCGCCACCCAGGACTAAATTTATACGGTTATGTTGGCCTGTCCTTTCACCGTTCTCTGGTTTGGCCTTCTTATTACCCTGTGTATTAGATCTCCGCTCTGCTCCGGTTACCCATCGAGGGTTTGGTGTCCCTTGACTCCGGCCTTTTTGGAAAACTACGCCTCCCTCTTTATATTCGGAGCAGTAACATCTTTCCAATCCTAGATAGCATGGTTATTTGAAGCTAATTATGAGAAGTAAGCCCTCCTTAACCGTCCTCTTTCTATTCCTTCTTTGCTTATCCTGTATAGAAGAAGCCTCCGATAAAATGCCTTCCACCACTTCTATTGAAATGGAAGCGGAAGGAGGCGAAACCCAGGTTCTTCTTAACGGGGAGGACTGGAAAATTACTGAAGTGATCAACAACAGGGGGCTTGTGCCTATCAATGGGGACAGTTTTACGCCGGAAGGAAAGCTGCTCACAGAAAACCATAAACTTTCACTTGAAGGTTTTGGACATATCAAAGCCCACTGGCCTGATAAAGGCTTTGTCATCAGTAAAGAAAACCCAGCATCTTTGACAATCGAACTGGAAGAAAATGCCACAGGTGAGGATTTTAGCTTTGTGGTGGTACTACAGTCCGGCAACCAGATAGAGGAAATCACTGTAAACCAAAAGAAGTCACAGGGATATCAATTCGACAGCATTACCTATCATTTGAACGAAGGTGACGGAGACTCGCTCTTTGTCTCAAAAAGCACCGTTTACAGGTTTGACATCCAAACTGAGCAGGATTTTTCCTTTAGCCCCTTTAGCGGCGTAGATATGGCGCGGCGAAGCTATTTTGAAAGCCCCCAACCCGATGCCTTTATTTGGCTGAAACAAACGCGGGTAAAGGTTCCTGTCGCCATTCTGGACCAAAACGTTCATTACAGTGCGGAAGAGGAACTTTACGGCAATGACGTCACCAGTAGTCCACACGGATTCGAAGGCACCCTGGTCAGTGTCGCTGTTCCTTCCGGTCAGTCGGAAGTTTGGGCCGAAGTAGAATACCGGCGGCGTCAGATCTCTTATAAGATCTTTTTGACCAATAACCGGACGCAAGAGCAAAAAACCATTGAAGGAAGGTGGATGGAGATCACCCCAACAGGAAATTATACCATCAAAACCAAGAAATGAAAAGCTCCCTGTCTCAGGATCTGTTATTCCCATATTTTTCCAAAGCTTGGGAAATCAGCCTAATGGAAATTGCCCTGAACAATCTCCGGGGAGAGTGATGAAAAAGTGACAGAAAACCTTAAAGACAAATACCATGGACATCAAATTTGAAGGAGGCGTCAACATTGCAGTAAAAATCCCTAAAGCCAAGTATGAGCAAACCGTTTCTTTTTACCGGGATGTGTTGAAACTTGAGGTAGAGGAGAAAGACATCGACCATCCCACCGTCTCCAGAACCCATCGGGTCAAATTTGGCAACAACGTGATGTGGCTCGACTGCGTGGACAATTACACGCAGTCCGAAACCTGGTTGGAGCTGAATGTGGACGATGTGGATCAGGCCACCCAACATTTAAAAGCAAACGGAATAGACACCTGCGACGAAATAGAGCAGATACCTGAAAGCATGCATTGGGTCATGGATCCCGCTGGATCCGTGTTTATCGTGAAGAAAAGAGATTGATGCCAACGAGCCCTTAACAGCATGAAATTTGCTGGATATATTCCGATATGAATTAAATGATAGTTCAAACAGAGGTTGGAGAACTTCACCTATACCTCGTAAAAAGTAGCTGAACACACCCGACATCACCCAGTAAACCCTTAGGATATGAAAAGGCTATTACTGTACTTGGCTGCATTTCCCCTATGGGTAGCATGTAATCCCGTATTCTACTCCCCTTCCTCGCAGCACATCCCCTTACTGACCGAAAAGAACGAATTCCGTGCTTCTGCCAGCTATATAACAGCAGAATCAACTGAAAGCATGGCCGTGAAGGCTGCCTATGCCGTCAGTCCCCGTTGGGCATTGATGGGGGGCGGAAGTTCCCATTTCAGGGGTGAAACCAGTCCCACCTCCTCCTCGGGCGGAGGAGGCTATGTAGAAGCCGGCGGGGGCTATTTCACCAAGGTTTCCCAAAAATTCGTCTACGAAACCTATGGCTTGTTGGGTTTCGGCAGCATGGACAACCGCTTTCCCCAGTCGGTAGCCAACTATCCGAATACCAATGGAAGAATCAAAGCCAACGTGCTCAGCTTGGCTTTACAACCCTCCATCGGATTTAAATCCCGGTATTTTGAAGCTGCCCTTTCGACAAGAACAAGCCTGATTAATTACGGAAAGGTCCGGGGAGACCTTGTCACGCAAAATGTAGATCAGCAAAGCCCCTCCAGTCAACAGGAGTACCTGGCGGAGCGCCGGAACAATTTCCTTTTGGAGCCGGCTCTTACCCTCAGGGGAGGGCTGCAATTTTTGAAGTTAGAGCTACAAACTGGAGTGAGCGTGAATTTAAGCCACCCAAATTTTCCCCAGGATGCCTCCTGGGTTTCTATGGGACTAGTGTATAGTCCCAAAAAATGACTTTTAGACAAAGCCCGGCCGACTCCCTTCTATGTCCCTGCAAGATTACGCTCATGGGAGCATCTTCCGGGGTCTCAAACCCATTCCCGATAGATTTCCAAAAAAAAATGACTCGCTTCAGCTTTCGCCCCCTTCCTACAGCTTAACAAATCATTAAACTTCCCTTCCATTTAAAGTAATATTCAATAAGCACCTTTGCCACAGAATAAGAAACAAAATTCTAATCTCATTAACATGAAAAAAAT
>CAZHZP010000064.1:0-11212 GCA_964537165.1 uncultured Roseivirgaceae bacterium | reverse complement strand
TGATGCGGAAGTGCTGATCCATTGGCTACAGCAATACGGAGAGGAAGGAATCAAGTGGCTTGAGGGGATGTTCGCCTTGATTTTTATCGATAAAAGGGAGAGAAAAGTCATTGTCGCGAGAGATTCCCATGGCAAAAAGCCCTTGTATTATGCCCGCCAAAATAGCCAATGGCTTTTTTCCTCTGAAGCTAGAGGCATCACGGCTTCGGGGCTTATCAAAAAGGCTTTGAATAGCAGCCAGTATGTACCTTATTTTTATTCCAGACATTCCTTTCCGGATGAATCTTTTTTTCAGGGGGTGAAGCAGGTGGAGCCTGGGGGAATCATGACCATTGATTTCTCAGGTCATTTAATTTCTTCTTCAAGTATGGAGATGGAACCGTCGCCGGTGGAATTATCTACCACATCCAGATTTCGGGAGATGGTATTGGACGCCGTACTTAAAAATTTTCAAGCGGATGTGCCTATCGGACTGATCCTTAGCGGTGGAGTGGACAGCACTTTGTTGCTTCACGGTTGGTTTCAGGAAACCGGCCAGCCCCTGCATACCTTTACGGCTGTATTTGAGTCATCTTATCGGTCCAAATACAATGACGCGGGCTTTGCGGCCGAAGTAGCCAAAAAATACCGTTGTGCCCACCATGAGATTTTGATTACGCCAGAACTGGTGCTCCGCCATTGGGATGAGTACATCGCCTCCCTGGACCAGCCGGTGGGCGATAGCGCCAGTTTCCTCACCTGGATGATGGCTAGAGAAGCCAGGCAACATGTGAAGATCTTGGTCAGTGGGGCGGGCGCCGATGAGCTGTTTAGCGGCTATGACAGACACAAAGCGTTCCGGTGGTATCTTAAGCATCAAAATAGAGTGGGTATGCTGTCCCGTCAGAAATGGATGATCAACTTTCTCCCGAGGCGGGCCAGGAAGTTTTTGAATGCGGTGGCTTCTTCTCCCGCGGAAACCTATCTGAATTTTTCCTCCCTTCAGACAGTACCTGTTGCGCTCAGGGATCGATTTCTCGTTTATTATCCCAAAGAGGAACCACCTTATAAGGCGGCTTTGGCTTGGGACAGGGCCTATTATCTGGTCAATGATGTGCTGAAAATCCACGATAACGCGGCCATGGCTCATGGTGTGGAGGGCCGGGCACCTTATTTGGATAAGTTTTTGGTGGCTTTGAGTGACGGCATGACGGAGGAAGAGCACCTGTCCATGGAAGGCAAATACTGGATGAAAGAGATTTTGAAAGAAGAAGGCTGGGGGAAGATAGCTGCCCGTAAAAAACTGGGTTTTGGACTCCCTCTTAAAGAATGGCTGCAGGAGGACACTGAATTCAGCAGGAAAGTCTTTTCAACCGTCAGGTCATTTGGGAAGGCTTCGGGCGGGGATTTTCCGGAAGAAATGAGAAAGCTCGCTCTCCATCCCGAAAAGGAGAAAAAATCTGCTTTCCTTCAAATATGGAATCTGTTTATTTTGGCGACCTGGAAACATCAGCAAGGTGTATGAGAGTGATTTATGTCCATCAATATTTCCGGACGCCCGAGGAAGGCGGGGCTGTCCGGTCTTACCACCTCGCCAAAGGAATGGTGGAGGCAGGGATTGAGGTGGAGATGATTACTGCCCACAATCAAGGCTATTATGATTTCCGCAAGGTGGATGGCATCAAGGTACATTACCTGCCGGTGGCTTACCAACATGCGTTTGGGACATTTAAAAGAAGTTGGGCTTTTTTACGCTTTGTTTCCCAAGCTAAACAACTGATCAGGAAATTGACACGGCCGGATTTTTTTTATATCACTTCCACGCCGCTTACTGTAGGTTTGATCGGATTGTGGGCTAAGAAGAGAATGGCTGTCCCCTATATCTTCGAGGTGAGGGACCTTTGGCCTGAGGCGCCTGTTCAGGTCGGGGTTATCCGGAATAAATGGATCAAAAAAGCTTTATACCGGCTGGAAGAAAAAATCTACCAGCAGGCTTTGCAAATCGTGGCTTTATCTCCTGGAATCAAAAATTACATTGTCCAGAAAAAACCGGCTGCGAAACCCGTGCTGATTCCCAATTTTGCGGACACTGCTTTTTTTTCTCCTGCTGAAAAAGAGGACTTAACCCTCAATAGATGGGGTCTACAAAGAAGATTCACCCTGTCCTACACCGGTGCATTGGGTAAAGTAAATGCGTTACATCATTTTCTTTACCTGGCCAAAGAAGCGCAGGGTCAGGGAAAAGACTGGCAGTTTGTGGTGATGGGTCAGGGAGCAAAAGAAGAGGAGTTAAAGCAACTTGCCCAAGAATTAAAACTTAGTAATGTGTCGTTTTTCCCCTTTGGAAATAAAGAAAGGGTACGGGAGCTACTGTCGCTGACGGATATGGCTTATATTTCCTTCGATAAGCTGCCCGTTCTCCGTACCAATAGCCCCAACAAGTATTTTGATGCCTTAGCGGCGGGAAAAGCCATCGTGACCAATCACAAAGGCTGGGTGGCGAATCTGGTAAAAGAGCACCGCTTAGGTTTGTACCATCATCCGGAGGGCCATGCCCAGGCGATACGACAGATAGCTGCCTTTGCTGATGATCCCTCTTTACTTCAATCTGCTCAAAAAAGAGCCCGCACTTTGGCTGAAAACCATTTTTCCCGAGAGAGGGCGGTTAAGATACTCCTTAACACCATCGACCCGGAACGGTTTAAGACAGGCCCTATTGACGGGGTCTATACCCTGACTGCCTGAAGATCTTGTCGGCGTCTTTTTCTTCCATCAGTTCGTTGATCGAGAGTGAGTTATTGAACCGGTAGTCATCCACGATATTCCACCCAACCCAACGTCCGAGTCTCCCAGGCGCATCCATGCTGATTTCGTCCGTGAAGGGGGCCTCTCCGGTATATTTTCTGATCACGAAGGCATTGGTTTCAAAAAGCAGTTCGTTTTCTATAAAATGGGACCAGATGAATTCCTCATTGGCATAGCTGTCTGCGATTTCCTTTTCCGTATAGCCGATAATGTACTCGTCTGAGGTACAGGGCATCATGGTTTTGACAAAATGGTAGGCCTTGCCATAGTAGATCATTTCGGCTAAAAGTGTCTTGTCCTTGGGATCCGTGGCATTGTAACGTTGTGAAAGAGCCGCTAAGATGGTGGGCACAATGTAATCTTTTTGGTAACGCTTGGTAATGTACCGGGGAAGATCTCCAGGCTGGAACCGATGGTCTTCTGGCAGAAAATAATCCAATCCGATCACGATAATATCTTCGCTAATATATAAATCCGAATTGAAGCCACTGACCATGGTGTAAACTTTTGGAACCTTAAAATCAGGGAAATGGTATCCGATATATTTGAAGGCATTGGTCAGTTCTTGTTCGACATCTGTCAAATCGGGAAAATGCTTCATGACTTCATGATACAGCTCCTGCATGGCGGTATCCTGATGGACCATGATGAGCTCTTTGGCCAGTTGCTCTCTGCTGTCATACAGCTTTTCCTGTAGATACTGTTCGGTGAACTGCGGATATTCTTCCAAAGTCCAGAGGATTTCATTCAAATCATCCGTTTCAAACAGTTTGGCGTCCAGCCTTTCCATTTTTAGGTCTATGGGCACTTGAAGAATCTCTTCAGAAAGTTCACATTCCGTCCGCTTATTACAGGCGGAAAGCAGCACTGAGGCTAAAAAACAAACAAGGGCTAATCTTCTCATAATAAAAGAAACGTCTAGGCACGGCTTTTTGTGTGTGCGATCAAATTCGTCCGGTCAAATTTACAATTTTACCTTGACATTGCCTTCGCCGCTCTTTATCTGGCTGAGGTTTTTAATTTGCCAGAATCATCCTCAAAAGAATTGAATAATTATCTTTGCACAGGATTTTCCCATAATGTGGGCTTTTTATCCCTTATCTCCGCATTCTTCCTTTATAATGGGATTGAAGTGGCGAAGCTATCTGTAGTTTGTATCAATATTCAAGATATTCCATGATTTTTCCCTGTATCAAATTATTCCGGGTGCTGACCTTTGCGCTATTCTGTGTTGTGGCCGCCGTTGGGAATCCTCTGTCCCTTCATGCCCAGGGAATGCCCGACATCTCCTCTATCAAAGTGGATGACCTTTCGGATGCCCAGCTTGAGGAGCTGGTAAGAAGGGCTACTTCATCAGGGCTTTCAGAGGCGGAGCTGCTTCAAATGGCCCAAGTCAGAGGCGTTCCCCAGGCAGAGCTGGAGAAGCTGAGAAAGCGGCTCGAGGGTTTGGATATAAGCTCCACGGGCTCGGTAAGGCAAGGCGAGGCTTCCAAAAGGGAACCTCGCAGGCAAATAAATTTTAATGAAATCACCCAGGGGATTTTTACTTATCAACAAGACTTCGAACTCGGGGAGAACGGTTCTAATATTTTCGGTATGAACTTGTTTTATAACAAAGAGCGGAAACTGAATTTTGCGCCGAATCTAAACCTCGCCACGCCACAGTCTTATGTATTGGGGCCGGGAGACATGTTATACGTGGATATCTACGGGCAGTCAGAAAGGTATTATGAAGCCAATATAACCCCGGAGGGAAACCTGATCCTGGAAAACATCGGCCCCATCAATGTCTCCGGCTTGACCATAGAGGAGGCTACCCAAGTAATCAGAAATAGACTTTCACGGTTTTTTACAGGCCTCTCCGGAAGCAATCCGAGTACATTCTTACAAGTCTCTCTAGGCAATATCAGGACGATCCAGGTTCATTTGGTGGGCGAGCTGAGGTTGCCCGGAACATTTACGCTTAGTGCTTTTAGCACCGTTTTCAACGCTTTGTATGCAGCCGGAGGGCCTAATGAAAACGGAACCATGAGAAACGTCAAGCTGATCCGGAACAACCAACAGATAGCTGTCATTGATGTGTACGATTTTCTCGTCAGCGGCCAGGCTGAATTAAACCAAAGACTACAGGATCAGGACGTCATTCTGGTAGAACCTTATGGAGCAAGGGTACAAATCCAGGGAGAAGTAAAGCGGCCCATGTTATTTGAGATCCAGGAGGGAGAGAGCTTCGGGGAGTTGCTGCAATATGCCGGAGGTTTTACTGAGCAGGCCTATAGAGACCGTGTGGCGGTGGTAAGGAATACCGGAAAGGAAAAGGCGGTGTCGGATATCTTTCAGAACCAGTTCGGCCTGTTTACCGTCAAAGGTGGCGATCAATATACAGTCGGGCGGATTTTAAACCGCTATAACAACAGGGTACAGATCAAGGGCGCTGTGTTTAGAGAAGGAAATTATGCCCTCTCCGAGGGACTCACGCTGCTTGACTTGATCGAAAAGGCGGAAGGGTTGAGAGGCGAGGCCCATTTGGAAAGTGCCTCTGTGCTGCGGACCCGAGAGGATTTGTCCACCGAACTCTTGCAGGTCAACCTCAGGGCAATTATAGCAGGAACCGAAAGAGATATTCCCCTTCGTGCGGAAGATATCGTCCGTATAGCCTCTATTTACGATCTGAATGAGGAGTTTTATGTAAAGATCACGGGTGAAGTGCAACAGCCGGGGATCTATCCCTTTTCCAGCAATATGACCGTAGAGGACCTTATCGTAGCGGCCGGTGGTTTGAGGGAAGCGGCTTCGACTACTAATGTGGAAATCGCCCGGCGGGCGCAAAATACCGGGACAGGGGAAATTTCGGAGATCATCCCGGTCCAGATCCATCCGGACCTGAGTTTCACCGCTGGATCTCCTACACTGCAGCCCTTTGACAATGTGTTGATCAGGAGAAAGCCGAATTTTGCTTTGGAAAAGCTCGTGCAGGTAGATGGGCAGGTGAATTCTCCGGGACAGTATGCCGTACAAAATGCCAATGAGCGGGTCTCGGATGTCATCCGTAGGGCAGGAGGGCTTACGCAGTTTGCTTATCCTGAAGGGGCGACGTTGATCCGCAGAACGGAATTTTATCAAACTGAATCTGACAAGGTTCGCAAGGAAAAGGATTTGCTTAACCTGTATGAACGCCTGGCTACTGAGGCGGTGGATCCGACTGAATCGCAGGCGATGATCATGAAAAGACTGAACCGACCGGTGTCCGACTCTGCCACGGCGGCTAATGCAGCAGGGGAGGAAATCCTTGCCCGCACCCGGGCCGAGGTGTTGACCGATATCAGCCAAAACCGCTCAGGCCTAAACGAAATTAAAATAAGGGAGACGGAGGCTATTGCCATCGACCTCTCAGCCATCATGGCCAGTCCGGGATCAGGCTACGATTTGATTTTGGAAGAAGGCGATATCATCAGTATCCCTAAACAGCTTCAAACCGTAAGGCTACGCGGGGAGGTCATCTATCCGACCACCGTGCGACATGAGCCCGCCCGCCCCATGAGTTTCTATATCAACCGTGCCGGAGGTTTTGATAACCGCGCGAAAAAAAGAAGAACCTATGTGGTTTATGCCAACGGGGAAGTAGCAAGAACCAAGAACTTCCTGTTTTTCAAATCCTATCCCGCAGTAGAGCCGGGAGCTGAAATTATCGTGCCTTCTAAGGGGCCAAAAATCCCTTTTATGCCGGGTGAGATCATCGGTATCACCACTGGTTTGGCCACTTTGGCCTTAATTCTTACACAAATAGATTTCAATAACAAGTAATCATCAATGGCCGATCAAAAACATATCATTGACGATAAAATTACCCTCAGGGAATTGTTTATCCGCATGGCTTCCTGGTGGCAGGTATTCAGTGCGAAATGGAAAGTCATGGTCGCCGCCATCCTGGCTGGCGCCGTTTTGGGCGCATTGGCTTCCATGATTAAAAAACCCGTGTATACGGCGGAAACCAGCTTTGTCCTAGAGGAAACCAATATGAGCGGGATGGGGAGTATGTCAGGAATTGCTTCCTTGTTAGGGGTAAATCTCGGTTCTTTGGGAGCCGGTAGCGGCCTGTTTCAGGGGGACAATATCATGGAACTGTACAGGTCAGAGAACATGCTTTCCAAAACCCTGCTAAGCCCTTTTGCGGCGGAGGATTCCAGTTATTTGTTGATCGACCGATATATTGATTTCAACAAATTGGAAAAAAAATGGGCGGATGAGGTGGATTTTTCAAAGTTAAACTTTAGCCTTCCCAGGGAGGGATTTTCCGTGCAGCAAGACAGCGTAGTCCGCGAGGTCGTCAAGGAGATCAAGAAGAAGAACCTGTTAGTGGATAAGCCAGATCGGAAGCTCAGCATTATCAAAGTGGTGATCAGGTCAAAAGATGAACCTTTTTCAAAGGTTTTCAACGAGACTTTGGTGACCAATGTCAATGAGTTTTACCACCTGACCAAGACCAAAAAGACCGGTGAGAACTTGGAGATATTACAAAACCAGTCAGACAGTGTAAGGAGTGTGCTGGATGAAAGTATTAAAAGGTATGCGCGGGTGCAGGATCAGGTGCCTAATCCCAACCCCTTGCTGCAAAGCGGCACGGTGGAATCGAGAAGCAGTCAGGTAGATGTACAGGCTTCCATAGCGGTGTTTGAAGAAATCGTAAAGAACCTGGAAATAGCTAAAATCAACCACCGCAACAATTCCCCGCTCATCCAAATAATAGATAGTCCACGTTATCCGCTTGAAGAATCTCGGATCAAACTGAAAGCAGGCATAGCGGCAGGTGCGGTCATAGGACTGATCCTATCCTTGTTTTATATCTATTTCACCACCTTATTGCGTACACATCTCCGTAATGAAGAGCTGTGATTTTTTTCCTTTTCCATTATGCTCGTAAAGCCGACTTTTCCAGATATTTTTCAAATTCTCAGGGACAAGTCCGTCCAGAATTTCATTTTTTTGCTTCTTATCCAGTCTTCCAATGTTCTTATCTCTTTAGTGTCGATGCCGCTGTTGATCCAAGCTTTGGGAGTGGATCAGTTTGGCTTGGTAAACTTAGCGCTTTCGGTTCTTTTTCTCGCAAACGTTTGGGTCACGTTTGGCTATAACCTTAGCGGCCCAAGGGAAATAGCCATTAACCAGAAAAACCCGGCCCAGCTATCGGCAGTTGCATCCAAGGTGTTGTGGAGTAAAGTCCTGTTGGCTGTTTTTGCCGGACTGGTTATTGTTATTCTGATTTTCGGCTTTGGCTTTTTTAAAGCATATAAAGAGATCTTATTTTTCTCCCTTCTCCTGCTCTTTTCAGAAGCCACCGCTTCTGCCTGGCTTTTTCAGGGTTTGGAGAAAATGAAAATGGCATCTGTCGCCAACGTTGTCAGCAAGCTGATGTATCTCCTGGCCTTGATCCTCTTTATCGCCCGGCCCGAGGACGCCAAATGGGTGAATTTCTTTTTGGGTGGAACTGCCTTGGGCGCCAATTTACTGTTGTTGTTGTATGTCCATTATCAATTAAAGGTGAAGCTTTTCCTTCCCCCCATGAGTGAAGCCATCCAGTCAATAAAGGAAAACACTGCACTCTTTTTCTCGGGGCTAGCCAGTCATTTTTCAGTACATGGGGGACTGATCGTGTTAAGCTTCTTTGCCAGTGCCGCCATTCTGGGTATGTTCAGTTTGGCCGAAAGAATATCCATGGTGTTAAGAATGATACCCACCTTGATCACCCAGGCGGTGTACCCCAACGCCAGTAAGCTTTATCACGATGATCTTACGGCATTTTACAGGTTTCTTAGAAAATCATGTTGGGGAGCATTAGGGTTTTCTTTTATTATCACCATTTTGGTTTTCGTCCTTGCGCCGTATATTGTTAGGATGTTGTCCGGGGACAGGCTTCCCTCCTCGGTGATGTTCTTGCGCATATTGGCTTTCGTCCCCTTTTTGGCGGCTCTCAATATTGCCAATATGGTGGTGATCCTGGTCTCAGATCAAAAAAAGACTTTATTCAAATCCACCTTTATTTTAGCTGTTTACATGGTTTCGGCGGCCACAGTGCTTTCCTACTTTTTCGGTGGGGAAGGGCTCGCCTACGCCTTGGTCTCAACGGAATTGATTACCTTTGCGGTCTGTTCAATGCTGATATATCAAAAAACCCCGGATATTTTTAATGGATTTTATAGAAGTGCCTTCAGTAGCCATTATTCTTGTTAACTGGAATAGTTACGGCCACACCAGCAATTGCTTGCTCTCTTTAAGGAAGGTGGACTACGGCAACTTCAAAACCATCGTGGTGGATAACGGTTCTTCTGACGGGTCAGGGGATAGTCTGGAGGCGGAATTTGACGAAATCATACTGCTTCGCAATACTGAAAATCTTGGCTTTACCGGGGGAAACAACACGGGAATCAATTATGCTGTGGAGCAGGACTTTAAGTACCTGATGTTGTTGAACAACGATACTGAAGTAGAGCCTGATTTTTTAAAGCTGATGATTGACAGGCTGGAAAAGGATCCGCAGGTCGGTGCCGTTCAGCCGAAGTTCTTTTACCTCAACGACAAGAAGAAAATCTGGAATGCCGGAGGAACTTATTACCCTTCCATCGGCCTGACCCTTACGGTTGGCAACAACGACAGGAATAAACCGGACTACGATCATTATAAAGAAATCGACTGGATCACAGGGTGTTGTTTTCTGGTGAGGACGGAGATTATCCAAAAAACAGGTGGGCTGGCTGATAAGCTTTTTATCTATTACGAAGACGTGGATTGGTCTTATCGGATCAAAAGTCTTGGCTATAAACTCTATATAGAGCCTAAAGCTATTGTCTATCATGAAGCCGGGATGTCACATAAAGCTAAAAAGAAAGGGAAAGAGGGTCATCTAAAACCTGTGGTCCATTATCTCATTGCTCGAAACCACCTGTGGTTTTTAAGAAAATACACCCCCTGGTATTACGTCCTGCCCGTGGGGCTTTGCTCTTTTATAAAGTATTCGGCCCACATGGGCTATTTTCTGGTGAGGGGACGATTTGAAAAAATAAAATTTACGTGCAGGGGACTTAAAGAAGGCCTCTTTTATAAAGGTATCGATTAAATGAAAGCTATTGTTATCACCGGCGTGGCCGGGTTATTAGGCGCAAGACTTGCTGATTGGCTGATTGAACATAAAGCAGCGTATAAAATCATCGGAATAGATAATTTGATGGGAGGTTATCGCTCCAATATCCATCCGGGCGTGGATTTCCACCAGTTGGATTTGTCCACAGATGATTTAGAGAGCATTTTTTCTCAAAACGAAGTCGCCTATGTCTATCATTTCGCGGCCTATGCGGCCGAAGGCTTAAGCCCCTTTATCCGTAAATTCAACTACCAGAACAACCTGGTAGCCACCGCCAACATCATCAATAACTGCATCAAATACAAGGTAGGGAAATTGATCTTTACCTCAAGTATGGCTACGTATGGGATCGGAAATCCTCCCTTTGATGAAGAGGACCAGCCGGCTCCCATTGACCCTTACGGGATCGCCAAATATGCCTGTGAAATGGACATCAAGGTAGCTGGCGAACAGCATGGTTTGGACTGGTGCATTATCCGGCCGCATAACGTGTATGGGATCAAACAAAACATCTGGGACAGGTACAGAAATGTACTGGGAATCTGGATGTATCAAAAATTGAATAATGAACCTTTTTCGGTATTCGGCACAGGAGAACAGAAAAGGGCATTTTCTTATGTCGATGATATTCTGGAACCTTTGTGGATGGCGGCTGTCTCACCCGATGCGTCCAAACAAATCATCAACCTGGGTGGCACGGTGGATTACACTTTAAAAGAAGCCGCGGAAACGCTTGTAGATATCGTCGGCGGGCATCCGATTCAATATTTCGAAGCCAGACATGAGGTGAAGTACGCCTACGCGACCCATCAAAAATCCCAGGCGATTTTAAATTACACAGATACCGTGACCTTAAAAGAGGGATTGGAGCGGATGTGGCAATGGGTACAGGATCAGCCAAGGCGTGAGCGGTTTTCCTGGGATCAATATGAACTGGACGAGGGGATTTATTCCTTTTGGAAAAAGTAAGCCAATAGTAAACGGCTGTTTACAGCAGTCATCCTTTTGTCACGAATTGCTCTAAGCGGTTGGTAGCGTAAAAAGCCCAATTGAAGTCATCCGTTTTTAGGATGATGCTCCCATTTGATCATTGATACTTGAGCAAGGGGCTTTAGAGATAAATTTTAAAGTCCCCTTGAACTGTTCCTGGAGTTTTGGAATTGAATCGGGCTTAATTTCCCGGATCCTATGTTTTCTTTTTTGGAGGATAACCCAACTACGGTGTTGCGCAGCCTGGGATGCGGGTGGGGCATTTCGGCTGTTGGGAATTTTAGAGAATGATAAGCCATCATA
>CAZHZP010000063.1:0-11220 GCA_964537165.1 uncultured Roseivirgaceae bacterium | reverse complement strand
TTGTTTTCGATTTCCCCACTTGTTCTCCATTTTTAGCATACATCTTGCAAATATTCAGGGTAGAAGATCGGTAAATTCACCGGAGCATTGAAATTCTTTACTGTTGATATTATGATGAGATTCTTAGCCATATCCTCTTTTCAGAAGCTGACTTTTCTTCTCGTGTCGTTTTTCTATACCCTGTTCAGTCCCAGTGTAATCGGACAAGTGCCCCAGGGAATACCGAAAGGCAACGGCCCGGTCGACTTCAGTTCCACAACCAATATCATTATCTATATTGTGCTTCCTGTCATCGTCGTTATCGCCTTTCTCTTTTGGAGGGTGGCTATGCGAAAGCGGAAAAACGAAGAAGAAAGCCGGTGACGCTTTGTCTCTTGATTGCCCCAATTTGAGGCTGTTTTCTTCCTTCTTACTCCTCCCTTCTGAACTTTTCACTTTCTGTCGTTGCGTCGTTTTTGGCTTCCTTGGCACGCATCAGTTCGTCATGGGCCTTCAGCGACACCGCATTTCCAGCTTGAAGTCTCTCGCTACCACTGTCTTTGTGATTTGGGGTCTTTTCCCCAGAACCTGCATTTTTTACCGCTTGTGTAAATGAGTTTTCCGTTACCTGGTTATCCTGTTTGTTTTTTACCTCGAAATAATTCCTCTTCTTTATCATGGCTACCTGATGTTTTTTAGTTAATCCGGGACTGTCGTGTGAATGAACAGCAAATTTTAAACAGAAAATGGTCCCGGAATTATTTTTTTTCCTTAATCCGTTTTTTTCGCCGCCATTTCTTTTGCAAACCCTCTCCCGTCAGCTTACTCAAGCCAGCACGGACGAGAAAGCCGATCTTTCATCCAAGTACCTGGGGAAAATAAAATGTTGTCTCTAAAGAATTCTTACGATATATTCACCATTAAATAAAAATTGAGTGTTTTTTTATACAGATATAAATTACTACCATCACCATGAATGATAATCTGAAAAGTTCCAGAAGAAGATTTATTAAAGGATCTCTTTTGGCGTTAGGTGGGATTTCAATTGTGCCGCGACATGTATTGGGCAAAGGCTTCCTTGCTCCCAGTGACCACCTCACCAAGGGGATCATCGGCGTAGGAGGAATGGGCCGTGGCCACTTTCAGTATGCCGGCACCAAAACAGTGGCGATCTGCGACGTTGATCAAAGGCACATTAAAATAGCCATGAATGCGCTGAAAGATCCAGCCGTCAAGACATTCACCGACTACAGGGAGCTGATCCGGCTTCCCGAGGTAGATATTGTCCACATCGCCACCCCTCCCCACTGGCATGGTATAATGAGTGTCGACGCAGCCCGGGAAGGCAAGGATATTTGGTGTGAAAAGCCGATGACCCGTACGATCGGCGAAGGTAAAAAGGTGGTAGAAGCCATTAAACAGCACGGAAATATTTTCAGATTAAATACCTGGTTCCGCTTTGACGCCAACTTCTACGGAATGAACACGGAAGTGAAGAAGATCAAAAAACTCGTAGACTCTGGTATGCTTGGCTGGCCGCTAAAGGTCACCGTGGGTAGGCTGACCGGCTTTGACTGGAAATTCTTCTGGGTCGGTAGAACCAATCTACAGCCTGAGCCGATACCGCAAGAGCTGGATTATGACCGTTGGTTAGGGCCTGCCCCTTACCGGCCTTACAATGCTCATAGGGTTCACAATACCTTCCGCGGCTATTGGGATTACGACGGAGGTGGTCTGGGGGATATGGGTCAGCATTATTTGGATCCCGTACAATACTTTTTAGGGAAAGACCATACCAGCCCGGTTAAGGTCGAAGTGGACGCCCCCCAACAACATCCGGAAGCGGTCGGCACCTGGAGAAAAATCACCTATACCTACGAAGACGGCTGCCAGATCATCTTAGACGGAGAAGGAACCCAGCAAGCTCCATACATCGCCGGTCCGGAGGGCAACCTGTACATAGGTTTCAAATCTGATATCCCTGATATGGAAAGGAAGCTGGCACAATTCCCTGATCCCGCGCCTCAGGTAACGGACTTTGTGGAAGCTGTCAGGACCAGGAGCAAATTTGCGCTTAATGAACAAAACGGACACCGGTCAGGCACCATTGTCAATATGGGCTTGGCGGCTTTGCGACTAAACAGGACACTGCATTTCGATCCAGTGAAACAGGAGTTTATTAATGATGAAGGCGCCAACCGTCTGATTGATCAGCCTATGAGGGCTCCTTACACCATTTAATTGTATAAAGACATCCCAAGGAAATGAGAATAACAAAGATTCACCAATACCTTTCATCAGTAAAGCTGGGGCTCATCCTGACTTTGTGCGTTGCAACCGTCCATGTGTTACCCGCACAAAACCTTGATGTCAGCCGGTCTACGGTCACAAAAATAGCCGATCTTCTAAACAGGTTTCCGGCAGAAAACACGGCCGCCTTTACCCAGGCCATGAAGCAATTGGCTGATTTCGAAGAAGGAGAACTGACCCAAATGGCGCTGATGTTTTCAGAAAACGCAAACAATGAGAACCTGGAGTATGCGCTATCAGGGTTTGCCTTTCATCTAAGCAAAGACATCAACAGCGACCAGGCCAAGAAAGCAGTTCATGCTTATGGCAAAGCGTTAGATCAGATCGACTATGATGAAGCAAAGGCTTTTTTAATTGAAAACCTGCGTATCATAGGCTCCAATGAAGCTGTTGCGTACCTTGCTCCTTATCTTGGGAGCGAGAGATTTGCGAGCCCTGCGGCGAGGGCTTTGGCATCAATTCATACCCTGGATGCGGAGCAGGCTTTGTTAACCTCATTGGACAGTGAAGATTCAGAGGCAATTCTACTCCCTTTAATCCAGGCTCTGGGCGATATGAAAAGCCAGGCTTCCGCGCCTCTTATTGAGCCTTTTTTACTATCAGGCAACGAGGAAATCAAAAAAGTGGCTATCTATAGTCTGGCCAGTATCGGGGCCCCTTCTTCCGCTAAAATGCTGGCAAACGCCACCCAGGCTGCTGACTTTAAGTATGAGAACACCCATGCCGCATCAGAATACCTAAATTACATCAGAAACCTCGCTGCTAACGGAGAAACCAAAGCTGCCTTAAAACTGGCCAAAAAACTGCACAAAAATGCCAACAATGAAGGTCAGTTCCACACCAAGGCAGGTGCTTTGAATCTCCTGGTATCCTTAGACAAAGCCAAATCCGGCAAGCTTCTTCAAAAGGCTGCCTTATCGCCCCATGCTGCCTATAGAAATACCGCAATGGATCTGGCGCAAAAGGACATGGCTTCCAATGTTCAGGCTTGGGCGAAGATCCTGGGAAAGGCCGATGATGGCGTAAAAGTCCATCTCATCAGAAGACTAGGTGAATTGGAGGGTGATGCGGTATTAGAAGTGGTCAGGCCTTATTTTCAACACGATAACCCGGAGGTAAAGATGCAAGCCATCGCTTCCGGTGTATTACTTGGAGAGAACCAAATCCTTGCAGAACTTCTTGCTCTGATCAATTCATCTTCTGAGGATGAATTGGAGGCTATCCATAGCGCCTTGCTTACCATGGAGGGCAACGACGTCAGCAATGAGGTTGCGGATGCTTTGCCACAGGCTTCCGATCAAGCCAAAGTGGTCCTGCTCCAGGTACTGGCGGCCAGGCCTTCTGCACGGCATATGGATGCTGTACTAGCAGAAGTCAACTCAAATAACGATGGGGTTAAAAGAGCTGCATTGACAGCCTTACATAGACTGGCAACTCCCTCCCACTTGGATCAATTGGTAGCACTGCTGAAAAGCCAACAAGGGGCGGAAGAGTTGAAGGAAGTTCAAAAAGCCATAATTGCCGCCAATGCCCGGCGACAAAGCAGGTCCCAACAAACCGAATGGGCGCTGAAAACCCTGCAATCCCTAGATCAAAGCAAACAGGTTTATCTGTATGATGTACTGGCCAGCACCGGAGGAACCCGGGCATTGAACAGCTTGAACAACATCTACCAAGAAGGCGACGCCACTCAGAAGAAAGCAGCTTTGACCGCCTTGGCGGGTTGGGCAGATGCTGAAGCCATGGATGTCCTCTTTGCCATCGCCGAAAATGACAGTAACCAAGAAAATGCCAGCACGGCACTTGAAGGTTATATCAACTTGGTCAAGGCTACCTCTAAACAAACTGAGGGTAAAGTGCTGCTGCTAAGAAAAGCCTTGGAAGTGGCTAAAAGCACTACCAACAAGCAGCTTATCTTAAGACAATTGGCGCAATATCCCACCTTCCAAGCCTTACTGGTTGCCGGAAGCTACTTGGATGACGCAACTGTGCAGCAACAGGCGGCAAGGGCTGTAATGGGCATAGCCCTGGCTGATCCCGCCATTTACGGTAAAGAGGTCAGAGCCATTGTCCAAAAAACCAAGGAGGTGATCAGCGGGCAGGACAGTGAATATTACAAGACATCCCTTCAAAAACATCTGGATGAAATGCCCCAAGACGAGGGCTTTATATCCTTGTTTAACGGAAAAGACCTCTCAGGATGGAAAGGCTTGGTGGCTAATCCGATTGCAAGACAATCCATGTCAGCAGCCCAGTTAAAAAGAGAACAGGCCAAAGCAGATGAGGAAATGCGTTCCGGCTGGGTAGTAGAGGATGGATTATTGGTTTTCACCGGCAAAGGGAACAATCTGGCTACGGATAAGAAATATGGTGATTTTGAAATGTTTGTGGACTGGAAGATCACCGAAGAAGGTGACGCAGGTATATATTTAAGAGGCACACCACAAGTTCAGATATGGGATACCGCTTTGGTTGAAGTAGGTGCGGAAGTCGGTTCGGGTGGCCTGTACAACAACCAAACCCACCCAAGCAAACCGCTCAAGGTAGCAGACAACCCAGTAGGCGAGTGGAATACATTCTACATCAAGATGGTCGGCGACAAAGTCACCGTAGAACTGAACGGCGAATTAGTCGTGGACAATGTGGTGCTGGAGAACTACTGGGACAGATCTATTCCTATCTTCCCTGAGGAGCAAATCGAACTGCAAGCCCATGGCACCTATGTGGCCTACCGAGACATTTATGTGAGGGAATTGCCTCAAAGCAAGCGCTTTGAACTGAACGAAGAAGAAGAGAAAGAAGGATTTGAGGTTCTTTTTGACGGTGACAACCTGGACAAATGGGTAGGGAACAAAACCGACTATGTCATAGAAGACGGCGTCATTGTCATCTATCCTGACCGTGGCGGTAAGGGAAACCTATTCACCGAAAAAGAATACAGTGATTTTATCTTCCGCTTCGAGTTCAAGCT
Organism: uncultured Roseivirgaceae bacterium; assembly: GCA_964537165.1. Classification (GTDB taxonomy): domain Bacteria; phylum Bacteroidota; class Bacteroidia; order Cytophagales; family Cyclobacteriaceae; genus DATGMS01. Next base: position 5,960 of record CAZHZP010000063.1, on the reverse strand, counting down.
GACACCCGGCGCAAACAATGGACTCGGGATACGGGCTCCTCTAGTGGGTGATGCAGCCTATGCCGGTATGGAACTGCAGATCCTCGACAATACTGCCGACATCTACAAAAACCTGGAACAATACCAATATCACGGATCACTCTATGGTATTGCTCCGGCGAAAAAAGGATTCCTGAAGCCTGTTGGGGAGTGGAACTATCAGGAGGTGCGCGTGAAAGGCGACGACATCCAGATTATCCTTAACGGTACCGAAATCCTAAACGTAAATATTGCGGAGGCCAAAGAAAAAGGCACCTTAGACAAAAGAGAGCACTCCGGTATACACCGGGATAAAGGCCATATCGGGTTCTTAGGACATGGTGACGTGGTGTATTTTAGGAATATCAGAATCAAAGACCTTTCTAAATAATCAGACAGATAACAGTAATTTTGGGTTTAAAAAAGACAAAAAAAGCAGGGGAAGTTCCCCTGCTTTTTTTATTGAAAACTAAACCAACTATTATTTACTACCATAATATAAACAAAAATATTAGTTTTTCTTCCTATTCAAAATTTTAACGTATAAAAATCGATCATGCTTACTGTTTATTATTTACCTTATACAATATTCCCAACGCCAGAGCCTGGCTATATTGGATACCAGGGTCTTGATCAATATCATATAAATTTATACTAGTCAAAGTCACATTGATCAAATTGGTAATTTTCGCAGTTAATGTTATATCTAATCGATGATCAATAGTTTTCCAATCGAGGGTCTCATAATTGGCAAAAATCTGATAACGCGATTTTAAATTTAAAGTCTCTGTGAGGTCCTTATCCCAAGTCGCATACACCTGCAGGGCCAGCCACTCTGTCCTTATTGTCTTGCCAATAGGAACACCATAATTTTCGGGCACTGTGAGGTAGAGATTTCTGTCAGTCACAAAGGTAAACCTGGGAGAAAAGGGGCTGAGTCTCAATGCGAATTCCTGGTTAGGCTTGTATTCAAAACCCAGCGAAGAGGTGAGGTAGCCGGGAGCCAGAAAATTGGATATCAAGGTGCTGCTGTCATTCTCATGATAATTATACCCTCTGGCAAACTGCGATAGGAAGTTGAGCGAGAAGTAAGCGCTCCAATTGCCCGATATTTTATAACCTAATTTGGTGTCAAGAAAAATCCTGTCATTGGATTTCCGGGTTCTTTCCCCTTCATTGCTAACGATGCCAAACAACAATTCCATCTCATTGTCCCAGGACAGCCGGTTCTTGGTATAATTGGCCTTACCGGCTATGATGCTTCCAAAGGCTAAGGAATTGATACCGCCATTCTTCCAGTTTCCGCTAAATGCCGCCTGGTTGAAATTCAAGCCGGCACTGAATTCGGTGACCCAGGCTGTATCGGCGGGCGTCTGTCCCGCCACAGGATCTACATCCTGAGCCACGGCCGGATAGAGGCTAACGCAGGCAAATAAAGCCATGAACAGAGATGATTTTCTCATGAATTTGCTACTTTAAAGTTAAAATTTAAATATGGATCCAAAATTAGAGAATAACTTCGACAAGGAAATGATCCCAAGGGACTATTTAGCCAGGCAACGGACCGCGTTGGCCAACGACAGAACCTTGTTGTCCTACATCCGCACCAGTCTTTACTTTTTGGTTAGCGGCACCGCTTTGATCAAAGTTGAGGACCTGCAAAATATAAAAGATTTCGGCTACGTATCTTTTGCCATCAGCCTGGTGACGCTTATTCTAGGCTTTTACAACTATTTTAGGATTAAAAGAAGGCTAGAAAAACGCGACTATACACGGATGTAAAAATATTGGTTGACTTTTTGTTTAATAACCCTTAAACCAAACCATTTATTTTATGAAAACTTTAGGTGTAATATTGATAGTCGTGGGAATTGTGATGTTAATCGTCACAGGTTTTTCTTACACCACGGAAGAAACTGTTATAGACGCCGGGCCAATTGAGGTGAATGCTGAAAAAGAAGAAAGCATCAATTGGCCGCCTTACGCCGGAGGTGCCGCACTGGTGGCAGGACTGGTCATGGTGGTGGCATCCCGAAAAAGATAACCAAAAGAGGTGCAACCCACCTCTTTTATTTTTAATTTTATCATTGATTTAAAGTCAGTCCAACCAGCGGGCCGGTAAGACTAAGCAATGTAATAAATTAACCTCCCAATAATTTGAAATTAGCCGCAGTAGACATTGGGTCAAACGCCATAAGGCTTCAGGTGACCAATGTCACCTATCATCAAGAAAAAGCAACTTTTAAAAAAGTAGAATACGTTAGGTTTCCCCTGAGACTGGGCAAGGATGTGTTTCTTCACCACAAAATCTGCGACCCGAACAAAAAAAAATTCATTAAGCTGATGCAGGCTTTTCGTCTGCTCATCGACCTATATGAAGTAGATGACTATCTGGTCTGTGCCACCTCCGCAATGCGGGAAGCAGCAAACGGCGCAGAAATAGTGGAGGAGGTAAAAAAGCAGTTTGGCCTGACCATCAACATCATTGACGGTGATCGTGAAGCAAACCTCATCAATATCGCCCTCCGCAGCCACATTGACCACAAAAGCTACCTCCATATCGATGTCGGCGGAGGGAGCACCGAGCTGAATGTTTATAAAAACATGGAAAAAACAGCCAGCCACTCTTTCCGGCTTGGGTCGGTGAGAACCCTGGACGGACATGTTTCTCCCGAGGTATGGGACACCATGACAGAATTCATCCGTACCCATCTAGGCAAAAAAGAACTGATTACCTGCATAGGCACCGGCGGGAACATCAACAAAATCTTTGAGCTCTCCAGACCAAGCAATAAAAAGAGGTTTTTGGACATGTCCAAGATAGAAGAAATCCTGGTACATTTGGAGAGCTTCACCTATGAAGAAAGAATCAATATACTGAACCTCAATCCCGACCGGGCCGATGTGATCATTCCGGCAGCGCGGATTTATCTCGCTGCGATGAAAGCCGCCCATTCCCGGCGGATGCTCGTCCCCGATGTAGGACTAAAAGACGGGTTGATCAGCGTCCTTTATGAAAGGAACAAAGAGAAAATCCTACCTTCCGACTAAAACAGGCCGGTCATGCCAATACCACATTGTTGACAATTTCAGGCGTAACATTGAAGAATTCCCGGTGAACATTGAATTCCCGCTCCCCTTCCTGCACATGCTTGGGAAGGTAACTCCCATCCTCCTGCATGATGTAAGCATTCACGTTGTCTTTTAGATTATAAGCAATAATATTCATCAGTTGCTTCTCCAAAAACGGTGTCTTTACCCTGAACAACGATTCCAGCCGTTTGTCAAAACTCCTGACCATGGCATCTGCGCTGCCGACGTAGGTGCGGTGCTTGCCGTTATTGTGGAAGTGATAGATTCTGGAGTGCTCCAGAAAATCCCCTACAATGGAATAAACCTGGATGTTTTCGCTTAAGCCTACTCTTCTGGGTCTCAGACAGCAAATGCCGCGCACCACCAGTGTAATAGGCACACCTGCTTGGGAGGCCCTGTACAACGCATAGATAAACTCCTTGTCTTCAAGAGAGTTTATCTTGATAAAAATGCCGGAAGGCAAGCCGTTTTTTGCATGTTCGGCTTCATCTTCAATAAAGTCGATCAAGCGCTTTCTCATGTCCCGGGGCGCGGTCAGCAAATTCTTATAAGTGGAAGGCACGGAATGCCCCGTGATAACGTTGAAAAACTCAGACACATCATTGGCCAGCACTTCATTGGTCGTCAATAGCCCTATATCGGTGTATAGCCGCGAAGTGTCTTCATTATAGTTTCCTGAGCCTAAATGGACATACCGTGTGACTCTCCGTTCATCCTTTTTGACAATTAGGAGCAATTTAGTATGCGTTTTGAAATTGCTCACCCCATAAATCACAAAACACCCCGCTTTTTGGAGTCTTTGGGCCTCACGCATATTATTTTCTTCATCAAAGCGGGCCTTTACTTCAAAAAGAACCGACACGTGCTTCCCGTTTTCATTGGCCTTCAAGAGTGCCTTGGTAATCCTGGAATCCTTTGCCAAACGGTAAATGGTCATTTTGATCGCCATTACATTGGGGTCCTCTGCTGCCTTTTCCAACAACTCCAAGATGGGGTCAATGTTGTTGTAAGGATGATGAAGCAATACATTTTTGTGCTTCAACACCTGGAAAATATCCTCGGTAGCAGCATCGGGATAAGAGAGCGGCGGCACTGAGGCCGGAGGCTGGGGGATCTTATCCTTGAACCGTTTGTTGCCTATGATCTGCCAAAAACAGGTAAAGTCCATCATGCTTGAACGGCTGATGACAAAAATACTGTCATCCTCGATGGTCCATCTTTCTTTTAACAGGTTGATCATCCATTTGCTGTACCCTTCCTCAATTTCGATGCGGACTACCCTGCCCGTTTTCCTTTCATTCAGCTTTCTTTTCACTTCCTCCAGGAAGTTCATGTCCATATCTTCGCTTTCTTCAAGCGTAAAATCCCCGTTTCTGGTGATTCGGAAGAGGTTGATGGACTCTATATCCACATTCCGGAACAGAGACAGGATGTTTTCGCGAATGATCTCTTCAATAGGCACATAGACAATGGTATCCTCCCTTTCAATCTCAAAAAAACGAGGGATGTTGGAAGGCACCTGTACAAATGAAAGTTTCCGGTTATCCTTTTTATCTCCGGGATTGATGGACACCACCCCAAAAATCAGCAACTTATTCATCAAAATCGGAAAAGTATGGTAACCATCAAACACCATCGGTGTCAACATGGGATAAACCGCTTTTTCAAAATATTCCCTGATAATCTCCTGTTCATGTTCTTCTAAATTGGTCACATTACTCAAAGTGAAGCCGGCCTCTGGGGTAGTCGGCAAAAGCTGCTGAAGAAAATGAGCATGTTGCCGCTGATGGAATTCCTGACATTCCATCATGAGTTTCATCTTAAAGGGCTCTTCGGTCAACCCGGAGTAGTCTATCCGCTCTTTGTCGTAGTCCAGATAATTGTAAAGCGACCCCACCCGGATCATAAAAAATTCATCCAGGTTAGAAGCGGTGATAGCCAAGAACTTCAGTTTCTCAAATATGGATCTTGTATCTTTTTTTGCCTGGTCAAACACCCGGTCGTTGAACTTCAGCCAGCTCAGGTCTCTACTAATTAGGTCGCTGTGATCTATTATTTGATCGAACTTTCCTATTTCCATACTTTCTTTATTTTTGGCCATTCCGACCCAGTAGATCCCACTCCTACGGGCTGGTTGATCTATCTACGGCGGAAAAAATACTGGCAGTAATTTAGGGAGATTTTTGTTTAAATATAAAAGAAAAAGGGGCCAGGGCCCCTTTTATTCTTTTTACCCCGCATCATCAGGTATCTATATGCGCATACTTGGCATTTTTTTCGATAAAATCTCGTCTGGGAGCCACCTCATCCCCCATCAGCATACTGAACAGGTGATCCGCCTCAGCGGCCGATTCAATCGATACCTGTTTGATAGATCGTGTAGCAGGATCCATGGTAGTGGCCCATAGTTGTTCTGGGTTCATTTCCCCTAAACCTTTATACCGTTGTATGGAAACACTATCCACTTTGCCGTCTTTTGCCAACTCCAAGGCAAAGGCCTGTCTTTCCTCCTCTGTCCAACAGTACCGTTCCTCCTTCCCTCTTTTCAGTAAGTATAGAGGAGGCAAGGCGATGTAGAGGTAGCCCTTCTCAATCAGCGTCCTCATGTACCTAAAGAACAAGGTGAGAATCAATGTTCTAATGTGAGAACCGTCAATATCCGCATCCGTCATGATAATAATCTTATGGTAACGCAGATTGGCAAGATCCAGCTCCTTCTCATCATTCATGGTGCCGATTTTTACACCTAATGCAGTCAGGATATTCTTGATCTCGTCGTTGTCATAGATTTTATGCTCCTGGGCTTTCTCTACGTTAAGGATTTTACCCTTAAGTGGGAGTATCGCTTG
>CAZHZP010000062.1:0-11332 GCA_964537165.1 uncultured Roseivirgaceae bacterium | reverse complement strand
CTGAGAACAGAGACAGAATGGGTGGAGTTAGTGGAACATGGAGTAAACAGGATCGTAGGGACAGACCCTCAAGCGATCTTAGAAGCGTTTAGCTTTTTCTCAGATTCGTCAGACTTGGACTTTGACACAGGTCTCTATGGTGGTGGCGCTGCTTCGGATAGGATTGTAGAGCAGCTATTAAAGATGCAGCAGTAGACGACCAGACTCGATTTTGAAAGCTTTTGCTAGCACACAGGTCACAGAGAGACGTTTCAATAAAGTTCTAAGAGACGCCAGAAAAAGGCAATGATCGAACAGAAGATGAAAGTATTTTTGTTGAGTGACGCCAATTCGGTCCATACCATAAAATGGGTAAAGGGGCTGACAGAAAAGGGGGTTCATATTGCGTTATGGAGTATAGCAAAACCCAAAGATGGAATTTACGACGGAATCCCTAATCTTACGACCTATCATTCAGATATTACACAAGAAAGATTTAATTGGTATAAGAAAGCAAAATACCTCAGCCTTCTTTCATTTTTGAAAAGATGTATAAGGAGCTATCAACCCGATATTGTCCATAGCCATTATGCAAGCAGCTATGGGCTATTAGGTGCACTATGTAATTATCACCCTTTTATTGTTTCAGTTTGGGGATCCGACATCTATGATTTTCCGAATAAGAACAGCTTTTTTAGCGCACTCACAAGGTTTATACTTCGCCGAGCTGACAAAGTTTTATCCACCAGCCATGCGATGGCAGAAGAGACTTCAAAATATACCCGTAAGGAAATTGAGGTCACACCCTTTGGGATTGATTTGGACACTTTTAAGCGGCTCCCTAAAACCGGAGATGACTTCGTTGTAGGTACCATAAAAACACTGGAGGAAAAGTATGGCTTGCATTATCTAATAGAAGCTTTTAAAATTTTTTCGACGAACTCAACGAGCGGGGAAATAAAACTAATCATTGTAGGCGGTGGCTCTCAGGAGCAACAATTGAAACAGCAAGCCAGGGATTTGGGCATTTCCCATTTATGCAATTTTATCGGACCGGTTCCTTATGAGGAGGTGCCACATTATCACAATCAGATAGACGTCTGCGTATGTCTTTCAAATAATGAAAGTTTTGGTGTCGCGGCGATAGAAGCTTCTGCCACTGAACGACCGGTGGTAGTGAGCGACGTCGGAGGGCTGCCGGAGGTTATTTTAGACAATGTTACGGGTGTCGTAGTTCCTGCACAAGATCCAAAATCCGCCGCAGAAGCCATAAAAGCATTATACGACAACCCAGATCTTCGCGTAAAAATGGGAAAGGCGGGACGACAAAGGGTTATAGAGGAATATGATTGGAATAAGAATGTAGATAAAATGATAAGAATCTATAATGATTTGACGCTAAACAGAATCGATCAAAGATATAATGCAAAATAAAGTAATATGGATGATTAACCTGGATGCTTCCACGCCAGATACGGGTTATGCAGGCAGAAGTTATTATCTCTCAGAAGAATTATCCAAGCTGGGACATAAGGTATACCTAATAGCGGGGAGTTTCATCCATTTGCACAGAAATCCCCCTGAAATTACAGCCCCTTATATGATCAGGCGGGAGAGTAATTTCAACCTGGTTTGGATAAAGGTAGGGAAGTATTCAAACGCGCATAGCAAAAAGAGGATATGGAACTGGTTTTATTTTGCCCATAAACTAAAAGGATTGACAGATGTTATTGAAGATAAGCCCGATGTAATACTATGTTCATCGCCGCCGCTTGTCTCTTTTTTGGGGGCGCGGTATTTAAGTAAATTCTATAATGCCAAACTAATATTTGAATTTAGGGATATCTGGCCCTTGACGTTGATAGAGTTGGGGGGATTTTCGAAACGGCATCCTTTTATAAAGCTAATGCAGTGGATTGAGGCGAAGGCTTATCAGGAAAGTGATTGGATTATATCTAATCTTAAGAATGCTCATGCGCACCTGGAAAGAAAACAGGTTGATTTGCGAAAATTCCGGTGGGTGCCAAACGGCTATTCTAAAGATGAGGTTAGCGACAGAATTCCTATTCCATCAGAAATCAGACAGGAGCTGCCCGAAAACAAATTCATTGTCGGGTATACAGGTACCCTGGGGCATGCCAACGCCATGGAGATCTTCATAGAAGCAGGGAAGGCACTGCATGATCATCCGGATATAGTCCTAGTACTCGTGGGAGATGGTAAGGAGAAGGAGAGTCTAAAACAGATGGCAGACGGCTACCCAAACATCATCTTTATCGACCCCATCCACAAAAAAATGATACAATCCATGCTGGAGGTATTCGATGTATGCTACATTGGATGGAGAAACCACTCTATCTATGAATTTGGGATAGGCGCCAATAAAATCCCTGACTATCTATTTTCCGCAAGGCCAATTATACACTCCTATTCCGGTAAAGAAGATCCAATAGAAGAGGCAGGGGCAGGTTTAAAAATTCCCGCAGAAAATGTGGTAGCCCTAGTCTCGGCCATCCTTCATGTTTACGACATGACTGATGTAAAAAAAGCCGAGATGGGAAAAAAGGGACATGATTTTGCTGTACAAAACTTTGAATATGAATTGATCACGCAGCGGTTGGAACAGATCATACAACAATAAGCCATACCATAATAAGTAAATGCTAATAAATGAAGTCGTTTCCTAAGCTGATCTTTTGGTTAGGGTGGAGTCTCTTGATATCTCATCACCAAACCGCACAAACCATCCCAGCCGGCTCCCCAGTCTTCGAAGAAGCCCTGCGCCGAAAGCAGCTCCTCGGTGAACTGGATTCCAGCATTTCCTTTAATCTCCGGCCTTTAAGATTCAATTTCCTTACGGATCAGACGGTTTATGAGGAGGGATATGATTCCTTTAAAGAAGGCTACCAGCTGGATGCGATCAACCGACAAATACCTAAAAAGGCTTTTTCCATTCTCCCTCTCCAAAACACCACCCAATTCAATTCCGGCAGGCCTTACGGCTGGGGCAACGGCATCATGATCCCTAATGTCGGGGGGCAGAACCATACCACCGGTGGTATACATTTAAAATACCGTTTCTTGAATATTCAGCTCCAACCCGAGGTACTTTGGGCACAAAACCGGGCTTGGGATGGGTTTCCGAATGACTTCCCTTCCGATGTTACGAGAAACCGTTTCTCCTCCTGGAACTACGGAGACCATCCCGAGCGCTTTGGCAAAGGGTCTTACTCCAAGATGGGTTGGGGTCAGTCCAAAATCAGCCTCAGCGCCGGAGCCTTTGAGGTAGGGGCATCTACGGAAAACATCTGGTGGGGGCCGGGCCAATTCAATGCGCTGATTTTCTCCAACAACGCAAGGGGTTTTAAGCATCTCACCCTGAACACCACCCGTCCCGCCAAAACCTTCCTAGGATCCTTTGAAGGCCAACTGCTAATCGGAAGGTTGGAGCCGTCCGGTTTTGAGGCCAGTCAGCACCCGGAACTCAACGAACGTTATTTTCGCGAACTCTCTGCCGATTGGAGATACCTAAACGGTCTTTCCATCAGCTATCAGCCGAAGTGGATCCCCGGACTGTCTTTTGGCTTGAGCCGAACCTTTCAGCTTTATAACGGAAATAGGGGGCGCACTTTTAATGACTGGCTTCCGGTTTTCGAAGTCTTTACCAAAGAAAGTCTTTTTGAAGATGGCCATTCAGTAGACTATGATTCGAGGGGACAGGATCAGCAGGTGGCGGTTTTTGGACGCTATGTGCTTCCCCAGGCACGTGCTGAGTTTTACTTTGAGTACGGAAGAAGAGACCATGCGCTGAACTGGCGGGAATTTACCCTTAACCCCAACCATGCCAGGGCCTATATATTAGGCTTTGGCAAGCTTTTTACGCTCCCGGCTACTGACAAGCTGATCCAGGTCCGGGCCGAAATGACCCAACAACAAGAATCCGTAAACCGGTATATCAGGTACCCAGGGTTACAGGGCGGGGCTAGTTGGCACACCCATGGTAGGGCTAGGGGTTTTACCCATTATGGTGAGTCTTTAGGTGTAGGGATCGGCACAGGCGGCTCTAACGTTCAGACCATTGAAGTAGCTTTGGTGGATCAATTAACTAAATTCGGCATACGGCTGGAACGGCTGGCAAATCACCAGGATTTTTATTACAAGGCATTCGGTCAGCAATCGGAAAGGCAACCTTGGATTGATTTGAGTTTGGGTTTGCTGGCCGACTACCAGGTAGAAAGGCTGATCATTAGTGGCAAGCTACAATTCATCCATGCCTCAAATTACCAATGGCAGCTTGAATCAGAGAGCTATTCCGCATTTCCTGTAGGTAAGAGCAGACTGGATATTATGGCGCAGGCACATTTTATTTATTTGCTAAATCGCTAATTTTATTACTTGGTCCGTGGTATTTCTCTTATTGCTAGCCTTTATCCCATAAAGTTTGGCACTTTTTTAATTTGACGTTTTGGGAAACAGTGGATATTATACTTACTTTTGCGTAAACAAAAATCTATGGACATTTTTCTTTCAGCGGCAACCTCATTTTTCTTCGGATTTTTAATTACACCCGTTCTGATCTTCATGTTGAAAAAGGGTAACATCATCGACGCTCCAGGCGGGAGGAAAATCCATCATGGTTTTGTGCCGTCTATGGGAGGGATCGGGATAATCCTAGCCACTTTCACCGGCGTTTTTGCTTGGTTTTCTTTGGAACAGCTCGTACAAACCCGCTATTTTCTCGTGGCCTTGGGGATTATGTTTTCTGTCGGCCTGAGAGATGACCTTATCGAGCTATCTGCTATTCAAAAGTTGATCGGACAGTGTATTCCCGCGTTTTTTGTCATCATCATGGCCGATATCCGCATTACCGGGTTTTACGGCTTTATGGGAATATATGAAATCCCCTATCTTGTGAGCGTGGCACTTTCCTTTCTGCTGATCATTGTTCTGACAAATTCTTTTAATCTTATAGACGGCCTGGATGGATTGGCAGGGATCTTAAGTGTTATTTCCCTTTCCTTTTTGGGCTGGTGGTTTTATATGGCTGACATGATAGCTTACAGCCTGATATCATACACCCTTGTGGGAGGGGTGTTGTCTTTTTTAGTGTTTAATTGGCATCCAGCCAAGATATTTATGGGGGATACTGGCTCCCTGAGTTTGGGGTTTGCCTTGACAACCTTGGTCATTCTGTTTATCGATACTAACGGCAACATGCTCGCTTCTCATGGATGGAAGATCCATGCGCCTATTACCGCGGGCATTGCGTTGATGATTGTGCCCATATACGATACCATCCGAATAATCACCAAAAGATCCCTCAAAGGGAAATCGCCTTTAAAGCCGGACAAAAGCCACGTCCACCATTTTTTGTTAAGAATGGGATATAAACATAACCAGGTCTCCATGTTGTTAGGAGGTATAAAAATAGCGTTTATCGCTTTGGTAATGCTTGGATCATATCTCAATGATTACATCATGTTGCCGGTTGTAGTGACCATAGTGGTAGTATTGGGTGTTTGGTTGGATGAAAAGGCCATCAAACACGTAAAAGCCCATACCAGAAGGTTGCCCTCCCGTGTCGTTGCACATACCACCAAAAGAAACTATTCCAAGCCTACTATTACCGAGGAGATATTCGATCATAACCAGATCAATATGAATTGATGTAAATCTGTCGGTAGGCTACCTCACCTCCCTTTTTGCGAACCAGACCTGAGTGAAAGAGGCTTTTATAGACATAACCACGAAGATTTTGATCCTCGTGGTTTTTTTGTGACCTTTTTCTTCTCGTTTGTGATCATTTTGATTAATGCTGCAAAATGAGATTTTTAAAGATCAGCATATCTGTTTGATGCACTGGGCTTGTTCAACGATATCGTAAGCGTTTTTGGTTGAACAGCGGTAGGCTTGGGGAGTATATCATATCGCTACCGTTAAAAAAATCCGGTTGTTCTTTAAGACCATCACCCTTCTTCCTTTAAAGACTTTTTGGGTATAAGGAGGAAGAAGGGTGAGGTAGCTATCAGTGCTTTTTTGGCGTTGGCACCTACTTATGCTTTAAATAGTTTCCTCCACCAACTGACGGCTTCTTTTTCTTCTTCATGATAGCCGTAGCTGCCGTACCCGTAATTTCCATAGCCATAGCTGCCGTAGCTGCCATAGCCACCATAGCCTTTGCCGGCGTTTACACCGTTCATGATGGTATAGAGTTTTTTGACGCTTCCTTTGCTGTGGAGGTTGTTAATATAATCGATGGACTGCTTGAAAGAATAGTCCTGCCGGACCATCATCATATTGAGATCTGAATACTTAAATATTTCCAAAGTTTCAGATACCAGGCCGATCGGGGGGCAATCCAGAACGATTACGTCATAATTGTCTTTCAGTTCTTCCAGGAGCGTAACAAAATTGTCCTGTAACAACAACTCGGCAGGGTTTGGAGGGGGAGGACCGGAGAGCAAGATATCCAGATTTTCATATCCAGATGCCTTAACCATAGGTTTCCAGTCTTGGTCGCTGCTGAGGTAGTTGCTGACCCCTTTGTCATTGAAGAGGTTAAAGTCCGACGCAATCCGGGGTTTTCTTAAATCTAGCCCCACCAGTACCGTCTTTTTCCCGCTAATCGCATAGATAGAAGCTAAGTTAATGGAAGCAAATGTCTTTCCTTCGCCTGAGATAGAGGATGAAATAGCCACTACCAACCTGCTCTGCCGGGGGGAAAGAAAGCTCATATTAGCCCTCAGGTTTCGGAAGGATTCTGTGATAGTAGATTTTGGATTGCTGAAGATGGCCAGGTTATTGGGAGATTTGCTTACCCCAATCATTCCGATCATAGGAACCTTTAAGTTCTTCTCCACCTCCTTAGGATCCTGTATTTTTGTATTAAAGAAATCCCTGGCGGTAATAAACCCGATCGGTAAAGCGAGGCCGAGTATGAGGCCAATCAGGTAGTTCAGGCTTCTTTTGGGAGAGACCGGAATACTGCCGGACCTTCCCACGTCAAGTATCGCATTAGTCGGCGAGTTGGAGGCGCGGGTAATTTCAGCTTCTGCCCTTTTTTCCAACAGGTAGACATAGATATTCTCGTGGATGGAGAATTGGCGCTGAATATTTAGCAGGTTTCTTTCTGTAGCAGGGAGGCGGTTTACCTCGCTTTCTGCTGATCTTAACCGGGTATTAATTTCTACTAGTGCGCTTTCAGAATTGGTTATCGCACTTCTTAGATTTTCTAAAAGTGTTCTTTTCGTGTTTTGGATTTTCGAGTTTACCTCTCTTACAGCCGGGGTTTCAGAGGAGAAAGTAGCAGTGAGCCTCACCCTTTCCCCCTGGAGTTCCGCCATACTTATCACAAGCGCGTTGAGCAATGGATCCTGAATGCCGATGACGGAAGGAGCCACCAGATCATCAAGCTGCTCTTCCTCCAAATAGGTCATCAAGGTTCGGTAGTATCGTAAAGCTAGGTTCACTTCAGCCCGCTCTTTTTCCATCCCCTCTAGCCTTTGAAAAATAAGGCTGCCTTCTTCTGTAAGGTTGAAGACATTGTTGGTGCTCCTGTAGTTTTCCAGTCTGTCTTCTATAAAAGACAGGGAATCCGTAATGCCCGACAGTTGTTGGTCGATGAAGAATACCGTATTGGCGGCGGTTTGGTTTTTCTCCAACAATTCCCGCTCTAGGTACACTTCCATTAGTTTGTTGAGATAATCTTCTCCTTTCCTTCTGTGGTTCAACTCCAGACTGAGGGTAAGAATGGTCGCGGTTTTATTCAGAGGGCTTACCTGGAGGTCATTTTTGTAGCGGTTTGCCAGAGAATAGGTGTCCGTTAGGTGAAAGAAAATCTCCTCTCCGTTGTCGGCGGATAGGTCTGATACTTTAAATTTATAATGGTTGCCTTGTATCCACTCTCCAAATGGATATTCTCCCTCAATATTATCCAAGACATTTACTTGTGTTTTATAATGCGGGTCTAGGGGGGAGAAGACCGAAAAATCATCCTCAATAACCGTCAGTTGAAACTTCCTGTTGTCTAATTTACGTATGGCAAACATTCCTTCGACCAATTGAGGGTGTTTCCAGTCCGCTTCTATCAGGAAAGGGGCGTTGCCGTAGATCTCCGATTTTTTGATAAACCCATCTTTATAATAAAATACATTAAAGTTTAACGCATTCAGCGCTTCAAAAGCTAACGTGTAGCTTTTTAATATTCCGATTTCATTCTCGACATTACTCTTCGGAATGGATAAGCCTGCTGACTCGAAGATGTCTTGACCCAGGGTGCCGGAAGGTTCATCATTGACCACTATCGACGCCTCCACCCGATAGATGGGAGTGGCGTATCGATTAACCAGCACGGCACACAACACCCCTATAAACGCACAGGCAAGAATATAAGGCCAATACTTCAGGTACTTAAAGAGAAGCTCTTTTAAATCGATTTGTTCTTCGTCCTGGTCTATGCCGTGTTGTGGGTGTGGCGAATTATTTTCCATTTAATTATTTAAGTATTAAATTTAAAACTAGTGCGGCAGCAGAGATAGATGTTACAACTAAAGAGAGGGATTGGGAGAAGTTTTCCCCGGAACCCAGTTCTCTGATCTTCATCGGCTCGACATAAAGTTGGTCATTTGGCTGGATAAAATAATAGGGACTATGGATAAGGTGCCGGTCATTTAGGTTGATCCGGTGTAGCTTAGTACCGTCAGGGTATTGACGAATCAGCAATACCTCGTCCCGTTTGGCAGCCACGTTCAAATCCCCCGCATTGGCAATGGCTTCAAAAATGGTCATCCGGTCCTGCAGTACGACGAACTTTCCCGGCCGTCTAAATTCTCCCAACGCACTGTAACGGATACCGCCTAGTTTGACGCGAATAAAATAATCGTTGTTGACAAAGAATTTCTCCAGTTCCTTTGATATGGATTCTTTGGCTTCCGCTAATGTTTGATTCCTCAAGTTTACTTTTCCTACTAAAGGAATTTCAATGAATCCTTCTTTGTCCAGAGAGAACCCCGTCATGTAATAGACATCCCCACCTGTAGCGGTGATTCCCTGACCCATGTTTCCCATATTGCCTTTGGGCTGAATATTGAACATGGCGTTCATCTCTAGGTCTGACGTCTGTATCTGGACGTCGACAATGTCATTGTATTGCAACCTATATTCAGAGAAGGCGTAATTGATTAAGGAGTCCTCTGGGATGGGATCTTTTCCTTCGAGATTTTGTAGATAAATTATTTTTTCGTTGGACACGCAGGCGCTGGCAGCAACCGCCAGCAGACAAACAATCAGATGTTTAATTTTCATTTCTAATTTTTCATAGATCGTCGAAAGTACAAAAGTATGATTTACAATTCATACATGCGTAATTATTTTGATATATATGTTGGTTTTGGTGCGGGGGATGCACACCTTCAAGAGCTTTGGTTAATACAAATAAATATAAAATAGTTTACAGTTTAAGCTTTTGGAGAGCCCAAATTTCCGCAGAATAAAATTCCCGCGGAACGCTGCTAGCATCTACCGCCATGAACGGCCGGTATCATAAGCCTATCTTTATTCCTAACTTAGCCGTGCCTCCTATTGCAAAAGCCGAGAAAGCTTGCCTTCGTCTAAAAAGCATTATCTCTTGTTTCATGCCATATTTTATCTTGTAGCACGGTCCAACTTTGGTTTATTTTCCGTTAATTTGCTGCTTCGGACATTAAACGGGGTCGGCAAGCTCCGGCAAGTGGAAGAAATCCAGGGCCTGAAGGAGCAGTGAATTCCGTTGAGGTTGATTAATATAGGAAAATTATTTTTACAAAGAAGAGATAACATATGAAAATAACCGTAGTAGGAACCGGTTATGTCGGTTTGGTTTCCGGAGCTTGTTTTTCCGACGTAGGAATTGAAGTGGTCTGCGTGGATGTGGACCAGAAGAAAATTGAAAATTTGAAGAACGGCATCATGCCGATTTACGAACCCGGCCTCGAGGAGATCGTGGTAAGAAATTATCAAAGCGGCCGGTTGCAGTTTTCAACCAACCTTAGGGACGCCATTCAAGGTTCAGATGTTGCCTTTATTGCGGTAGGTACCCCTCCAGGAGAAGATGGCTCGGCCGATCTTAAATATGTATTGGCAGTGGCCGATGAAATCGGACGGTCTATGACTGATTTTATAGTAGTGGCTACCAAAAGCACCGTTCCGGTAGGAACGGGTAAAAAAGTACAGGCTGCCATCCAGGCTGCCCTGGACGAGCGGGGGAGTGATCTCACCTTTGCGGTAGCTTCCAATCCCGAGTTCTTAAAAGAAGGGGCGGCTGTAGAGGACTTCCTCCGTCCTGATAGAATCGTGATCGGTGTGGAAAATGAAAGGGCGGAACAGATCATGAGAAGACTGTATAAGCCTTTCCAGCTTAGCGGTGACAGAATGATCTACATGGACATCCCTTCGGCTGAAATGACCAAGTATGCAGCCAACTCCATGCTTGCGACCAAAATCAGCTTTATGAATGACATCGCCAACCTATGTGAATTGGTAGGTGCCAATGCCAATATGGTGAGAAAAGGCATCGGTTCTGATTCTAGAATAGGTACCAAATTTATCTATCCGGGAATTGGCTACGGCGGATCTTGTTTCCCTAAGGATGTGAAGGCGATTATCCGTACCGCCAACGAATATGGTTATAACCTGAGGGTATTGCAGTCGGTGGAAGATGTGAATGAGGGACAAAAGGAAGTGTTGTTCAAGAAGGTAAAGGCTCATTTTGGCGATGACCTAAAAGGCAAAACCTTCGCGATCTGGGGCTTGAGCTTTAAGCCGAATACCGACGACATGCGTGAAGCTCCTTCTATCGTGATCATTGACCAGCTGTTGGCCGCTGGGGCACAGGTAAAAGCTTATGACCCCATCGCCATGAAAGAAGCGCAGGAGCATTATATAGGAGACAAGATCACTTATTGTGAAAATGCCTATGAGGCCTGTGTGGATGCGGATGCTTTACTGTTGGTGACCGAGTGGTCGGAATTCAGAATACCAAGCTGGAACGTACTTTCTAAATTGCTTAAAAACAAGCTGGTTTTCGACGGCAGAAATATCTATGATCCTGCTTATTTGAAAGAACTGGGCTTTAAGCATTACGGAATAGGAATGTGATAAAAGCTCCGGGGATAAGCCTGATCCAAATCTGGGTTAAATCTACCCCCGCAGTTTAAAATCAAAAAATAAGGACAGGCCAAAGGTGATGAACCCATGCCTGTCCTAATCCTGTATATTGGGATCAGGCAAGTCAACGTTGACAACAGCACCGGATTGACTTCGAGCTGATTAGTGTTAAAATCCTACTTACTCGATGGGGATACTATGTGTTGTGGAT